>CAZWOH010000009.1:24601-26843 GCA_964635405.1 uncultured Planctomycetales bacterium | reverse complement strand
ATTATGATATTCGAGGCTATTCGTCAGATTATGATTACGCCGGCATCTGAGCCACCTGAAAAGAAAAAGATTGGGTTTCATGCAGATTAAATTTTCTTCGCTGTATTTTGCCCTTTGGGTTATAATCGAAAAAAAGTTAAGGGAGACAGGGGCATTCATCGAAGAACCCCCAGTCCTTCAGGGCGGATTAGAAGTGCTAGTGGTGAACAATTAAAATGAAATCTTACAACACACAAGAAATCAAGCGCATTGAGGACAAGTGGCGTAAAGCTTGGGACGAACAGAAAACTTTTAAAGTTTCTTTTGATCCGGCTAAGCCCAAATATTATGTCCTTGAAATGTTTCCTTACCCGTCGGGAAAAATCCACATGGGCCATGTCCGTAATTACACGATTGCGGATGTGATTGCCCGTTTTAAAATGATGCAGGGCTTTAATGTGCTTCACCCGATGGGCTATGACGCTTTTGGCCAGCCGGCGGAAAACGCCGCAATCAAACATCAAACAGACCCCGGCGAGTGGACGTATCGTTGTATTGCTCAGATGCGTGATGAGCTAAAAATGATGGGCTTTTCGTACGATTGGGACCGCGAGCTGGCGACGTGTGACGCGGACTATTACAAATGGAATCAATGGATTTTTTTAAAAATGATGGAGCGCGGGCTTGCGTACAAAAAAGCTTCCGCTGTCAATTGGTGCCAGAGCTGTCAGACGACTTTGGCCAATGAAGAAGTTATCAATGGCGCTTGCTGGCGCTGCAAAAATGACGTTGTGCAAAAAGATCTGGAGCAATGGTATTTAAAAATCACGCATTATAATCAGCCGCTTTTGGAAGATTTGAATAAATTAAGCAATTGGCCGGGCCGGGTCAAGGCGATGCAGGAGAATTGGATCGGCAAAAGTTTTGGCGTTGAAATTTATTTTAAGATTAAAAAAACAGGCATGCGCTTGCCTGTTTTTACGACGAGACCCGACACGATTTTTGGTGCGACTTATGTAGTTCTGGCGCCCGAGCATCCTTTGGTGAGCGATTTGGTCAAAGGCACGGACAGCGAAAAAGCAGTTTTGGATTTTGTCGAAAAGGCGCGCAATGTCAGCAAGAGTTTGCGCGTTTCAGGCGATAAACAGAAGGAAGGGATTTTTACCGGAGAGTATGCAATCAACCCGGTCAACGGCGAGGAAATCCCGATTTGGATTGCCGATTATGTCCTGATGGACTACGGCACCGGCGCGATCATGGCGGTCCCGACGCATGATCAGCGCGATTTTCTTTTTGCCAAAGAACATCGTCTGCCTTTGCGGATTGTTATTGAGGACCCAGCAAATCCAGAAATTTCCGTCGAGCAAATGACTGGCGCCTTTGAAGGCGCTGGCGTTTTGGTTAATTCAAAACAATTCGACGGCGTGGGCAATGAAGAGGCCAAAGAAAAGATTGCCCAGTGGATGCAAAACGAAAATATGGGTAAACTTACGGTGCATTGGCGTCTGCGCGATTGGCTGATTTCCCGTCAGCGCTATTGGGGGACGCCGATTCCGATTATTTATTGTTCCAAGTGCGGTACCGTCGGTGTGCCAGAAAAAGATTTGCCTGTTAAGCTTCCCAAAAATGTCAAGATTACCGGCGAGGGCGGCAGTCCGCTTTTGGCTGTTAAAGAATTTGTCCATGTGAATTGTCCGCAGTGCCAATCGCCTGCCCGTCGGGAAACAGACACGATGGCCACGTTTTTTGATTCGTCGTGGTATTTTTTGCGCTTCTGCAGCCCCAAGGAGTCACAGCAGATTTTTGACTCCAAGGCAGCTGCTTACTGGATGCCGGTTGACCAGTATATCGGCGGGATTGAGCATGCGATTCTGCATCTTTTGTATTCGCGGTTTTTTACAAAATTTTTGAAAGATCTGGGACTTGTCAATGTCAGCGAACCGTTTGACCGGCTTTTGACGCAAGGGATGGTTTTAAAAGACGGCGAGGTCATGTCTAAATCGCGCGGCAACACCGTCGATCCCGATTCGGTCATCAGCCGTTATGGCGCGGACACGCTTCGGTTATTTATTTTGTTTGCCGCTCCACCTGAAGATCAGCTGGAATGGAATGACAGTGCGATTGACGGCGCGTGGAAATTTTTAAACCGGATCTATAGCATGATTGACGAACGGTATACTCCCGGCATTGCCGCTGCGGTTCTCGTCCATGATGCTGATGACAAAAATCTGGAATTCGCCCGCAGCAAAGCAGTCAAGCATAT
>CAZWOH010000009.1:17035-24501 GCA_964635405.1 uncultured Planctomycetales bacterium | reverse complement strand
CGGCCCTCAAACTCGATTCAGTGACCATGGTCGTGCAAATTAACGGCAAGATCCGTTCTAAGTATGACGTTCAAACAGATGCCAGCGAAGAAAAATTGCGCAGTCTTGTCAACGCGGATGAAAAGTTAAAAGCCTATTTGGAAGGCAAAGAAATTAAAAAGTTTATCGTTGTCCCCAATAAACTGATTAGTATTGTCGTGTAATTTTCCTCTGATTTCCAAAAAAACTACCCCAAGGAATTATTTCTTAAGGTTATTGTTAGTGACTCTCTTTGCTCAAACAGTCCTCACTCGAGCCGCTAGTTCTTAAGTTAAAAAACTTTCAGGAAATCGGCTCGGCTGCGGAACTCGCCAGAGAGTCACTAACAACAACCTTACTTCAATAATTTCAGGAGAGCATCATGTTTAATCTCACCCAACAAGAGCGGGCCGTTGTGCTTTTTTTAGCGGCTGTTATTCTCGTCGGTAGTATGCTTGAAATTCTTAGTAAAAAATCTGCGACTGTCCGACAGTTTTTTGAATTTACCCAAAACCATTATTCTTCCTCTTCTCCCAAAACGCCTGTGCAAAAAAAGGTAACGAAGTGAAAAGGCATTTTCCGTTTTTGTGGATCACCGTATTTTTTATCGTGGGCATTTTGCTTTCCCCAATTGGCCGAAGCTCGGCAGAATACATCGCTCTTCTTAGCGTTTTAGTTTTGATCGGCGCGTATTTTTTTCGACGAAGGAAAATAGTTTTTTGTGTTTTTATTTTAATCGAATTTTTATTTTTAGGCTGGCTGTGGTCGCACGAGCGCTGGCTGTTTGCCGACGATCACATTTATTTTTATCGGCAAAAGGCCTACGAGGGCCCGATCACTTTGAGGGGTATTATTGACACAGATGTCCGCGCCAAGCCCAGCAGGTATTCGAAGCGATTGAGCTTTGTTCTGAATTTGCGGGAAATAAAGACAGCAGATGATTGGCAAAGTGTGTCGGGAAAAGTGCTGGTCAACCTTTTTCAGGATTTGCCGCTTAAATATGGCGATGAGATGGTCTTGACGGGAAAATTGCATTATCCTTTTGAGTTTTCGCAGAACAGAAAGTTTTCGTATCGGCAGTATTTGAAACGCCAAGGAATTATTTTTGTTTTAAGCGTTAAAAAGGACAGTCCTGTCCAGATTTTGGGGCACGACAAGGGCAGCTGGCTGTTGGACAAACTTTATCGGATCCGAAACTCTGCTAGTTGTTTGCTCGCCCAAAGTTTGGCCCCGCCTGAGGCTTCGCTGATGCAAGCGATGCTTTTGGGCGAACGGTTAAATATTCCCGATTCATTAAAAGAAGTTTTTTCCCAAACCGGTACGGCGCATATTTTGGCAATCAGCGGGCTAAATGTCGGGATTGTTGTGATGGTCCTGTTTTTGTTGTTGCGGATGATCCCGTCGGCAGGGTATTGGACGTATGGATTGACGATGTTTTTTGTCGCTTTGTACGTCCTTTTGACCGGCGCAAGCCCGTCGGTTGTGCGGGCGGGAATGATGTCGATGGTCTTTTTGGGGAGCTTTGTCATCGAGCGTGAAACGGACAGCATCAATTCGTTGGCGTTTGCCGCGTTTTTAATCCTTCTTTTGGATCCACAAAATATTTTTGATATCGGGTTTCAGCTTTCTTTTATCAGTGTCCTTTCGATTCTCATTTTTTATCCGCTTCTGATGGCTACGATGAAACCTTTTTTAAAACGCCATCCGCAAAAAATTCTCAAATTTGTCCTGGAAACATTTTTTGTTTCCCTGTCGGCCACCCTGGGCGTTGCAGGGTTGCTGGCGTATTATTTTGAAATCGTGACCCCTGTATCGCTTTTAGCGAACATGATTGTCGTTCCTTTAAGTACGCTGGCGACTATTTTGGGGATTGGGTTGCTATTGTGCGGCGGGGTCATTCCTTTTTTTGCGACGTGTATTACCTTTGCCCTGAACTTGATGGTCTGGTTTATGGCGCTTTGTCAAAAATTGCCGTTAGCGTACCATTATTTTAAAGATGTAAATATTTGCAGTGTCATTAGTTATTATTGTGCCGTTATCGCGTTGGGATTGTGGCTGCACGAAAAGGTTTCGCCGTCGTCAATTGACAAAGTTGGGCAACTATGATAAATTGAGCCCTCAATAAGATCAAGGGTACCTACCAAAAGATTTTGGAATCATCATGTTTAAAAAATCAATTTTGATTGCTGTGTTTTTAGGGTTTTGGGTCATTCCCTGTCAGGCGTTTTGGGTCTGGACGCCCGAAACCGGGAAATTTGTCAATCCCAAGCATACGGTTAGAGATACGCCCAAGGCGCAATTAGCGTTTGCCCTCGATTTTTATAAAGCTAAAGACTATAAAAAAGCCAATGATGAGCTGCAAAAATTGCTCAAAAATTACCCGCGTGCCCGGGAAGCGGCGGAGGCCCAATTTTATCTGTCTTTGATTCAAGAGGACCAGGGCCAATGGATGGCTGCATTTAAAAGTTATCAGATTGTGATCGATAAATATCCTTTTAGCGAACGTTCGGCCGAAGTTGTTAAGCGCCAGTATGGGATCGGTAATGCTCTTTTAGAGGGAAAAGACAAGCGCAACAAATTTGTCGATGCGGTTTCCGGCGGCGAGTATGATGTCGTGGAAGTTTTTCGTGCGGTCATTAAGAATGCGCCTTATGGCGAATTTGCCGCGCCGTCCCAATATAAAATTGGGCTGTATTTATTGGGAAAACAGCTTTATCAGGAAGCGCGTGATGAATTTGAAAAGACGCGCAATGATTATCCTGACAGTCAGTGGGCCAAGGCTGCAAAATTTCAGATCGCTTTGTCCGACGCTAAACGTTCTTCAAAGGCGCAGTATAATCAAAAAGTCACAGGCACGGCTTTAAAGGAATTTGAAGATTTTGTGAAAAAATTTCCGGATGCCGATCTTTCGCAAGAGGCCAAAGAGCATATCAACGCTTTGCGGCAAAAAGAAGCTGAAAACAATTTTTTAATTGCACGATTTTACGAAAAACAACAGAAGTTCGATTCGGCAAAATCCTATTACACAATGATTGTCGACAATTATTCTGACACCGTTTGGGCCAAGAAAGCGATGAAGGCTTTGCGGGCGCTGGAAGAAAAATGAAAAAGATCCTTTCTCTGATAGTTTTGGGCGCTTTGCTTGTTTTTCCGTCGTGTGGATATTCGACACGGTCGTCTTTGCCGGCGCATATTAAAACGATTGCAGTCGTCCCGTTTGTTAATAAAATTGATTTTCAATCCGGAAAACCCAATGTTTATGTGCCGCTTTTGGAAGTCAAGGCGCACGATGCGCTGGTCAACCAGTTTTTGTTCGACGGCAATTTGCGGATTGCCGAAGAAAAAAACGCTGATTTGGTTTTGAAAGGGGAATTGATCAGCTATGAGCGCAGTGCTTTACGCTACACGGACAATGACGATGTTCAGGAATACCGGATTTCGGTTACGGTGCATCTGACGATGTCAAACCATTTAGGAGAAGTCCTTTGGGAGGAGCCAAGCTTTACCGGCGAAGCGTCCTATTTTTTGGCCGGAGCTAAAATCACCTCCGAAGCAGGCGCGCTTGAAGAGGCTGTTTTGGACCTTGCCAAACGTATCGTTGAGCGCACCGTCGAAGATTGGTAAACGATGACCTATCTTTTTATCGGCGAAAATTCTGCCGACAAACAAGCCCAGATTGCCCAGATCAAAGCCCGCTGGGTCGCCCATCCTGACGCGCTACAGTTTGATTATCAACCGTTGTATGCCCATAAGATTGATGTTAAGGAATTAAAAAAATCCCTCTTGGCCTTGCCGGCTATTTTTAAAGAAAGACTTATTTATATTCACGAAGCCGAAAAGCTCGACGAGCATTGCAAAACGATTGTGCTTGAGTTTCTTTTGTCAAAGCCCAGCCATGCGGTTGTTATTTTAGATGCTGGCGTTTTGCCCGCCAAAGATGAGCTTTGGGGCCAGATCCGCGCTCTTTGTAAAGTGCATGAAAGCCGCAGGAGTGTCAAAGAAAATGTTTTTGATATGACCAAAAAGATGACGTCAGGCAAAGGTAGCCAAGCTCTGCAAAGTTTAAACCAGCTTTATGAGGATGGCGCGCATCCTCTGCAAATTATGGGTGGCGTTGTTTGGGCGTGGGGCAATGAACGCGGCCGTGTTTCGCCTCAAAATTTTGAACAAGGTTTGCGTGATTTGCAGCAGGCGGATTTGAATATTAAACGTTCGCAGCTGGACCCTCAGCAGGCGGTGGAGCTTGTGGTCGTAAAGTTGGCGCAATTAAGTGGTGGGATGAAAAGCTAGAGAAAGCTGTTGGGTGTTGTGTAGGGAACGGTTTGAAACCGTTCCCTACACTAAATTTTTTTAGGATTGCGTTACTTGATCGCTAAGGCAAGACGGCTAAATTTGGACTTGCGGCGGCTGGCAGTTTTTTTGTGCATCACGTTTCGTTTGGCGGCCTTGTCGAGCTTTTTAAAAACCGTTTTGAGTTGAGTTTGCGCCTCAGGTTTATTTTTTGCTTCAACAGTCGTCAGAAAATTTTTGATCGTCTTTTTAAGGTCCGTCTTAATATCTTGATTGTGAAGATGATGCGCGCGGTTTTTACGTAATTCTTTAATCGCTGTTCTACGTTGTGGCAATGGAATCACCCCTTTCTGATTTTCTAAAGTGTGTAATATAGCAAAGAGGTTTTGGGATGTCAAACAATAATTCACAGCCTGCCGATTCGCATCATTTGCTCGTTAAATCCGCTACGATCCTTTCTCTGGGGACGTTTTCATCGCGGATTTTGGGTTTTTTAAGAAATATTGTCTTAGCCAGGTATTTTGGAACAGGGATACGGGCGGATGTTTTCTTTTTGGCGTTGCGTATTCCCAATCTTTTTCGGGATTTGGTGGGTGAAGGGGCGGCCAATGCCGCGGTTGTGCCGGTTTTGTCGCAATATCAGGTCAAAAATGATCCGAAAGATTTTTGGCGGCTGGTCAATGTGATTTCGCTCTGGGCGCTGATTATTTTAAGCGCGATCACAATTTTGGGAATGATTTTTGCTCGCGTTATTGTGCGGCTTATGGCGCCGGGGTTTGCGGATGATCCGCTAAAAGTCCAGCTTGCGGTAGATTTAACGCGGCTAATGTTTCCGTATCTGATCTTCATCGGATTGACTGCCCACAGCATGGCGGTGTTGTATACATTCCGTTCGTTTGTGTCTGGCGCGTTTAGTCCGTGCCTTTTTAATGTGTCCCTCATCATCGCCGCATTTTTGTCACAAAAATTTCTCTCTGAACCGACGTATGGCTTGGCCGTCGGGGTTTTGGTGGGCGGCGTTTTGCAGTTAGCGATACAAATGCCAACAATGTTTAAAAAAGGGATGACGTGGCAAACCCCGTCCTTGTCGCACAGCGGCGCAAAACAGTGCGGAAAGCTTTTGTTGCCGCGGCTTTTTGGTTCGGGCGTGTATCAGCTTAATCTCGTTGTGGACACCATTTGCGCGTCTCTCTCTCATATCGTCGGCCCGGGAGGGATTTCGGCGATTTTTTATTCGAATCAACTGATCCAACTGCCTTTGGGCGTTTTTGGCTTTGCGGTGGCCACCGCTGCTTTGCCGACTTTGTCGACGATGGTTGCAGAGCAAGAAATGGACAAATTTAAACGGACCTTGGTTTTTTCTCTGGAAAATATCTTTTTTGTGATGCTGCCGGTGAGTGTTGTTTTTATACTTTTGTCGCAGCCTTTGGTGCGCGTGCTGTTTGAACGAGGTGAATTTGACGCGTATTCGACGAACATTACGTCATTGTCGCTTATGTTTTTTAGCTTCGGGTTGTTTAGTTTTAGCGGGTCAAAAATTTTGACGAGTGGCTTTTATGCGCTGCAGGATACTCGCACGCCGGTTAAGGTGGCGGCTGGAATTTTGGTTTTAAATGGAGTTTTAAATGTGGTTTTGATGAGGCCTCTGGCGATTGGTGGCATTGCTTTGGCCAGTTCGATCTCGGCGGTGGTCGGGTTTTTTGTCCTGATTTACTATCTTGAAAAACGCATTGGTTTATTTAGCGCGGATCTTTGGCAATGCGTGCTTAAAATCATTGGCGCGAGTCTCCTGTTGGGATTGGCTGTTGGGTTTTTGCAGGAAATGATGAAGCTTTGGCAGGTACCGGAAATCTTTAAACTGGCTATAGCCGGGATGGCGGGGCTTGTGGTTTATGTGTCGGCCGGGGTTTTTTTGCGGATTACGCAGATTGAAACGCTATGGACAAAAATTTGCAGGCAAAAATAAAGGCGCTCCCGCTAACCAGCGGCGTGTACCTGATGAAAAATGCCGACGGAAAGATCATTTATATCGGCAAAGCTGTCAGCTTGCGCAAAAGGGTGCAGTCGTATTTTCGCAAAACACAAACAATGTCGAAGACCGATCAGCTCGTCGCGGAAATCCGTGACATTGACACCCTTGACACCCACAGCGAAGCGCAGGCGCTCATTTTGGAAGCGAACTTGGTCAAAGAGCATTTGCCCAAGTATAACTTTGACCTGCGCGATGACAAAAGTTATCCGCTGATTGAAGTTACTGGGGAGACTTTTCCCCGCGTTGAAATTGTGCGTCCCCGGGTTCGGATCCCGACTTCAAAATATTTTGGCCCTTACGTCGATTCGCGTTTGATCCGCGAAGCGTTGGGGATTTTGCGTAAAATTTTTCATTTTCGCACCTGCGACCCTTTTCCCAAAAAAGAATGCCTCGATTTTCACATCGGGCTTTGTCAGGCGCCTTGCATTGGCAAGATTTCGCGTGAAGAGTATTTGCGCAACATTCGCAGTGTGTGCCTTATTCTCGAAGGTAAGAAAGACGAACTTTATCGTACACTTAAAAGTGAAATGGAAACTTTGTCGCGCGAAAAGAATTTTGAGCAGGCTGCCAAAATCCGCGATCAACTGCAGGCGATTGGGGCTTTGTATTCGGGTTCGCCCGACGTCAATTACTATAAGGAAGCCGAACAATTGCAGCGTGCGCTTGGGTTGCCGCGTATGCCAGAGCGTATTGAAGGGTTTGATATTTCCAATATCATGGGAGAGCAAAGTGTGGGCTCGATGGTTTCGTTTTTAATGGGCAAGCCTGACAAGAGCCAGTATCGGCGTTTTCGGATCAAAGAAGTTGGCGGCATTGACGATTTTAAAATGATCGCCGAAATTGTCCGCCGGCGGTACCGACGGCTAAAAGAAGAAGGGTTGGCTTTTCCGGATTTGATTATGATCGACGGGGGAAAAGGGCAATTGTCGGCCGCCTGTCACCAATTAGAAAAGCTCTCCGTGAGCATCCCGATTATTTCGCTGGCAAAACGGGAAGAGGAAATTTTTTTGCCCGGCAAAAGAAAGCCCGTTATTTTAAGCCGACAATCATTGGGGCTTAAACTTTTGCAGCGTTTGCGGGATGAGGCGCATCGTTTCGCGCTTTCCTATCACCGCAATCTGAGGGC
>CAZWOH010000009.1:8849-16935 GCA_964635405.1 uncultured Planctomycetales bacterium | reverse complement strand
GTTTGCGGGATGAGGCGCATCGTTTCGCGCTTTCCTATCACCGCAATCTGAGGGCAAAAAAAGTTTTTGTTTAGCGGTAGGGAACGGTTTGAAACCGTTCCCTACGAAAGATGATATTCTTTAACAAAATAATTATAAGCAGTCGACGCAAAGGATTAATGTGAAAAGAAATTTTATTCTAAAAGTTTTTGTCGTTATCCTGTTTATTTTGATGTTTTCTTTGGGGCTGGGTCTGTCAGCTCTTAAGCCGTTGTGGAATGATGAACTGTATTCGCAGATTTATGGGGTTGAAAAACTTTCGTACAGCCAAATTCTTTTGGGGCATATTCCCGAAGGAAACAATTCACCGTTGTTTTATATTTTACAAAAGGGCGTTTGCGACATGACGCATTTTCAATTGCCCTTTGTTTGGAAAGGCCAGTGGAACGTTGCCGAACCATCGGCGCAGTTGATTTTACGGCTGATGCCGAATTTTTTTATGGCGCTGGCTTTGACGGTCATTTTTTATGCGCTTGCTGTCGAATATTCTCTCTGGGCTGGAGGGTATGCGCTTTTGACAGCTTTGTCGTCGAGCGCTGTGTGGGTGTATTGGGTTGAAGCGCGTCCCTATGCGCTGTGGTTTGCCTTAAGCCTTTTTCAGGTATTGTATTTTTTACGCTTTATCCGTCAACGCGATAAACGCCCGCAAACGTGGCAAAAATTAACCGTTATCCATATTGGTTTATCTTTAACAGCGGTGTTTGGCGCTGTGCAGGCTTGTCTTGTGTCATTGCTTTTGTTCGGATTTTATGAAAAAAAATTGAAACGGTATCTTTTGATTTTATTTTTTCCGCTGGCCTTGGGATTTTATTATTTTTTGACTGCGCCGCATTATGTTTTTCGTTTGCCGCCGGACCCGGGTGCCTTGATGTGGGCTAATTTCCCCGTCGAAAGGTTATGGCTTCTTATTTTGTGCGGGATTTTTGCGCTGTTGTTTGATGCAAGACAAAAAAAACAGCTCTCGCCTGTACTTTTGCATTACGGGATGCTGACTGCGCTATTTTTTAGCGCGGTCCTGGGGATTATGGTATGCTTTGCTTTGACTGCAGACCCCCATTGGAAAGGTTTTGTAATCTCCAGCCGGTATTTTATTTTTTTGGCGCCGCTTGGGATTGTTGGGACAGTGGTCTTTTTGTTTGAACTGTTCAAAATTTTGGCAGGCGAGCGTTGGATGATTATTAATTTTACCATTCTCGCCGGCGGGCTTTTGGTGTTAAGATCTTCAAAAGTCATTGCAGAAATATTTGCTCTGGGAATATATTGATATGACAATTGCGCCGATAAAAAGTTTAATGAAGGCCTTTATTACGGCTGGTCTTATTTTTATCATCGTTCTTTTAATCAAGGCTGATTTTCTTAAGGCCAGAAGTCTTCTGACAAAAAACGTTTTGTGGCATAGTCTGCAAGTTGAGCAGCAAAAAGTCAAAAACAAGGCGATGCTCATCACGATTAACCATTACCGTCCGGACCTTAGCTTGTGGAAGGGGTTTTTTGTACAGAATACCTTGCCGGAAAAAAGTTTTTTAAATGATAGCGTGAAGTATTATGAAACGATTAGTGACTATTTCCCCCAGATGGCGCAGGCCGAGCATATGCTGGGGCTCTGCTATTATTTTTTGGGAGAAACACAAAAAGCGTTAATCGCCCAGCAAAAAGCGGTCGCTTTAGAGCCGCAATATTTTTGGGCGTGGTATGATTTGGGGCTGATGTATTACCGGCAAGGCGAGTTTGTCAAAAGTGCAGAAAGTTTTCGCCGTGCTTTGAATGTTCCCCCGACGGCAACGGTCAAAATCATTGAGTCGTCGCGGATTTTTAGTGAAATACTTCGAAGCGTTGCGCTTGCCGATGTTGTAAGTGCCCAAAGCCTCGAGCAGGGTTATGCGGATGCGGCGCGCTTGCTTAAAGCCAGCGTCAGCCGTTTGCAGGGGCAAAGAGTTGGTTTTAATGACGATCAAGTCCGCTTTAAAGTTTTTTAAAAATTAACAATTTAACTTAAGGAAAAGCTATGAACTTGCGCGAACTTTTTAAGATCATGGTTGCTAAAGAAGCTTCGGACATGTTTTTAAGCACTGAGACGGTCCCGCGCGCGCGGATCAATGGCGCGGTTCAAATCATCAGCTCAGACCATATTACTAAAGAAATGATGATCAAGATCACCGAGCATCTTTTAGGAAACGACGAGAACAAAAAGAAGTATGCCGCAAATTTTGACATTGATTTTATTTATGAAGAGGCGGATGTCGGGCGTTTTAGAATTAATATTTCACGCGAGCGCGGGTATCCGTCGGTCGTGGCCCGGCATGTTCATACGAAAGTCCGCAGTTTTGAAGAGTTGAATTTGCCGGCGGAACTTTTGTACAAATTCGCCGAAGCCCCCAGCGGACTTCTTATTCTCTCGGGGCCGGCCGGTTCAGGAAAATCTACGGCGATTGCATCGTTGATTGAAACAATCAATCAAAAGTATGAAAAACACATTGTGACGATCGAGGACCCGATCGAATTTTTGTTTGAAGATAAAAAAAGCACGATCAACCAGCGTGAGTTAGGCGTCGATGTGTATTCTTATGTCGCCGCACTGCGTCATGTGACCCAGCAGAGCGCGGACATCATTTATATCGGCACGATTCGCGACGAAGAAACAATGCGCGCTGCGATTACCGCTACCGAACTGGGCGCTTTTGTTGTGACAACGTTTCATACGGTCAATGCGGTGCAGGCGATTACTCGTATCGTCAATTTTTTTCCGCCGCATTTGCATGAAGAAATTCGCCAACAAGTGTCGATTATTCTCAAAGGGGTTATTTCTCTGCGTCTTCTGCCGCGGGTCGACAAGCCCGGACGGATTCCCGCTTACGAAACGATGGTCGTGACCCCTACGATTAGCCGGCTTATCCGTGAAGGCAAGATCAAGGAAATCCAGAACTTTATCGACGAAGGCGAGCTTTTTGGGATGCAGTCGTTTAAAAAATCGCTGGTCAATTTGGTCAAAAGCGAAATTGTCGACGAGGAAACAGCGCGGGTTTTTGCCGAGAGCAAGGATGAATTTAATTTGGAACTTAAAGGTGTAAAAAGGTATCAGAAATAATATGACGCCGGACATTGCGCGAAAAATCACAGAACTTCACGGGAAACTCGAAGAGATCAGGGGGTTTCTTTGACTTGCCTGCCAAAATAGAAAATATTAAAATTATCGGCGAAAAAATGAACGCGCCGGATTTTTGGAATGACCAGACAGCCGCCAATAAAGTCATGGCTGAACTTCGGTATTGTAAATCGTGTGTTGAGCCTTACGAAAAAAGCGTAAAAAAACTTTCGGACCTTAAAGAACTAGCCGAATTGTCCGCAGGCGATGAACAGATGCTCTCCCAAATCGAGACCGAACTTGCCCTTTTAGAAAAGGAAGTCCGCGCGGTTGAGATCACTGCGTTTTTGTCAGGACAGTTTGACCGCAGCAATGTGATTTTTTCGATCAATGCGGGTGCCGGCGGCACCGAGTCCTGCGACTGGGCGAGCATGCTTTTGCGGATGTACACTCGCTGGGCCGACTCCAAAGGTTTTAAGGTGCAGATGATCGATGTTTTGCCTGGCGAAGAAGCGGGGATCAAAAATGTCACGATGCGCATCGAAGGCGAGATGGCTTACGGACTGCTTAAAGGAGAAAAAGGGGTGCATCGGCTGGTAAGGATTTCACCGTTTGACGCCAACAAGCGCCGGCATACGTCGTTTGCTTCCGTCGATGTGATCCCGGAAATTGAAGACGATATTCAAGTTGATATCAAGCCGGAAGATTTGCGGATTGATGTTTTTCGTTCTTCCGGTCCCGGCGGGCAAAGTGTTAATACGACGGATTCGGCCGTGCGCTTTACGCATCTTGAAACCGGCATTGTTGTCACTTGCCAGACCGAGCGCTCACAGCTGCAAAACCGGCAGGTCGCGATGAAAATTTTGCGCGCTCGACTTTATGAGCACCGCAAAAAAGAGCAGGATGCGATCATGGCCAAAGAGCAGGGCACCAAACAAAAGATCGAGTGGGGCAGTCAGATCCGTTCGTATGTGATGCAGCCGTATTTGCTGGTCAAAGACCACCGCACCGACGTTGAGACGAGCAATGTCCAAAAGGTGATGGACGGGGATATCGAAATTTTTATTGAAGCGTTTTTGAGGTTTAAATAGGTTTAGGTTCTAAAATTTTAAAGGGAGAATTTTATGTTTAGTTTTTTTGTTCGTAATTTTTTTGTCGGTGGGGCGCAAAAGTTTTTGGACCGTTTGGAGCCTAAGGTCAAGATTCATATCCCGCCGGACTTGCCGTTTCCCTCTTTGGGGATGGTCAAACGCATGGGCGCTGTCGCCTCCAAGATTAACGGCCTTGAGGGCCAGATGGAAAAACTGACCAGCGAAGAGCTCAAAAATAAAACACAGGAATTTCGCAAGCGCTATCAAGAGGCTGTCTCAGAGAAACTTGGAGAACTTCGCGATGCCAAGGAAGTTTTGGCCAAAGCGGTAACGCCCGAAGAGCAGACCGATGCGGAAAATAATTTCAACCGGCTTAATGAAGAACTTAAGAAAGCCAAACAGGATATTTTAAATAAAATTCTTCCCGACGCTTTTGCCGTCGTGCGCGAAGCTTCCAGACGGACAACGGGGCTTCGCCATTATGATATTCAGCTTGTCGGCGGGATGGTTTTGCATGAAGGCAATATTTCTGAAATGTCGACGGGGGAAGGGAAAACTTTGGTCTGTACGCTGCCGGCGTATTTAAACGCGCTGACCGGTCAAGGCGTGCATGTGGTGACCGTCAACGATTACTTGGCCCGGCGCGACCGCGAGTGGATGGGACCTATTTTTGAAATGCTCGGGCTTTCCGTTGGGGTTATTTTGCATGACTTGGACAATAATGCCCGCCGCGCAGCGTATGCTTGCGATATTACCTATGGGACGAACAATGAATTCGGGTTTGATTATCTGCGCGATAATATGGTTGGCACGCGCGAAGAAATGGTCCAGCGCGCTCACAATTACGCGATTGTCGATGAGGTTGACAGCATTTTGATCGATGAGGCGAGAACGCCGTTGATTATTTCAGGTCCTGCTGAGGAGTCGACGGACAAATATTACCGCGCCAACAAAATCGCTTTGCAGTTAAAAGGTCGGCGCACGACGGATATGGAAGAAAGCATTGCCAAACAAAAAAATGAAGACCTCTCCGTCGGATTTGATTATCTGGCCAACGAAAAGTCCAAGTCGGTTTCACTGACCGATGCCGGCGAAGAAAAGTCCGCGCAGATGTTTGGGGTGGCCAACATCCATGATATGGACACCATCGAATACCGTCACCATGTTTTGCAGGCTTTAAAAGCCAAAGAGTTTTTTAAGCTCGACGTTGATTATGTGGTACGCGAAGGGCAGGTCATTATTGTCGATGAGTTCACCGGACGGATGATGCCCGGCCGCCGATGGTCGGATGGGCTTCATCAGGCGGTCGAAGCCAAGGAAGGGATCAAGATCGAGCGTGAAAACCAGACGCTGGCAACGGTTACGTTTCAGAACTATTTTAGGATGTACGAAAAGCTCTCCGGCATGACCGGTACGGCCAACACGGAAGCGAATGAATTTAAACAAATTTATAACCTTGACGTGGTTGTTCTGCCGACGAACCGTCCATTAAGCCGAAAGAATCATGCCGACTGCATTTATAAAACCCGCCGAGAAAAATATAACGCCGTTGTCGAGGAAATTGTTGATTGCAACAAGCGCGGCCAGCCGGTTTTAGTGGGGACGATTTCTATCGAAAAATCCGAAATTCTCTCCGAGCTTCTTAAGCAAAAGGGAATAGTCCATCAGGTTTTAAACGCCAAGTACCATGAACTCGAAGCGCAGATTGTGTCCCAAGCCGGGCGTTTTAAAGCGGTCACGATTGCAACGAATATGGCCGGACGCGGGACGGACATTGTTTTAGGAGGTAACGCTGAATTCTTAGCCAAAACGCTGGCCGCGCAAAAAGTCAAAGAAGACAAGGAAGGCAAGGAGGACCAAGAGGCGCTGACAAAAAAGTTTTTGGAACAGTTTCGAGAACAGGTCAAAAAAGAGCATGAACTCGTCGTTGAGGCGGGCGGTTTGCACGTGATCGGGACTGAACGCCATGAGTCGCGGCGTATTGACAATCAGTTGCGTGGCCGTTGCGGCCGGCAAGGCGATCCGGGGTCTTCGCGCTTTTTTGTTTCGCTGGAAGATGATTTGATGCGGTTGTTTGCGTCGGACAAGATCATGTCGATTATGGAACGTTTAGGCATGGAAGAAGGACAGGTCATCGAGCATCCATGGGTCAGCGGCGCAATTGAGATCGCGCAAAAGCGCGTTGAGACGTTTAACTTTGAAATCCGCAAACAGCTTATCGAGTATGACAATGTCATGAACAAACAGCGCGAGGCGATTTATGCTCTGCGCCGCCATATTTTAGACGGGGAAAATTTAAAAGACCGCATTTTGCGCGCGACGGAAGATACGGTTTACAATGCGCTTGGGTTATATCTGACGACAAAAGAGGACGGTAGCCGTGATTTAGAAGCGCTGGCCGCTTTTCTGAAAGCCAAGTTTAATTATGATGTCAGCGCGCATAAAGAAGCTTTGGAAACTCTCGAAGTCGATCCGGCCACGGACTTGATTTACGCGGATTTAGTCAAACTCTATCAACAGCGCGAAGAGACGATTACGCCTGAAACGCTTAGACATTTAGAGCGGGTGTTTCTGTTAAACACTATCGACATGAAATGGAAAGACCATCTCTACGCGATGGACCAATTGCGCGACGGGGTGGGCTTGCGTTCTTACGGTCAGCGGGATCCTTTGATGGAATATAAAAAGGAAGGATTCTCGATGTTTCAAGCGATGTACGGTTCTATTGGTGAGGAGGCTTCCGAGGTCATGTTTAAAGTCCAGCCGATGGGTCGTGAAAAAGAGGAGCCTAAAAGCGTTTTTGGTTCCCTGCCACAGCAGATGGTGCACAGTGAATTTTCAGGCCTTAATCGGGCGGCCGCCAATGCGGCGGCCCAGAGCGTGGGTGCGCCTTTACCCGTCGAGGAAGAACCGCCCGCGCCGGTTCATCATGAGGGACCTAAAGTCGGCCGCAACGATCCCTGCCCCTGCGGTAGCGGAAAAAAATATAAAAAATGCCATGGGCAGTAGAAATATTTTATGAAAAAGAATTTACTGCTTTCGTTTTGCACTGCGGTTTTGCTTGTCTTTTCTTTCCCTAATTTTAATCTCTCGTTTTTGATATGGGGCGCTTTAGTCCCTTTTTTCTTTTTGCTCGATGGAAAAAGTCCTAAGGCGGCGTTTTTTTGGGGTTGGCTGACGGGATATTTGTTTTTTTTAGGCACACATTATTGGCTTATCCACGTGACTTTGCCGGGGATGCTGCTGGTCAATTTGTATTTGGGGATTTATTTCGGGTTGTTTGGATTAGGATACGCGTATTTTACCGTCGGGAAACGTTGCCCCGTGCCCCGAGTTATTATTTTGCCCTGTCTTTGGGTCGCTTTGGAACTTGTCCGTGACCGGTTGTTTACCGGTTTTGGCTGGGCGTGTCTGGGGCATTCGCAACATCAAAATTTGCCACTGATCCAAATTGCTGATATTACCGGTGTGTTTGGCGTGTCGTTTGTCGTTGTGATGGTCAATGTATTTTTGAAGGAATGTTTAGAACTCCCCATAACTCCCTCTTTAAAAAAAGAGGGGGAACATTTGGTTGCTGGCAGTATTTCTTCAAAGGTTGTCATTGCGAGGAGCGTAGCGACGAAGCAATCTCGTTGGGGGATGAGATTGCCACGCCACTTCGTGGCTCGCAATGACGTTAATTGGGCTATTGCTGCTTCTGTAACTATTGTTGTGCTCGGAGCTGTTGTAGGGTACGGCTATTTTCAACTGCCCCGCTATATTTCAAAGCCGGAAATGAACTTGTGGGTCGCGATTGTCCAGCCGAGTATTCCTCAATCCCGCAAGTGGGAACCCTCGTCGTGGGAAGGCATACAAAAAAAGATTTTGGATATTA
>CAZWOH010000009.1:0-8749 GCA_964635405.1 uncultured Planctomycetales bacterium | reverse complement strand
CGCAAGTGGGAACCCTCGTCGTGGGAAGGCATACAAAAAAAGATTTTGGATATTACCGCAGAGGCGCTCAAACAAAAGCCCGGACTTATCATTTGGCCGGAAACATCTTTTCCCGGCTATACGTGGCAGTCGCCGGAGCGTTATCAAGAAATCAAAAATTTTGTGGTCCGCGGGCAAGTTCCGCTGTTGTTCGGGACTGTAACGATGCATAGCGGTGGAAGATATTATAATTCGGCAATTTTGCTTTCAGAAAAAGGCGAAGAAATAGCCCGGTATGACAAAATGCATTTGGTCCCTTTTGGAGAATTTTTGCCCTTGCGACCTTTGACAAATTTTATTGAACATTTTGTGCCCATTGGAGATTTTTCGCGCGGGGAGCGGTTGACGGTTTTTCCAACGGGCCTTGCCACGGAGGGATCGGCACGCGCTCGTACGTTGCACAGCGGTGCGCGGTCGTTTTCGACATTGATCTGTTTTGAAGACACGGTTGCGCCGGTTGTCCGCCGGCTTGTTAAAAATGGACCGCAATTTTTGGTCAATATCACCAATGACGGCTGGTTTAAAGATACGAATGCGCCGTTTTTGCACCTGCAGGCTTCTGTTTTTCAGGCGGTGGCCAATCGTCGCGCGATTATCCGTGCGGCCAATACCGGCGTCAGCGGGGATATTTCTCCAGGTGGCGTGGAGCATATTTTTCGCGACCCGACGGGAAAAGCGGTCATGGCCCAAGGGTTTATGATGAGTATTATTCAGCCAAACGATCAAATTTCTTTTTATACGCGCTTGGGCGACGTTTTTGCATGGATCTGTCTTTTTTGTGCCGCATGGGCTTTAATAAAGAAAAAATATTGGTTGTAGTTGAATATCTTTAAGATATATTGAAAACAATATGAAAAAGTTATATTTGGATAGTCTTTCTCTCATCGGTTACGGATTGATGGCCTTGTACGGGGTTTCGCTATGGTACTATCTGGGCACGTTTCGTGTGACTGAATTTTGGAGCCACGCGACGTTTTTGTCGCTGATGTTTATCGTATTATTTGCCAATTCTTTTTTTGTGATTGCGCATGTTGAGTGGAGCCGCAAAATTTTGACAAGCCTCAACATCGTTATGGCCATTTACATTTTGGCGCTCCACTGGTATTATCCGGGCTATGTTCATTTAGGGTATGTTTTTATCAACATCGCTCTTGTTTTGTTCTTTGATCTTAAGCGAATCAAGGTGATTTTTAAAAAGAATTGGGAAACGGTCCGCAAAAGCATTCTTGTCGTCGATGATGACGAGATTCTGCAAAAAACGGTCAAGCGCATTTTGTTAACCAGCGGTTACAGTGTTTTAAGTGCGATGAGCGGCGAGCGCGGGATTCAGGTTGCCAAATTGCAAAAACCGGATTTGATTATCCTCGATGTCCTTTTGCCTGGCATGAAAGGCCGGGAAGTTTGTAAAATTCTCAAAAGTAATGATGCCACAAAAAGCATTCCGGTTATTTTTTTGACCGCCAAAGATTCGCCGGATGATGTCGCGGCCGAAAAGGCGGCTGGCGGACTGATGCATATTACCAAACCTGTTAATGCCAAAACGCTTATTGCAGAGATCCGCAAAGTTGTTTCTTAGTTCTATTATCAAACAAGGAGAATGTCATGGTCCAGCCGGGGGCAAAGGAGGGGTTTTTTGTGCATCTTTCAAATTTTTTTAAAAGAATCTGGCCGAGTAAAACCCTTCAATCGACGGCTGTTGATGTCTCAAAAAACCAATGGACGGTCTTGGTCGTTGATGATGACTTGACCTTTACAAAGTTGGTTAAATCCCATTTCTTTAAGCATGGGATCACCGTCGTGAGTGCCGAGACCGGCGAGCATGGGTTAGAAATGGCCAAACGCTATCAACCGAATTTGATTATTTTGGATGTTATCTTGCCGGGGATGAAAGGTCGGGAGGTCTGCGCCAAACTTAAAGAAGATAAAACAACCGAAAACATTCCGGTTATGTTTGTGACTTTCAAGAATTCTCTCGATGACATTTCGGCAGAAATGGAATTAGGCGCGGTCATGCATTTGACCAAGCCGGTCAATTACGGACATTTGTATGAACAGGTACACAAGATTTTAAACAAAGGATAGATGGATGCAGATTTTTGGAGTCCCGGTTATCAAGCCGGATGATGTTAATGTCATTGTCGGCCAGGCGCATTTTATCAAGACGGTCGAAGACCTTTATGAGGCGATCGTCTCGAGTGTCCCGACGATGAAATTTGGTCTGGCGTTTTGTGAAGCTTCCGGTGCCTGCAAGGTGCGCTTGGAAGGCAATGATGAGGATTTAAAAAGTCTTGCCGGACAGACGGCGCTTGATATCGGTTCTGGCCATGTTTTTGTCATTATGCTGCGCAATGGTTTTCCAATTAATATCCTTAACGCGATCAAAAATACAGTTGAGGTGTGTACGATTTTTGCCGCGACAGCTAATCCGCTTGAGATTATTGTTGCAGATTCCACGACGGGCCGCGGGGTTTTGGGTATTATTGACGGACTTAAACCTAAGGGCATCGAAAACGAAAGCGATATCGCCTGGCGCAAAGATTTTTTGCGCAAGATTGGATATAAACGGTAAAAGATTTATGGATTGGAACGGACGAAAAAAAATTTTACGACGTGACGCGGCGCGCTATGGGATGTTTAGCGCCTACTGGTTATTAAACCGCCTGCCTTACGGGATGGTCAAAGGTCTGTTAGGTGTGTTAATCGGGATCGGATTTTTGGTGACGGGCCGTCTGAAAAAAATCGCCCGCGAAAGCCTTACGATTGCTTTTGGAAAGGAAAAAACTGCGGCAGAAATTGAAGAGATCATCAAAAGGTGTTTTTCCAATTTTGGGCAGGGGATGATCGAGATGATTTATTTTAATGAACATCTTGACATGATGGATAAGTATGTTGTTTTTGAAGGCCGTGAACATCTCGACGCGGCGTTGACCAAAGGCAAAGGGGTTATGGCGGTGACTGCGCATTTTGGAAATTTTCCGCTTATGATGATGTATATGGCGCGTCTTGGATACAACTGCAATGTTCTTATGCGCAACACACGGGATCCAAAGATCGACGAGTTTCTTTTGCAAAAACGTACCGAGGCAGGACTTAAAACTATTTTTGCACTGCCGCGCAAAAAAGCCGTCATGGATACGCTCAAGGCTCTGCGCAATAATGAAATCGTGTTTATTCTCATGGACCAGAATTTTGGCAGTGACGGCGGGGTGTTTGTGGATTTCTTTGGACAAAAGGCCGCAACAGCGCCGGGGCCGATTGTTTTGGCCCAGCGGGCAGAATCTCCGATTGTCCCGATTTTTATTCGCCGTGAAAATGATATGAACAAGATTGCCGTCGAGCCGGAAATGCCTTTGGAAGTTTTAGAAAATAATGACGAAATGGTCTTGGTCAACGTTGCCAAGATCACCAAAATCATCGAAGGTTATATTCGTCGCTATCCGCACGAGTGGGGCTGGATGCATCGCCGATGGAAGACGCAGGTTCCCGCCAGCGAAGTTAAGCAGGAGGCCGGCGATGGCGTTTGATAAAGAAATTTTGCGAAGCAAACCTGTCCTTTTTATTTTAGGCATGGTCCTTATGATCGTCGGCATTGCGCTTGTTTTGGTTTGGTGGAAAGATGTCACCGTTCTTTTTCGCGGCTGTATCGGTGTCTTTACAGCTCTGGCAGGCCTCGTCATCCTCTCGATGATACGGGACTAATCCCGCACTCACCTTGCTTTTTTGGTTAAAAAAAGGCATGCTTAAGGCATGCTTTCGAACAACATAAAGGGTGTTTCTATGCAAAAATTCGCAGTGTTTATTTCGGGTAACGGAACAAATTTGCAGGCGATTATTGACAGTCTTAAAAAAGGCGAAATTAAAGCGCATCTGGAACTTATTATTTCAAGTACAGAAAAAGCGTTGGGCCTAAAACGGGCCGAGAATGCCGGAATCAAAACGCTTGTTTTTAATCCTGCGAACTACACCAACCGCCAAAGCGTTGATCGCGATATTGTGATTACTCTCAAGGAACATAAAATTGATTTTATTGTTTTGGCCGGGTATATGCGGATTTTGACGCCCTATTTTGTTAAGCAGTTTCCCAACAAGATCATCAATGTCCATCCTTCCTTGCTCCCATCGTTTAAAGGGGCCGATGGTATAAAGGATGCGTTTACTTATGGCGTTAAGCAGACGGGCGTTACGGTCCATTTTGTCAACGAAAAGATGGATAACGGCCCGATTATTATGCAGGACACCGTGAAGATCAACGAAGAAGATACGCTCGAAATTCTCGAAGAAAAAATCCATCGCGTCGAACATCGGATTTATCCGCAGGCTGTTGCGCTTTTTGCCGACAACCGACTTAAGGTCAAAGGCCGTCGCGTGACAATTTTAGCCAAGCCGTCTGCCTGAAGGGAAAAATCATCTTTTTGTCCTGGCCCGGCAATAGCTGCGTTTGGTGCTGACATCGTTCTTGCCATATTTTTTCCGTCGTGATATAAAGGAAACCAACCGTAGGTTTTTATCCCGCAACAGAAGACCACGTTTGTTAAGATGTGGATGGGATGGTCTTCTGGAGGGATTTCGCTCTACGGAATCCCGAAACGGGAGAGACAACGGCTGTAAAGCCGGTGAGCTTCATTGTTCTTCAAGTCGATGGGGTAACTCTTAAGGGAGGCATGCATGAGGCCATATTCTTTTTTATGCGCGTTTGTTTTTTTGTTTGGGATTGTTTTGTTTTTGCCAAAGGCGGCGGATGCTTTGGAACAAAATACCAATGCTGTGACAATCGGGATTGAAACAGGGTATTTTCGGCACAAAGATGATTCGATGAAAGAGACCGGTTTTTTAAACGGTGTCAATGGTTCGTTTGTGCACCGCGGGAATTTTGTCGTTGAAAGTTTTTCGCAAGGAGTGTTTAAGTTAGACGGGCGGATTATTTTTGGCCGTATTAAATATGACGGAGTGCTTTTTGACGGGAATCATTATGAGATTAAGAACGTCAAAGACTTTTTGGGGGAAATTCGCGGGGTTGCCGGATATGATTTTTCGATATTTTCGGACACGACGTTAACGCCGTTTACAGGGCTTGGATACCGGTATTTTTCGGATGACCTTTCAAAAGACAATGCCGGGTACCGGCGACGTTCTAATTATCTTTATAGCCCTGTTGGGTTTGAAACCAACACGCCTTTGTCAAAGGGCTGGTCAGCGGGCATTGCGGCAGAGTACGATATTTTTTGGCGCGGCTGGCAGGACACGTTTTTGAGCGATCTGGATCCTTTATTTTCGGATTTGACCAATGTCCAGAAGAAAGGGTATGGCTTTAAAACGTCGATCAAAGTCCGAAAATCAATGGAAGATAAAAATTTTATTTTTGAACCGTATGTGGATTACTGGAATATTGAAAGTTCCGACGTGCAAAAAGTTTATCATACGGGAATACACAGTGGGCGCACGTTCCAGGAATTAAAAAATACCTCAACGACGATCGGCATGAAAGTCGCGGTAGAATTTTAATGCGAGTACTTCACAATTGGCTTTTGTCGAAAGTAGATTCTTTTTCGGTTTGCAGGTCGGTCAACTTGATTTTTTCGAAATCTTTAAAGTTGTAAAATCGGCAGGTTTCACTGATAATATTCCAGATTTCATCCTGCACTTCTCCCGTCGGTGGAAACCCGCTTTGGGTAAACTGGAATTTGATGCGGTTCTCAATCTGCTTGGCCAAAAAATTCCCCAGTGTCATTTCTTCTGTTTTTAATCGGTTGCCTGTCTTGTCACCGATCAAATCCTCATCGCCAAACAATTCATAAACAAAACGTTTCCCATATTCATCACTTGTCAAAGCCGGCGGGTTGGACAAAGCCATTTTCATGTCATTAAAGTAACTGATGGACTTGATGGCGATGCCTTTTTTTATGTCGGCAAAAACCATGACAAAAAATTCTGGAGCAACTTCATCTTTAGCAGAAGTCACAGGATTGCTGGCCATTTTTTCAATCAGGTTGCTGTCGGCTTGTGATGTTTTTTGATTGCCAACGGAAAGGGGAGCTTCGATATTTTTTTGCCCGACGTCAAAATACGCACGGGTCAAGGCCGTCAAAACCTCGCGCTGCTTTTGATTATACTCTTCACTATATTTATTTTCGTAGGTTGCAGGTTTGTCGTATTTTTTAGTCATGGCAATGTCGTAGCGGACGGTAAAATTTTTGTTTTCAAATTTGTTTTCCAAAAAATTGATCGACCAGCTTGTTTTCGTCTCGGCTTTAGGGGCCTGATTTTTTGATGCCGCGCGAAAATCAATGATCCCATCGTTTATCGGGACATAGACCCACATGGTTTTCCCGTCGGGGATGATTGTAACGGCATACTTAAGTTCTTCTTTGCAGATTTTAAGGAAATATCCCTGTGCATGCGAAAGGGTTGTGATTGCCGTTGGAGGAGTTGGAGCTTTGGAGCAAGAACCAAGCGATAAGAAAAGAAAGCAAAGTGCGATAGAGATTTTTGGGCGGATCATGTGTTTAAGTCAGCTGGACGCGAAAAAGGAGTGACTCCAAATTTATTGAAAATCGCTTCGATTTCATCGTATTCGAGTTCTTCTTTTTTTAGAAGTTCTTCTGCAAAATAAATAAACAGATCTTTATGTTTTGTTAAAGTTTCACGGACTTCTTTCAGACAAGTTTGTAAAATATCCTGCGCGTCGAGCTCAAGGACATTTTTAATCGGGTCAGCCGTCATATTATCAGCATAATCCAGGTAGCGATAATCGCCGATATAGCCGCTTTTACCCATCCCGTAACTCCAAACCATATCGCGTGCAATGTTAAGGGCAGTATTAAAGTCGCTACCTAAGCCTCCGCCAACACCGCTGGTCGTCGAGTCAAATGTCATCATTTCCGCGACATAGCTGGCGATGCAGATTTTGATGTTCGCCAAGAAATATTCCCGGTTATGTGAAAAATGCTCTTCTCTGGGCAAATGGGACACAAAACCTAAAAATCCTTTTCGCGGAACGATGGTAGCTTTGACAACATCATCCTTAGGATGAATCAGGTAAGCTAAAATGGCATGTCCGGCTTCGTGATAAGCTGTCCATTTTTTGTCTTCGGGTGTCATGTTGATATTGGATTTCATCCCGTAAGTCACGCGGTCATAAGCTTCGGTCAAATCTTTCATCGTCAGTTGATCGCGCTTTTCACGCAAAGCGATGATTCCTGCTTCTCTGACTAAGGCGTCAATATCCGATGGAGTGCACCAGAGTGTTTTGCGGGCTAAAATATCGATTCTGACTTCAGGCGATGTTTTGACCCGGTTAAGATAGAAGCCAAAAATTTCTTTTCGTTCTTTAAGGTTGGGACGATGGATGTAGATTTTGCGGTCAAAACGGCCTGCGCGGGTAATGGCCGGATCCAAGAGATGCTCACCCATGTTTGTTGCCGCGATCACGACAATATTGTTCTCGGCTTTCCTTAATCCGTCCATTTCAGTTAGAAATTGATTGATTGTTGCATTGTGCGAAATCCCGCCGCCAAACCCGGTGTCCGCCATGCGCGGCCGGGCAAAGGAATCAATTTCATCGATAAAAATGATACACCCACCCTTGAGACTTGCAATAGCGCGGGCTTGACGAAACAGGGATTTCATTTGTGCAGCCCCTTGCCCGACGAATATTCCGACGAACTCACTTCCGACGACAGAAAGAAAGGGAAGACCGCATTCGGTTGCGATCGCTTTGGCTAAATATGTTTTTCCGCAACCCGGGGGTCCTATCATCAGGGTTCCTTTGACAATTTTTCCACCGATAACTTTTAAAAGGGCACGGTCTTTTAAAAGCGTGACCAGTTCCCATGCTTCTTTTTTGGCGTTTTCCATGCCGATAACGTCGGACCACTTGATATTGACTTTTGCCTGTGAAGCTTGCTCTCGGCCTAAACGGTCAAAAAAACTGCCGTTCATCATAAAGTATTGCGCCATTTGCAGGAAGGCGACGAAAACAAAAGCTTGCATGATCCCGACGAAAATATACATGCCCAACATCGCAACCATGGATTTTCGTGAAAAACTTTCGAGGGCGACAAAATTTGTAAATCCAAAATAAAGGCAGGCAAAAAGACACGCAATGATAAACAGGGCAATGAGGCTTAAGGTAATCCGAAGCCAGTAAATTCGTATTAGGGTCAAAAGATATCGCAGCATAAGTGGGCCTGTGTTGTGGGTTGAAGAGTTAAAAACTAAAGAGAGTATAACATATCCCCGTTAAAATTCTAGAACCTTGACTTTAAAATGGAACTATGTTAATTTGTCCCTATTCTTGAAACGGGATTTTGTTCATTTTCTGCATTTTTAGAATCCAAACTAAATTTTTATTTTAAAAAGGATAAGCGACATGGCAAAAATTAAGGAAGTTAAAGCAAGACAAATCATTGATTCGCGCGGCAATCCGACCGTCGAGGTGGATGTCCGTTTAGGCAGCGGTGCTTTTGGACGGGCAGCAGTTCCGTCGGGCGCTTCAACCGGTGAATATGAAGCCATCGAGCTTCGCGACGGGGACAAGAGCCGCTGGATGGGCAAAGGCGTTACCAAAGCTGTCAACAATGTCAACACGATCATCGCCAAAAAAATCAAAGGCCAAAAATCCTGTTTTGAAGATATTGACAAAATCCTGCTGGATTTAGACGGCACGGATAACAAAAGCAAATTAGGCGCTAACGCGATTTTGGGCGTTTCG
>CAZWOH010000008.1:0-27089 GCA_964635405.1 uncultured Planctomycetales bacterium | reverse complement strand
AGAATGAGCTTGCGCCGTTCAAGTGTTTGCGGCAAATCAGGCATCTGGGACATTTGGATCTTCTCCGGTAGTTTCTGGAGGTTGAGCAGCAGGCGGCTGGTCCGTTTCGGCAATCTGCGATTGAACAGATGGAATGACATTCTCCCGATTGCGCAGGACTTCAATATCCGCAAACAACCGTTTTTGAGCGACAACAATTTCTTTTAAACGAATGAGTTCCAAAACTGCCATAAAACAGACAATCATTTCAACTTTCGACTTTGCCTGGGCAAAAATGTCAGTCAGCAGTACGCGCGGTTGATTGAGCAATGAATGTAAAATATCATGAATTTTTTGTTCGACAGTAAACTCTTCTTTTGAAACTTCATAACTCTTGTCTTGTTTAAGTTTCGCAAGCGCTGCGCTAAAAGCATTGATCAAATCAAAGAGGCTCGCCTCAAAAAAAACTTCCTTGGCATCATTCTCAAGTTCTTTGCGCGCTTCTTCGTCGACTTGGCGGGTAAAAAAGTTTTGACGCTCCCCTTCTTTGCCTTTTAGCTGTTCAGCAATTTCTTTAAAAACACGATACTCCTGCAAACGCGCCACGAGTTCCTCGCGCGGGTCAATCTCCTGTTCTTCCAATCCGCTGGGATCCGGCGGCAGAAGCATCTTGGACTTAATTTGCAAAAGAGTAGCCGCCATCACCAAAA
Source organism: uncultured Planctomycetales bacterium (assembly GCA_964635405.1). Lineage (GTDB taxonomy): Bacteria > Omnitrophota > Gorgyraeia > Zapsychrales > JANLHA01 > JADLGJ01. The sequence goes on along the minus strand of CAZWOH010000008.1, from coordinate 26,400 downwards.
ACTCGCCGACAACTTCCAAGTCGAGCATTTTCATCATTTCAATATATTCAAGATACTGCTCTGTGACCTTGACGATAGGAATATCATAAATATCGATATCATTTTTCTTGATCAGAAACAATAAAAGATCCAGCGGCCCTTCAAAAATATCCAGCTTAAGCTTGTAGCTCATTTGAAAAGGACCTCCTTAACCTCTTGCATCGTCTGACGGGCTATGGCACTCGCTTTTTTGCGGCCTTCCTCTAAAATCTCGACGATGCGCTGTGGCTTTTGCAAAAGTTCGCGGCGTTTTTCTGCAATCGGCAAAAGTTCCTTGGTCAGAGCCTCTGCCAAAATCATTTTGCAGTCCGTACAACCCTTCTGCGCCTTAGTGCACCACTGATAAACGTCAGCACTTTTTTTGTCGGCAAAAACTTTGTAATAGCTATAAACATTGCATTCGTCCGGATGCCCTGCGTCCGCTAAACGAACCCGTTTGGGGTCTGTAAACATTTGTTTGACACGCGCTTTAATGATATCCGGGGAATCCGAAAGGTTGATGGCATTCTGGTAGCTTTTGCTCATCTTTCGCCCGTCGAGACCAAGCAGTCGCGGCGTTTGCGTTAGAATCGCTTCGCAGTCGGGAAAAATTTCCTTGCCATAAAGGAAATTAAAACGTCGGGCAATTTCACGGGTCAACTCCAAATGAGGCAATTGATCTTCGCCGATAGGAACCGCGTTGGCTTTGTAAAGCAAAATATCCGCCGCCTGCAAAACCGGATAACCTAAAAACCCAAACGTTTGCAAATCGCGCGTGGTGATTTCCCGAAGCTGTTCCTTATACGTCGGGTTGCGTTCCAGCCAGCCTAAAGGCGTAATACATCCAAAAATCATTGCTAATTCTAAATGTTCGGGCACTTGCGACTGGACAAACAGAATGGATTTTTCGGGATCAATGCCACAGGCCATCCAGTCGACGGCCATATCAAGGATATTTTCCTTAATCCCGTGACTTTGTTCATACTCGCCCATGTAGGCGTGCCAATCGACGATGGAAAAAATGCAAGGGTAGTCTTTTTGGAGTTTGACCCAATTAGAAAGCGCCCCGACCAAGTGGCCTAGGTGAAGCTTTCCCGTCGGACGCATCCCGCTGAAGATTTTTTTGCTCATGGTGTATTCTTTATTTATGTTCTCGGACTGGTACGATATAGGTTTCGGATAACCTAACGCCGGAACGCTTGCCCATCCCCTGCGAGGCTGGGCTTGCGCTCGATGCTCGTCCTCGCTCTCTCTCCTGCGGAGAGAACCATGCCCGCTCGTCCTCGCAACGTCCGGCATTATGGTTATCCGAAACCATAATATTCACTACAGCGTTCTGGCTATCGATTCGGTTTCAAACGCTTCTAAAATGTCCCCGGGTTCAAACTTTTCAAACTTCTCCAAAAGAATCCCACACTCATAACCTTCATTGACTTCTTTAACATCATCTTTAAAACGTTTGATCCCCGAAACAGCGCCGGTATGAACAACTTCGCCATTTCGCATCACATCGACGGTGGCTTTGCGGTTGATTTTGCCCTTTAAAACATAACAGCCGGCAACAGTGTATCCTTTGCTGAGTTTAAAGACTTGACGGACTTCAATACGCGCGACAAACTTGCGGCGCTTCTTAGGCTCCAAAAGTCCTTCCATGGCTTTCTTGACGTCATTGACGGCGTCATAAATGATACGGTATTTGCGCACATCGACGGGTTGTTTTTCCAATTCCTGCGCGGCCTTAACGCCAATGTCAACCTGAAAAGCGATGATAATCGCATTCGACGCGAAAGCCAAAATAACGTCGGCAGCATTAACGTCGCCGACACCGGTATGAATAAAGCTGACCTTGACTTCCGCCGTCGAAATTTTATTAAGCGAATCCTTGATCGCCTCCAGCGAACCTTGCACGTCTGCTTTCAAAATAACATTAAGTTCCTTAACTTTGCCCTGCTGAATTTGAGTATAAAGATCTTCCAGCGTAATTTTGCTCGTCGCATGAAGCCGTTCATGCTTTAACTGCTCAACGCGCACCGAGGTAATTTCGCGCGCCTGGTCTTCATTTTCGACGACATAAAACATTTCACCCGCATCAGGAACGCCGGGCAACCCTAAAATTTCAACCGGCATCGACGGGCCCGCTTCGCTGATGGGCTTTTCGTAATCATCAAACATCGCCTTAACGCGGCCGTAATATGGCCCGACGACAATCATATCGTTGGGACGCAGCGTTCCGCTTTGAACGATTAACGTCGCCAGAGAACCCTTGCCCCGGCTCATATGCGCTTCGACGACGATTCCTGAAGCTTTTTTCTGACGGTTAGCACGAAGCTCGAGCATTTCAGACTCCAAAAACATCATTTCCAAAAGTTTATCTATCCCTTCGCCTGTGACTGCCGAAACCCCAACAACAATTGTTTTTCCGCCCCAATCTTCAGGGCTCAAATCGTGTTCCATCAATTGCTTTTTAACACGGTCAATGTCCGCATTGCGTTTATCGATTTTATTTAAGGCAACGACAATCGGAACACCGGCGGCACGGGCATGGTCAATAGCTTCTTCTGTCTGCGGCATAATCCCTTCATCGGCGGCGACAACAATGACGACAATATCCGTAATATGCGCCCCGCGTGCGCGCATCGCGGTAAACGCTTCGTGACCGGGCGTGTCTAAAAATGTAATGCGGCCCTTAGGGACCTGCACCGAATAGGCGCCAATGTGCTGTGTAATCCCGCCATGCTCTTTGTCAGCGACACGGCTCTTGCGAATGCGGTCTAACAAAGAAGTTTTTCCGTGATCGACGTGCCCCATAAATGTGACGACAGGGCCTCGGGCGGATAAAAGTTTAGGGTCCTCTTCTTCGGCTTTATGGATTTCAATCAGTTTTTCTTCCTTGGTTTTAATTTTTGTAATCGCGAATCCTAACGCTTCCGCCAAGGTGCGGACAACTTCTTCACTTAAATTCTGGTTGATGTTAGCCAAAACACCCATTTCCATGAGCTTCTTTAGAACGACGCTCGTCTTTTCCTGAATGCGCACGGCAAAATCTTTGACCGAAATCGGCAACTGGACTTCAAGTTCTTTTAATTCTTTCGGGGCCGCAGAGACATTGGGAGCTGTTGATGCTGTTGACGGCAAAGATTCGACGGGAATGTTTTCACTGCCGCTACGAGGAAAATCAGCGCGTCCTGGAACACGCCGCTTCTTTTTGACCAATGGCCGCAATGGAACAAATCCTTTGGCTTCTTCTTCAGCGGTAGGTTTAATAATCGGTGCGGCAGCGACAACTTTTTGCGGCGGGACAGCAACAGCAGCAGCCGCAACTTCGATTTTAACAGGAGGCTTTTCTTCCTTAACTTCCACTTTTGGCAAAACAGCTTCCTTAATAACAACCGGTTCGGCAACTTTTGGTTCTTGCGGTTTTTCTTTGGCAATTTCTTCTTTCGACTCTTGGACAGCTACTGCTTTTTTGGAAGCACTTTTTTTGGTTGTTTCTTTTTTGGGCTTCGGCGGCTCTTCTTCTTTTTCTTTCTCTTTTTCAACAACTTTAAGCGCCGATTGCCTAGAACTGATTTTTGCAGCTTTTGCCGCCACACGTACCGCTGTTGCAGTTTTTAAATCTTTAACCAGTTCGCTGCGCAAAACAGTCACAACCGCCTTGCTCAAATCCTGCTTTTCGTCCACAGCCTTAAGACGAAGTGTTTTAAGCTTCCCTAAAATAACTGTAGCAGTGGTATTAAACTCTTTGGCTAATTCGGAAACTAACATATTCACCTATAAAATGGATTAAAATTGTTTGCCTATCATATCACGCAAACCTTAAGCCTGATTAGTCTTTTTTTAACAAGCCCTTGGCCTTGCCAATAATTTTTTGCGCCTTCGCTTCACCTAACCCTTTAACAGCTGTCAATGCCTCAAGGCTTGCGTCAGCGATTTTTTCAAGCGAATCAAACCCCGCTTCTTTGAGAGATTCCAAAAGTTTTTCTCCCACACCGGGCAAATCTTCCAAGCCAAGCTCTTCTACATCCTCGACTTTTTGATCAAGAATCCCCTTGGCCGGTCCCGCTCCGCCTAAGAGCTCATCCAAATGTTTTTTCCATTGTTCAGCCGTAAAAATATTCAAATCCCATCCGACAAGTTCGCTGGCCAATCGGACATTTTGCCCGCGCTTCCCAATGGCCAATGACAATTGATCGTCAGCAACGATAAGATTCGCTTTTTTATCGTCGGACTTGACCTGAATTTGCGAAATTTCGGCCGGCGATAAAGCCGCCTGAATATACTCTTTGACATCTTCCGAATAACGGACAATGTCAATGCGCTCACCCTGCAGTTCGGTAACAATATTTTTGACACGCGACCCACGCATCCCGACACAGGCCCCAACGCAATCGACCTTGTCATCCTTCGAGTAGACCGCAATCTTGGTCCTCTCTCCGGCTGCACGTGCAATCGACTTGATTTCGACAATGCCTTCATAAATCTCGGGAACTTCGAGTTCGAACAAACGTTTAACAAAATTCGGATGGGCCCGCGAAAGAATAATCTGCGGCCCCTTGGTTTCACGGCTGGCGCTTAAAACATAGGCCCGCACACGATCGCCTTGCTTAAATTCCTCTTTAGGCGACTGTTCGCTTCGCAAAATACACCCTTCTGTTTTGCCAAGGTCGATAATGATATTGCCCTTTTCAAAACGATAAACACTCCCGCTGATGATCTGTCCGATGCGCGCCTGATATTCGGTGTAGACGACATCTTTTTCGGCTTCGCGAATTTTTTGAATAACAACCTGCTTGGCTGTTTGCGCAGCGATACGGCCAAACTCACTGGAACGAATCTCTTGCTCGCCGGCGTAGGCTTTAAGTTTTCCGGTCTTGCGGTTTAAAACAACTTTAACTTCCTCTTCTTCGCCGACGCTTAAAATTTTTCGCGCAGCGGATGCGACAGCAGCCTCGACAGCACTGATCAAAATCTCTTTGTCAATGCCCTTGTCGCGCTCTAATTGTTCCAAAATTGTCATCAGTTCATTATTATCCATAACTTACCCTTTCATTAATTTCGTTATATTAAAATCAACACTTTGCTGCAAGTTTGATTAAAGTCCTCCTGCTCAATGAACGGTTTCTGGTGGATGTCCCGCCGTAAGGCGGGAGAAATTCAGAACTGCGTTCAATTCGCCCTCGGACTTTAATCAAACTTGCCCAACACACTATATCAATAATCCCGCCTTCAAAATTTTGTCGTACGGCAATTTAATTTCTCTTTTTCTTATGGCGATTAAAACAGCATCTTCAAAAACCTCTTTGACCAAACCCAAATATTCCCCTTTGCCATCCACTTTTTCGGTCAAAAGGACTTTAACGCGCTGGCCTAACATTCGGGCAAAGTCTTTTTGATTCTTTAAGGGCCGATCCAATCCTGGAGAGGCAACGACCAATTCATAATCCTCTGCCCACGGCTGCAAATCAAAAATTTCAACAATGACTTTATTAAGTTTGACGCACTCTTCTAATGTGATTCCTCCCTGCGGCCGGTCACAAAGAACTTCAATCTTATAAACCAGCCCCGATTGTGCGACGGAAAGTTCAACAAGCTGTAAACCAGCTTTTTCGACAATCGGCGGAACAATGCTTTCAACTTGAGCTTGAATATCGGTCAGCATCCATCACTTCCCTAAAAGCGCCGTCAACTCTTTAACAATATCTTCTTTAGGTACGATCCGTGTTTCGCCACTACGACGATTCTTAATCTCCACTTTGCCTTCCTTAAGCGTTCGTTTGCCGATTGTCAGTCGATACGGGATCCCGATCAAATCGGCATCATTGAACTTTCGTCCCGCGCTTTCATCGCGATCATCGACTAAGACAGCAAAACCTCGCCTTTCTAAATCTGCGCAATAGTCACGGGCCAACGTCATCGTTTCTTCATCAGTCACTTGCAAAGGTAAAATTTCGACATCAAAAGGAGCGACTTCTGCAGGCCAAACAATGCCGGAGGTGTCATTATTCGTTTCAATAATCGCGGCAATAAGCCGGCTGACGCCGATCCCGTAACAGCCCATCACAATCGGCTTTTGCTTTCCATCCTCGTCGACAAAAAGCGCCCCCTGCGCACTGCTGTATTTAAGACCCAGTTGAAATACGTGGCCTAATTCAATAGCGACCTTCTTAACAAGTTGGCCTTCTTTGCAATTCGGACACGGTTTACCTTGATCTTGTTCAGACTTAAAGGCAGCGCCAAATCCGCAAGAAGAACATTGAACAACCGCATCCTCGCCGATTGCCGCCGGCACAAGAAATTCATGCGACAGGTCCCCTCCCATCACCCCGGAATCGGCCTGAGCAATCACGACATTTAACCCGCAACGTTTAAAAATCCGAACATAAGCGTCATACATCAGCTGATAATTTTTTTTCAAGCCTTGTGTATCCCGATCAAAACTGTAAGCATCTTTCATGATAAATTCGCAGGCGCGCACAATTCCGTAGCGTGTGCGCAATTCATCACGAAACTTCGTTTGAATCTGATAAAGCGTCACGGGCAGCTGACGATACGATTGGACATAATTTTTGACCAAATCGGTAATCACCTCTTCATGTGTGGGCCCCAAACACAGCGTGCGCCCTTTCTTATCCTCGAACTTGATCATGATCTCAGCCAAAGTCTTATCGCGGCCCGTCGATTGCCACAATTCAATCGGTTGCAGGACCGGCAAGAATAATTCTTGTGCACCGGCCGCGTTCATTTCCTGACGGATAATTTCTTCGATGCGCCTTAATACGCGCAGCCCCAACGGCAAATAAGAATACACGCCGGATGTCAACATGTTGACCAGTCCCGCACGCAAAGAAAGCTGATGGCTGATCGCTTCCGTGCCAACGGGTATTTCCTTTAACGTCGGGATGAAATATTTAGACCAAAACATTTTCAATCTCCTGATTTTGTTTCAAAAAAACCTTCCGGCAAAGTCACATGCCTTTTTAGAAACTTCCCATAAAAAGACGGTTTATGCCCCGGCATAATCCAATGCCCGCTAATTTTTCCATTTTCATCAATCTTGTCCTGAACAAATTCAAAGATATGCTCCAGTTTTGTTTCCTGCGTCTTTTCATCAAAAACAAAATCACTCATATGCGTAATTCGACGAACTCCATCGGGAAAAAGTTCAATATGCACAAGCAAATCAATCGCCCGCACAACTTGTTTTGTAATAACCGCTGTGCTTAACCGTATCCCCGTCATAAGCATCATCGTGACCATACGGTTGATACAGTCCTCAGGGCTTTCGGCATGAACAATCGCCAGCGACCCTGAATGTCCGGAGGCAATCGATTCAATCAAATCGAGCATTTCACCGGAGCGAATTTCCCCGATGATAATCCGATCAGGTCGCATACGCAAAGAGTTCACGAACAAATCGCGAATCGTAATCGCCCCCTTGCCTTCGATATTGGCCGGTTTGGATTGCAGGGACACCACATGCTTTTGCAACAAACGCAACTCCGGCGTATCCTCAATGGTCACAATCCGTTCGTCTTCCGGCAAGTAATGCGAAAAAATATTTAACGTTGTCGTCTTACCAGTCCCCGTCGCCCCGCAGAAGACGATATTAAGTTTGGCCTTCATCGCGGCAACAAGAAACGCAGCCATTTTTTTATTTAATGTACCGTGATTAATCAAATCTTCGACAGAATGGACATCAGCAAATTTACGGATCGTCATAACAGGCCCAATCAAAGAACACGGCGGTAAAAGGACATTGACACGCGATCCGTCAGCCAAAGAAAAATCGACATACGGCGAAGATTCGTCTACACGGCGATTGGAACCCGATCCGGCCAAAATTTTTTGAATGGTATGAAGCAACTGTTCATTGGAGTTAAACTTGACGTCCGTTAATGTGATTTTTCCTTCTCTCTGAATATAAACGGCATTGGCCCCATTGATCATAATTTCGGTGATCGTCTTGTCTTCAATAAGCGGCCGCAAAGGCCCTAAACTTACCACGGCGCTGACCAGCTCGCGAATAAGCAAAATTCTCGTCGAAGTCGGCAAATCGATGTGGTCCTCGGCACAAAGGTTTGTCAGCGCTTTATCGACAAACACACGCAGTTGGTCATCGTTCATATTGTCTTTGATCTTTAGAAAATCCGTTTTTTTGATCAAGTACTGATGAACAATCTGCTTAAGGTCACTGTACTCTAACTCCATGGGGTCCCTTCCTTTCGCCGATGCGCTTAAAAACTATCGATGAAATAATTTTTGAACTTTTTCCAGCCAACCCATCGAACTGATATCATTAAAAATAACAAAAACCATTAACGTCAACAAAAGCCCCAAGCCGACTTTCGTTAAATTTTCTTCAAATTTAAGCGACAAAGCTCGCTTGCGCAATTTTTCGATTCCCAAAAACAACAAATGCCCACCGTCGAGAACAGGGACTGGAAAAAGATTAAAGATCGCAAGATTGGCACTGATAATCCCCATAATCAGAAGCAAATGCGTAAATCCCCGTTCAGCAGCGATACTAATAATGTCAAAAATCCGAATCGGTCCGGCAAAAGCATCCTTAGCCGGCAAAGAGCCAATGATCACATGATAAAGGCCTTTAAAAGTTAGCGCGGTCAACTTATAAATCTCTAAACCGGCCTTGCCCAACGACTCCATCGGGCCGAAACGCAGAAGCAAAACATCCTCTTTAGGATCATTGCCAGGACGAATCCCGACAATATTAATTTTTTGTTGCTGTCCAAAAATATTTTTCACTTCGTTTATTTTCGGCGAAATGACTTTGTCAATTTCTTGTCCCCCGCGTCGGATCTTAAAATGCAGAGGGTGCCCATCTGAAGTTGAAACATACTCTTGCAAATCTTCCCAGCTTGTAATTTTCTTTTGGTCAATCTGTAAGACTAAATCCCCGACGACTAATCCGGCTTGCTGTGCCGGATAATCGGGCATAACTTCTGCGACACGCGCAGAGGTTACCGGAAAACCCGTCATAAAAACAACATAAAAACAAAAGTACGCAAAAACAATATTAATCACCGGCCCCATCACAATGACCAAAGCGCGATGGCCCACAGGATGCGAATAAAATTCGTCCTTAACCCCTTTGAGTTTTGTGCGATCATCACCGGCGAGCTTGACAAATCCACCTAACGGGACAGCGCAAACCATAAATTCGGTTCCGTCAGCTTTCCATGAAAAAAGCTTTGGGCCAAACCCGACCGAAAATTGCTCGACGCTGATGCCAAGCGTTCGCGCGGCGATATAATGTCCCCACTCATGGACAATGATCAGGATCCCAAGAACAACTAAAAAAATGATCAAGCTCATAAACCCTCTTTTTCGTTAAACTGCTTTGATTTTGTTAATCAGCTCCGTGTGCAAGTTTTTATCTATCGTCGTCATTCTGAGGCCAAGGGCCGAAGAATCTAAAATAGAGATCCTTCGCTACGCTCAGGATGACGATAAGTTACACATTGAGTGAATCAATTCCTTAGCTTTCACTCGGGCCCAGACATCTGTTTCTTCTATCGCTTTTAAAGTGATGCTCTTTTGATTTTTGTGTGCCAAAACTGTTTTTTCAACGACTCTGAATATTTCGGTAAAACGGATTTGACCGGCTAAAAACGCATCGACCGCTTCTTCGTCCGCCGCGTTTAACACCGTCGGCATTGTTCCCGCCTGATGCGCCGCGTGCAATGCCAAGTCCAAACACGGAAATTTTTTGAAATCCGGCTTTGCAAAAGTCAATTGTCCTAATTGAACAAAATCCAGCGGCGGCAATCCACTTTCTAAACGCTGCGGAAACGTTAACGCATATTGAATCGGCAGCCGCATATCTGTTACGCCTAATTGGGCTAAAACACAGCCGTCGACAAAACCGACCATCGAATGAATAATCGCCTGCGGATGAATAACCACTTCGATCTTGTCTATGTCAACATCAAAGAGCCGTTGCGCTTCAATGACTTCAAAACCTTTGTTCATCAGCGTTGCCGAGTCGACGGTAATCTTTTTCCCCATTTGCCAGCGCGGATGATTAAGAATATCGCCAATAGTCAAAGAATCAAAATCTTTGCTCGGCTTATCATAAAGCGCCCCGCCGGAGGCCGTCAGATAAATCTTTGAAAGCTCAAACTTGTTCTTGTTTTCTAAACATTGAAAAATAGCACTTTGTTCACTATCAACAGGAATGATCCGCGCCCCGGACCGACAAGCCGCCACCATAATCATTTCACCGGCGATGACGAGCGCTTCTTTATTGGCCGGCGCAATCTGTTTCCCCGCTTTTACCGCGCTTAAAAAAGGTTCTAACGCACAACGCCCGCTGACTGCCACAACAACAATATCCGCATCCGGCAATGCCGCCAAGAACGAAAGATCGACGAGCGCATCCAAAACTTTGACTTTACGGCCTGTCAATGCGGCTTTCAAATCCGAAATATGTCCCGGATTGACAGCGACATATTTCGGTAAAAAAGCTTTGGCTTGGGAAGCTAACAATTTCCAATTATTTCCGGCCGACAAACCCAGAACTTCAAAGCGATCGGGAAAACGACTGATAACTTTTAACGCATTAATGCCGATCGAACCGGTCGATCCTAAAATAACAACTTTTTTCCTAGAGGTCGTCATGCCCAATTTACATCATTCGAAGAATAGAACTCATATACAAATAAAATAGCGGCACCGAAAAAAGCAAACTATCAATAATATCCAAAACCCCGCCTAAGCCCGGCAAAAACTTTCCCGAATCTTTCATGTTGCAATCACGCTTGATCAGCGACTCGCAAATATCGCCCAATTGTCCCATGCCTCCAAAAAACGCGCCCATAAGCGCGACTTTCCAAAACGGCAACAAACCCGCCGGCAACAACGAATAACTCAACCCGGCAGCTGCAGCGCTAAAACAAAAACTGCCTATGCTGCCTTCAATAGACTTATTAGGACTGACTTTTGGAAAAAGTGGATGTTTGCCCCATAAACTTCCGACTAACAAAGCGCCGATATCTCCGACTTTTGTCACAATAACGATAAAGCAAGCTAGTTTGACTCCTTCAAACCCGGGCAGTAAAAAACGAACACGTATTAAAAACGAAAACAACCACGAGACATAAAAGACACCAAACATCGTCGTTGAAATCCCGACAATCGCGTTGCTATTGTCGTTGCGAGCAAATTGAAAAAGCAAAATCGTTAAAAACGCCAAAACAATAAACAAAAATTCCCAATTACGCGTCAATTCAAAACGGCTATAAATCGTTAACGGAATCAAACACCCGATAAAAATCCCGAAATAACTATAAATCGGGATTCCCTTGCGCTTGATCATATGAAAAAATTCATATAACCCGCCGATGGTCAAACCTAAAACCATAATCAAAAACATCCAATTAAACATGACCGCAAGGCCGGTCAGAACAATCATCAAAAGCGAACTTAAGAATCTCTTTTTTGTCATATCGTTGATGGTTTACTCGTCGCTGTTGATTTTCCAAAACGTCGTTCGCGCTTCTGATAATCGGCTATCGCTTTTTTAAATTCTTTTTCACCAAAATCCGGCCAGAATTTTTCTGTAAAATACATCTCGGCGTAAGCTAATTGCCACAATAAAAAATTACTAATCCTTTTCTCCCCTGACGTTCTTATAAGCAAGTCCGGATCAGGAATCTGGGAAGTATAAAGCGCCTGCGAAAAAACCTCTTCGTTAATATCCTCAAGATTTAAAATTCCGTTCTTGACGTCGGAGGCAATTTTGCGTGCCGCATCTAAAATCTCAAGTCGTCCGCCATAATTAAAAGCCAAATTAAGAGTAAGTCCTGTATTTTTTGCAGTCAGGGCAATAGCTTTATCAATGCTACTGACAACTTCTTTTGATAACCCCTCACGTTTGCCAATGAACATCACACGAATATTGACCTTAAGCAATTTTTCAATCCGCGTCTCTAAAACCGTGCAAACCGTTTTCATCAGCATCGAAACTTCATCCTGCGGTCGGCGCCAGTTTTCCGTCGAGAAAGTAAAAAGCGTGACATACTTGATACCCATATCATTGGCGGTATGCGCAATTTCCTCGACACGGTCAACGCCGGCCCAATGCCCCTGAAAACGCGCGAACCCACGCACCTTTGCCCAACGGCCATTTCCGTCCATAATAATCGCAACATGTTCCGGTAGCGAATTTGTCGACATACGTCTCTACAAAATAAATGGGGGATTAAAATCCCCCATTGGTTAAACCGTACTAAATCCTTTGAATTTACATCCTAATCCGACACATCAATTGGCGGCCACTGGAGGTGGTGCTACAGGCACTGCTACGGCCTGACGCTCTGCGACTAATTTTTGGCTAGCCGCCAAATCTTCCTGCAATTTCTTAACCGTCTGTTTCAAATCTTCATTTTCTTTTGAAGTTGCTTCAACCGTTGATTTCAATTGATTCGCGGTTGATTCACCTTCACTAACGAGATTTTGAATTCCTTGAAGCTTTCGCTTGGCTTCTTTAAGTTGTTCGTCCAAACGTTGCGAATTTTTTATTGCGGTGTCCAGTTTACGTTCAGCTTCAAGACGATTATATTGTTCAAGGCGAATATTCTGTTTCATCGCCCCAAAATTTGCATTGACCGCAATCGCACAAGCTACGACGGCGATGCCAAGAATACTGGGGAGAAGAATTTTCTTATTCAAAAATTTATCCCTGCCTCAAGAAAAAAATTATTTCAAATTTTCGGCTTGCACAGATGCTGCAGCCGGCTGTTTGACTGTTTTTGGAATAATCACGATCTCAACGCGACGATTCTTTTGACGACCTTCCGAAGTGCCATTATCCGCAACCGGATGATATTCGCCATAACCCGTCGCAGAAAGGCGGTTTGGATCAATCCCCTGATCACCCACCATATAGTGAAGCACACTCAAAGCGCGCGCCGCAGAAAGTTCCCAGTTTGATTTCCAGTTTGATTTTGTAATCGGCACATTATCGGTATGACCTTCAATCCCGACGTTTAAATCTTTAACGGTCGAGTTAAGAACACTTGCGACTTTTGATAATGTTTCCAAGGAAGCTTCTTTAAGTTTTGCTTTTCCGGAGTCAAAGAGAACCTCGGCCAAGAAAGTGATGACCAACCCACGATCGCCCATTTCAACTTTTACCTGATCGCTATTAATCTCGCCGCGAAGTCTGCTCTCAAGTTCGTTCTTGGCTCTTTCTAATTCGGATTTTTCATTGGCTAAACGTTGGTTCTCATCCTGAAGGCTGGCAATCTTTTCGATATCCTGACGACGACCGCTCTGAAAAATAACCGAGCAACCCGTAAGCGTAAATGCTACCAAAGTGATCAATAAAGCGGATGGGAATAAATTTTTCAAATTTCGCATCGTGTTTCCTCCTTTAAGTTTGTCTCAAATTAACATAGCTATTTTTTAAAGTCAAGTTGATAAACCAAAATTCTATCCTCCGATTAATATCGGATAATCGTTTCGCTGCGTTTAGAACCAGTTGAAACATAACGAATTGGAACACCTAAGAGTTTTTCCAAACGTTTAATATACCTCTGGGCGTTAAGCGGCAATTTCTTAAACTGAGTAACGCCACGCGTCGGCGCACTCCATCCTGGCATCGTTTCATACACGGGCGTTGCTTTGCTTAAAACTTCGAAGTCCATCGGAAAATCCTTAAACCGCTTTCCCTGATATTCATAAGCCGTACAAATTTTTATTTCTTTTAAGTCATCCAAAACATCCAATTTCATAATCGCCAATTCCGCAATCCCGTTGACCATGACCGAATAGTTGACCAAAATGCTGTCAAACCACCCACAGCGTCGGGGCCGGCCGGTTGTCGCACCAAACTCTTTGCCTTTAGCACGGATTTCTTGTTCTAAACTGTCCGAAAACTCCGTCGGAAAAGGCCCTTCTCCAACGCGCGTCGTATAGGCTTTAACAGCCGCTAAAATTTTGTCGATTTTTGTCGGGGCAACCCCGCTGCCCGAACACACACCTCCGGCAATCGTGCTAGACGAAGTCACAAACGGATACGTTCCAAAATCAATATCCAAAAACGTTCCCTGGGCGCCCTCAAACAGCACTGATTTTTTCTTGTCGATCGCACGGTTTAAATAGAGCGCTGTGTCACACACATAATCTTTAAGCAATTGCCCATACTCAAGATATTCACTATAAAGCGCATCAAAATTAAAATCTTTCTGCTTAAAAACCTTGCTAAAAATTTCATTTTTTTCGGTGAGATTGTCTTCGAGTTTCGCCTTTAAGATCGACGGGTTTAGAAGATCAATCATCCGTATGCCGCAGCGGGCGACTTTGTCCGAATAACAGGGACCAATCCCGCGGCCGGTTGTTCCAATTTTATTTTTTCGGACCGATTCGCGCAGTCCGTCAAGAATGCGATGATACGGCATCACAATGTGACAATGTCCCGAAACCTTTAGCTGGTTTGGGCTGACATCGATGCCTTTTTCTTTAAGTTCCTCAATCTCGGCAAGAAGGGCCTTGGGGTCGACGACAACACCGTTTCCGATGACACAGATCTTTTTCTTGTGCAAAATTGCCGACGGCAGAAGATGAAAAACGTATTCTTTCTCCCCCACAACAACCGTATGCCCGGCATTGTTGCCGCCCTGGTAGCGTGCGGTAATGTCCACATCTTGCGAAAGAAAATCAATAAGCTTTCCCTTGCCTTCATCTCCCCATTGCGCACCAACGACGACGACATTCCTTGCTTTATTTTTATTTTTGGGCATAGTAGTTTCCTTAGACCTTAATGAGCTTTACGAATAAAATGTTAGGCATTTTTTTAATTTTTTCGATGACCGCCGGAGAAACTTCACTATCGACATTGACAACACTGATGGCCAGCTTACCGGCTGCTTCACGTCCTAAAGTGATGCTGGCAATATTAACATTACTCTCGGCAAGAATCATCCCAACGCCACCAACAATGCCGGGCTTATCATTATTATTGATAAAAAGCATATATCCTTTGGGGATCGCTTCGACATAAACCTGATTGACCCGAACAATGCGCGGCTGTTGATTGGCTGAGAGCGTTCCCCAGACGGTAAAGATTTCTTTGTCCGTCGTGATTTCGACGTTAACAAGATTAACAAACTCTTCTTTCGTATTCGATTGGACCTCGACGACATTAATGCCGCGTTCACGTGCAACATCAATCGCATTAATCGAATTGACCGTCTCGCCTAAAATCGGCAGCAACAATCCTTTGACCAAAGAAAGCGTCATCGGCGCAGATTTGTATTCTGTGACAATTCCGCTATAGGTGACCTTAATTCCGCTCAAACGGCCATTGATCAGTTGTCCCGCAAACTTTCCGATACGTTCTGCCAAATCAATATACGGCGCTAAAACTTTATACGCCTCCCCACTTAACGACGGAAAATTCGCCGCATTCATAATCCCATGGCCTAATAGCGCGTTTTTGACCGTTTCGGCAATTTCGATAGCGACATTAATCTGGGCCTCAGAGGTCGAAGCGCCCAAATGTGGGGTCGTGATACAATTATCAAATTTTAACAGAGGGCTATCCGACGCCAGAGGCTCAACATCAAAAACATCCAAGGCACATCCGGCAATCCGCTTTTCTTCCAAAGCCTTGACCAGCGCCGCTTCGTTGATGATCCCGCCGCGTGCGCAATTAATAACACGCACCGTCTTTTTCATCATCGCAAATTCTTTATCAGAAATAAGATCTGTCGTCTCATCATTTTTTGGAATGTGCACGGTGATATAATCGCTTTCCTTAATTAAAGTTTCAAGCTCCACAACCTTAACACCGAGTTTGTCAGCAACTTCTTTAGACAAAAACGGATCAAAGGCCATGATCTTCATTCCAAAACTTTTTGCAAAGCTGGCAACCGTCGCACCAATACGGCCAAGCCCGACGATTCCTAACGTTTTACCGTAAAGCTCGACCCCGCCAAATTTGGAGCGGTCCCAACGGCCGGCTTTCATCGTCGCACACGCTTGAGGAATATTGCGCGACAAGGCCAAAATCAAACTCATCGTGTGTTCCGCCGTCGAGGTTGTATTGCCCGCTGGGGTATTCATCGCCACAACGCCTTTTTTGGTAGCCGCCGCCAAATCCACATTGTCCAACCCGACACCTGCGCGGCCGATGACTTTGAGTTTATCCGCAGCTTCAAGAATCTCGGCGGTCACTTTAGTCTCACTGCGCACGATCAGCGCATCGTAGTCCTTGATGATGGCTTTTAGTTCTTCGGGCTTAAGGCCGGTCTTAAGGTCCACCTGAAATTCTTTGACCGCCTTTAAAATTTCCATTCCTTCATTAGCGAGTTTATCGCTGACTAAAATTTTCATAATAGACTCCTGATACCGTCATTGCGAGGAACGAGCCCATCAGGGCGAGTGACGCGGCAATCCCAAAAATTCATCTTGCAGAGATTGCTTCGCTCGCCTTCGGCTTCGCTCGCAATGACATTATGGATTAAAAACTTTTTGCGCCGCAGCAACCCCGGCACCCATTTCAAATTTATGGCCCAACTGTTTTAAAACTTTTTCCAAACAGGCAATGCCCGTTAAAATATCATACTCGTCGATAACGCCCATATGCGCAATGCGGATAATTTTTCCTTTTACAGCATCCTGTCCGGGAGCAACCGAAATCCCGTGCGTATCGCGCATAAGCTTCAAGACTTTTTCTCCGTCTATATTCTCAGGGACCCAAATGGCGGTCAAAACATTTGAGATCGCACTCTCGTCGGCAAAAAGCGATAGCCCAAGGGCCAAAGCGGCCGCACGCGTCGCTTTTGCCAGACGCGCATATTGGCTAAACATATTATCAATGCCAGTTTCTTTGATCATTTTCAAACTCTCGACGAGCGCAATCACAATCCCAATCGAAGGGGTAAAAGGCGTATCGACCTGGGCCCAGGCTTTTTTAAATTTTCGAATATCAAAATAATATTTCGGAATTGTTGAGCTGGCAAGTAAAGCGTCCGCCTTAGGCGAAACAGAAATAAACGCAACACCCGGAGAAAGCATCAGCCCTTTATGTGAAGCGCTGCACACAACGTCCACGTGCCAATTGTCCGTCTGCAAATCCTGTACCGCTAAACCGCTGACCGCATCGACAATCAAAATCGCCGGCGTTTGGCTGACGACCTTTCCGATGCCCTCAATGTCCGCATTGGTTCCCGTCGATGTTTCGCTGTGCGTGGCAAAAACAGCCTTGATACTCTTGTCGGCATCGAGCGCTTTTTTGATTTCTTGCGGCGAAACATTTTTTCCCCATGTCGCTTTGATAACCTGCGCATGAACCCCGTAGGCTTTGCAAAGCTCGACCCAGCGCTCCCCAAACTTTCCAGCCTCAGCAACGATCACTTTATCGCCCGGCGACAAAAATGAAACCACGCTCGCCTCCATAGCTCCGGTCCCCGAAGACGCCATAATATAAACATCATTTTTTGTTTTCAAAACATACTGCAAGCCCTCGACGGCTTCTTTTAAAAAAGCCTGAAACTGCGGGGTGCGGTGATGAATAATCGGACGTCCCAAAACTTCACACAAACGCGGTGGAACTTGTGTGGGCCCCGGCGTTAAAAGCAAAGTGCGTTTCATAAAGTAATCCTTTTTAGATAAAATTATTTTTTCTTAATATCTTTAACCGTATACAAAACTTCATCGACCAACCCATAATTCTTGGCTTCTTGGGCGGACATAAAAAAATCGCGGTCTGAGTCAAGCGACACTTTTTCAAAACTTTGGCCGGTGTGATTAGCCAGAAGCTTGGTCAATTCCTCTTTCATACGCAAAATTTCTTTGGCCTGAATAGAGATATCACTGGCCGTCCCCTGCGCCCCGCCCCACGGCTGGTGAATCATAATCCGCGAATACGGCAGTGAAAAACGTTTTCCTTTTGTGCCGGCGGCCAAAAGCACAGCCCCCATGCTCGCCGCTTGCCCGATACAATACGTGCAAACATCGGGCTTAATAAATTGTATCGTGTCATAAATCGCCAACCCCGCCGTCACCGATCCCCCAGGGCTGTTTAAATAAATATTAATGTCTTTGGTGGCATCTTCACTTTGCAAAAATAGAAGCTGGGCAATAATCAAATTCGCGACATTGTCATCGATGGCAGTACCAATAAAAATAATCCTATCTTTAAGCAGACGTGAATAAATATCATACGCGCGTTCACCATGTCCACTTTTTTCAACGACCATCGGGACTAAATATTGTGCTTTGAGGTCCATAATCGCTCCTTTTACATTCTGTCATTGCGAGGAGCCAATCAATTATTCAGGGCGACGAAGCAATCCCGTATTTAATATATTTAAAAGCGAGATTGCTTCGCTTGCGCTCGTCCTAAAAAGGACTCGCTATCGCTCGCAATGACGGTTATAATTTCGCTTCTTCCCAACTAGCTTCCTTTAATAAAAAGGCCATGACTTTCGCCGGCAAACTTTCCTTTTCGGAATGAGTATGAATATTTTCGGCTTTTGCGATCGCATCCAAAATCAAATAAACTCGCACATCTTTCTCTGCCGTTTTTTGAAACTCTTTACGCATTTCTTCTTCGCGCTTTTTGATTTCCGCATCCGGCATCCCCTGCTCTTTAAGCCGATGGGTCATTTCTTCCATACGATGTTCAAGTTGACGCTTGACTAATGTCGAGGGAACGTCTAACTTTGCATCCTTGATCAACGCCTCAACGATCTGGTTTTCGACATCCAGACGATTTTGACGGTCCTTGTCCATTTCCATCTGGCGCGTTAAAGACTCTTTGAAAGCCTCTAAACCCGGATACCCCAAGCTCTTGACAAAATTGTCGTCGACAACCTGGGCTTTTTCGCCGCCTTGCGCATTTTTAAAATAGTCCAACGTTTTATTCAACTCTTCGTCGGTGACTTTTGAACTTTTGCGTGTCACCTTAAGTCCCTTGTAATTCCCAAGTTTAACTTCCGGTTTAATATCCACATGCGCTTTAAAACGGATCAAACCGTCCTTAAACTCGACATCATGAATCTCTGGAAGATCAAGCGCGTCGATTTTTTCTTGAGCAATGCCTTCCTGATAAACTTCAGGAATAAGTTTTTTGAGCGTTTCTTCATGCGCTAAAGCGCCGTGCTGGGCTTCGACGACTTGCTTAGGCGCTTTGCCGGGACGAAATCCCTTGACCTTCGCGACTTTTGCAATCTCTTGCATAATTTCCGCTCGGGTTTTGGCAACACGTTCCTTCGAAATTTCAAAGGCCAATTCACGTTTTAAAGCATCTACTTTTTTAACTGCGACTTTCATTATCTGTATCCCCTTTTCTTAAAATATTATTTTGCTACCTTATACAGATAATGATCCCGCGCTCATGCAATGAGCGAGGGGTCCATCTGTATCCCCTTTTCTTAAAATATTATTTTGCTACCTTCACAACGCTTCATTGCTGTCCAAGTTACGTCATCCTGAGCGTAGCGAAGGATCTTTTATTGACGAGATTCTTCGTCGCTACGCTCCTCAGAATGACGACCGTGGTTTCATGTCTCAGTAACACTTTATCGTCAATAATGTTTTAATCATTAAAACACACATGACAACGCCTACATCTTAAACTTTTCACCCAAATAAATCTGTTTAGCCTGCGGGTTGTTGATCAAATCCTCAGCGGTTCCGGAGATTAAAAGCTTTCCGTCGGCAACCAAATACGCTCTGTCGGTAATCGACAATGTCTCGCGCACATTATGGTCGGTCAGCAAAATCCCCAAGCCTTTTTTCTTAAGGTCCCGAATAATTTCCTGTGCTTCAGCAACGACAATCGGGTCAATCCCGGAAAACGGCTCATCCAAAAGCAAAAACGAAGGATTCGTCACCAAAGCACGCGTAATTTCCAAACGGCGTCTCTCGCCGCCTGAAAGCGTATACGCTTTGGATTTGGCCAAATGCGCGATGTTAAGTTCCTCAAGCAAACTTTGCAACCGTTTCTTGCGCTCACGCGGACTGATATCCAACGTTTCCAAAACCGCCATGATGTTTTCTTCGACGGTCAGTTTTCGAAAGATCGATGATTCCTGCGCCAAATAACCCATCCCTAACTTGCAACGCTGGTGAATCGGTTTTTTGGTGATGTCCGTCTGATCAAAATGAATCTGCCCGAAGTCCGGCGCAATAATCCCGACAATCATATAAAATGACGTCGTTTTCCCGGCGCCGTTAGGACCTAAAATCCCCACGATTTCGGAACGCCCCACCGAAATACTCAAACCATCAACGACTTTACGTCCGCCGTAACTTTTTGTAAGACTTCGTGTTTCCAGCAAATGAAGCGACATTTTGATCCTCTATCCCAACAAAGAAGCCAACATTATAATGTTCTTTTTAAAAAAGAAAAGGTAATTTCCTTTATCCCGCCAGAGCTTTATTTACCCTTTAAGGTTGGCATGATCCCCGTATCGCCTGTAACCATAATCAGCTTTGGCTGACCTAACAGAGTCAAAGTCTGATCTGCACCGTTATAAACCGCTTTTTGAGAATTGGTAATATTGCCCCCCTGGATGACCTGCACATGACCGGTACAAACCGCTTCCTTAATTTTATTGGTAACAGGATCAAAAAAAACTTCCATCAAATCCGCTTTGAGGGTCCGGTCTGTTTCAACAGCAACAACGTTTGTTGTAAAAGTCGCTTTGTTTTTCTTTTGGTCAATTTCCATCGGCCCGTCGCAGGTGATCGTCACGGTTTGGGTTTGCGTTTTTTCATTTTTGACCGTGACCTTAACGTCTTCCTGCATCTGCGCTGTTTGCAAATTCGGATGAGCTTCCAATCCAATCCCTGTTGCGGTCATGCCCTGGGCAGGATCCGTAATCAAAACCGGCGCATCAGTTTTTACGATGTCCTTGCTTTTGTCCCAATCCAAATAATCCGTCTTAAGCTGACCACCTTCTTTGGCCGTCACGACGACGTCTTTTTCTAAACGGACATTGCCGCTTTCCTTATCAAGCTGTCCTTTGGCGGCCGTTAAATTGACTTGTTGCTCGCCATAATGATTCGCATCAACATTGTTGATATTGACCTTGTTGCCCTCAATCTGCGCGGTATCGCCTTTGACATCCCACGACTTGACGCCTGCATCCGTGTAACCCTGTAAATTAAATTTTTCAAACTGCTGCGCCCCCTGCTGGGCAAAAGCCGCAGAAGTCAATAAAAGAACCGTCGTAAAAATAATAAGTTTTTTCATATATTAAAAAGCTGCGACAATCTCATTCCACTTCTCTTGCGTTTTCAAAATCAGCTCAATGACCTCCCGCACAGCGCCACAACCGCCCGACTTATGCGTAATGTAATGAACTTCCCTTTTAATCTCGTCAACCGCGTTGGGAACTGCGACAGCAAACCCGACTTGCCGCAAAACACTTAAGTCCGGTAAATCATCACCGACAAAACAAACTTCCTCGTCGCTAACGTCCAAGTCTTTTAACATCCGCTTGTAATATTCAATTTTAGGGGACGCATCCTGATAAAGCTTGTCGACCTTTAAATCTTTGGCGCGAAAATCAACCGGCTTTGAATTGCGGGCCGTAATGATCGCTATTTTAAAACCCGCCTTGCGAAACAAAACCATGCCCAATCCATCTTGCACATCAAAATTCTTGATCTCCCCGCCGTTATTGTCGATGATGATTTTGCCGTCCGACAAAACACCGTCGACGTCCAAGGCAAGGACCTTGATTTTCATAATTCGTTCTTTAAGTGCGGAATCCATATCGTATCCCCTTTTCCTCCCCCTTGTGGGGAGGACTAAGGAGGGGGGAATATGTCGCACTCCCCCTCCCCTAACCCCTCCCACCGAGGGAAGGGAATTATTTAAATCAACCCCGCTTTAAGTAAATCTTGAATATCCAAAAGCCCAACAGCGCGGCCCTTTTCGTCAATAACGGGAAGCTCATCGATCTTTCTTTCTTTAAGTAACGCAAACGCTTCCGCCGCAAGTTTGTCCTGCAAAATCGTCGTCGGGCTTTTGGTCATCACGTTCTTGACCGTTTTTTGTAAAACATCCGGCCCTTCTTCCAAATGCCGGCGCAAATCTCCATCGGTAAAAATCCCGACGAGTTTATCTTTGTTATCCACAATACACGCTGACCCGCAGCGGGCTTTGGTGATCGCCAAAAGAACTTCTTGGACTTTACGCTCTTGCCGCACTTTGGGGAAATGATCGCTTTTTCGCATCAAATCTTCAACTTTAAGCAATAAGCGCCGCCCCAAAGCTCCACCGGGATGATAAAAAGCGAAGTCTTCCTTGCGAAATCCTTTTTTGAGAATCAGGCACGCCGCTAACGCATCGCCCATCACCAAGGTCGCTGTCGTCGAAGCCATGGGTGCTAACCCCAACGGACAACCTTCGCGTTCCACCGAAACATTAAGGACAACGTCACTGAATTTAGCCAAACTCGACTTAAGATTGCCGGTCATGGCAATTGTTTTTGCGCCGATTTTTTTAAGCAATGGCAAAAGCCGTGTGGTCTCTTCGGTTTCGCCGCTGTTAGAAATAACGATCACGACATCCGTTTTGGTCACCTGCCCCAAGTCCCCATGCACCGCCTCAGCGCTATGAATAAAAATACTCGGCGTTCCCGTCGATGACAAAGTCGCGGCGATTTTGCGGCCGATGATGCCGGTCTTGCCCATGCCCGCAACAATGACACGGCCTTGGCATTTGGCAACCAAATCCACAGCCTTGACAAAATGGCCGTCGAGCTTTTTGGCTAAGGCGGCAATCGCTTGGGACTCGATGTGTATGACTTCTTTGGCTTTAGTGAGCATAACATCTCTTGGGGCGGGTGGCGCGAAGGGGATCCCCTGCTGCCCGCAGCTTGCGAGGACAGCAGGGTCCGAAGCGACAGGACCCGCTAAACTGATTTTTTAGTTTTAATAATTTTATCAATTTGTATTAAATCTTTTAATAATATTTCCAACTTATCCAATACAATCATGTTTGGCCCATCAGAAAGCGCCTTCGACGGATCCAGATGCGTTTCGGTAAAAATCGCGTCACACCCGGCGGCAATCGCACAACGGGCTAACAACGGAATAAATTCGCTTTTCCCGCCGGAAGACTCGCCTAACCCGCCGGGCTGCTGCACGCTGTGGGAAGCATCAAACACAACCGGATACCCCAAATCGCGCATAACGACAAGCGAACGAAAGTCTGTCACCAAATTGTTATACCCAAAACTGACCCCCCGCTCGGCTAAAAGAATTTTGTGGTTACCTGTGCTTTCTATCTTTTTGACAACCGACTTCATGTCCCACGGGGCTAAAAACTGTCCTTTTTTGACATTGATGATTTTTCCCGTCTTGCCAGCGGCGACCAAAAGGTCCGTCTGCCGGCACAAAAAAGCAGGAATCTGAATAATATCCAAAACTTCTGCCGCAGATTTAAGTTCATGAACACAATGCACATCGCTTAAAATCGGAACACCAAATTTTTTCTTAACCTCAGCCAAAATACTCAAACCCTCTTCTATGCCGGGCCCGCGGAAAGAATCCACCGACGTGCGATTAGCCTTATCATAACTGGCCTTAAAAACAAACGGTACCTTAAGAGCCGATGTTATCTTGACAAGTTTTTCGGCAATCTTAAAAACAGTTTGTTTGTTTTCAATGACACAAGGTCCGGCGATCAGCACAAACGGCTTATTGGCCCCGAACGAAATTTTTCCAAGTTTGATTTCTTTAACCATTAAATTTTTCCGATTGTGTCATTGCGAGAAGCCAAACAATTATTCAAGGCGACGAAGCAATCTATATGAGATTGCCGCGTCGTCTCGCTAAAGCGAGACTCCTCGCAATGACAGGTTTTTTAAAATTTTCTCGACCGATACTAAATCCTCAGGCGTATCAACGCCGATTGTGTCATGATCTGTTTCGATTGTTTTAATTTTATACCCTGCTTCCAATACCCTAAGCTGTTCTAGTTTTTCGGTTGCTTCCAAATGCGAAAATGGCAAATTTTTAAATCCCAGCAAAAAATCTTTGCGATACGCGTAAATCCCCAAATGCTTATAATAAACGCCGTCGCAAAATGGCTTTTTTTCACGGTTATACGGAATCATCGCGCGTGAAAAGTAAAGGGCATTCTTTTGGCAGTCCAACAGGGCTTTAACGACATTGGGGTTTTCTGCTTCTTCTTGCCGGCTTATCCGTTTGATCACGGTGGCCATGACAAGACTCGCATCTTCAAGCAAAGCTTGGGCCAAACGATCAATCACCTGTGGGTCAATCAAAGGTTCATCGCCCTGAATATTGACGACAACCTGCGTTGAAATATTCGAAACCGCCTCAGCAATCCGATCCGTTCCCGACGGATGATCCTGCGCGGTCATAACCACTTTCGCGCCAAAATTCACGGCTGCATCCGAAATCCGCTTATCGTCGCAGGCAATAATCACGTCTTCAAGGATACGGCTCTTCTTGGCTTGCCGCCAAACATGCTCGATGAGTGGACGGCCGTTTAAGTTAGCCAGCATTTTGCCTTCAAAACGCGTCGAAGCCCACCGCGCCGGAATAACGCCGATCGCCTTCATCTTTATGTCGCCCCGTGATGTTTGACAGCATCGAGAAGTTCATCACGGCTGACCGCAACCGCACCCATTTTCCCGACGACAATGCCGGCCGCATAATTTGCCAAATCCGCAGCTTGAAATTTTGTTGCCCCGGCACTTAAAGCGAGCGTAAAAACCGCTATCACCGTGTCCCCCGCGCCCGTCACATCAAAAACTTCCCGCGCGCGCGTATGAATCTGAATGGCTTTTTTGCCGGCTTCAAAAACATACATTCCCTGCTCGCCTAAAGTGATCAGAAGCGACTGGAGTTTTAAAAATTTAAGCAGCGCCTCTCCAGCTCGCTCGACATCCGTCAGAGTTTCTAATCGGTCGCTGTTTAAGCCAAGCTTATGACTCTGGTTATGGGTAATTTTAATATTGCGAATCGCGTTTTCGGCTTCTTTACGATTTGGCGTAATCGAGGTTGCGCCTTCATAGTAGGAAAAATGTTCGACCTTTGGATCCACAATCAAAATTTTGTTGCGCCCGCGGCTCAAAGCCGAAATAAATTCAATCAATTCTTTGCACAACAAGCCTTTCCCATAATCAGAAAGAATAAGCGCATCATAAGCGGCGATATTCTTTTCTAAAAAACTCTTAATTTTAGCCAAAAATTTTTCACTCATTTTGTCGTCGACCTTTTCGCGGTCCAAACGCAAAATCTGCTGATGCTGGATGACAATGCGCGTCTTAACGATCGTTGGGGTCGTTGGATCCTGAAAAATAGCCTTTGTGGAAATCCCCCCTTTTTTGAGACTGGCAAGAAAAATCTTCGCTTCGCTGTCCTTGCCAATACGCCCGACCAAGGTAACATTGGCGCCTAAACTTTTTAAATTGCTGGCCACGTTCGCCGCCCCACCCGGGCTAAAGGTTGGCTCCCCGCTTTGAAGCACAATCGGCACCGGCGCTTCGGGCGAAATCCGGTTGACGCTGCCGCGAATATGCTGGTCAAGGATCACATCGCCAACGACAAGAATTTTTTTTCCCTTAAAATTGGAAATCAGCTGTTTATATGCGGTCATAATATTATATTAGAGTAGGCTTAGGTTAATTTCTCAAAAAGGAGCGTGATTTTAACACAGTTTCAAAAGAGCGTCAACAGCTTCCCAGACAGAATCGACGCTAATCGCGTCCAAATAACTAGCGTCTGTAACTTTGGCTTTTCGAAAGGAAATATTTCCCTTATAAGGAGTTACAACAACCTTGACTTTTTCCCCCAAAGGCCGCCAGCGCTCGGGGTTTATCCCCGGCTCATTACGGGTAAAAATTGAAACAACTGGTGTTTTTAACGCGGCCGCAATATGAACGGGGCCTGTGTCATTTGAAATCAACATGCGCGATTTACGCAAAAGCGCGATTAGTTGCGCCATCGAAGTTTTTCCACGCAGATCAAAAATTTTGACACTCTCTGTCGATTCAACCAATGACAAAAGCTTTTGGGCAGCGATGTCATTTTTTGTTCCGATGACCGCCAAAGGCCCAATATGCTTTGTTTGTAAAATCTCGATGATTTTCGCAAAACGCGCAGCCGGCCATTGCCTGGCCGGGTCGCTGGCGGATGGATTGATAATGATTAAATCTTTAGGATCAAAGCGATTTTCCCGGCACCAGTTCTCTGCCCAAGCCTCGCTCTCTGGATTCGTCGGAATAACGCATTGAATTTCAGACAAAGGGGCCGGAACCCCGATCGAATTAAGAATATCCAAACAATATTCCGCCTCGTGTTTAATCCCAGCCTCACGATCATCAACGACACGATCGTTTAAGAGAAAGCCGTATTTTTCATTACAGT
>CAZWOH010000007.1:0-27695 GCA_964635405.1 uncultured Planctomycetales bacterium | reverse complement strand
CGTTGGCGTCTGATTCGATCGATAGTGGCAAGGCTTTAAAAAAGTTAGACGAGTTGAAAGAATTTACGAATAAAACAAGCGATAAACATTAGTGTCATTGCGAGCGAAGTCCATGGGGATTTACTTCGTTCGCAATATTAAACACCGTCATTGCGAGAAGCTCCGAAGGAGCGACGAAGCAATCCCATAAAAACGAGATTGCCGCGTCGGCTCTGCGAGCCTCCTCGCAATGACAGATTTTTTTGGATAAATTATGAGCCGCGACTTTTTAAACGAGATTGTTGAATATAAAAAAGAATTGCTCGCTCAAAAGAGCGGTTATTATGCGGCGCTTAAAAAGAATGTTAAGACCTCGCCGCACAGCCGCTATGGTCTTTTTAAAAAAGCAATTGAGAAACCCGGGCGTGTCAATTTGATCGCCGAAATTAAAAAAGCGTCCCCGTCGGTGGGAATTATCCGCGAGCCTTTTGATTTGACCGGCTTGGCCAAGACGTATGCACAAAATGGGGCGGATGCGCTTTCGGTTTTGACGGAAGATAAATATTTTTTGGGCAAGCCGACGTATATCCATAAGGTGAGTCAAGAGGTCCTTTTGCCGATTTTGACCAAAGATTTTATTATTCATGAACATCAGATTTTTGAAACTTTCTGTCAGGGCTCAAGCGCGATTCTTTTGATTGTTGCGATTCTCGAGGATGCTTTGCTCAAAGATTTGATACAGGTCGCCTCTGATTTGGACATGGATTGTCTCGTCGAGGTCCATGATGAAAGTGAATTACACCGAGCGCTTAAAGCCGACGCAGAGATTATCGGGATTAATCACCGCAATTTGGCTACGCTGACGATTGATTTGACGGTAAGCGAAAAGTTAGTCCCGCAGATTCCCAAGGATAAAGTGATCGTGGCCGAAAGCGGAATCAAAACGCACGCTGAGATTGAAAAGTTGCAGGCTTTGGGTGTCAATGCTGTTTTGATCGGGGAGAGTTTTTTGCGTTCTGCCGACGTTGGCGCAAAAGTTAAGGAGATTATGGGGGTTAGGGGTTAGGGGTTGGACGTTGGTGGCTGGACGTTAGACGCTAGTAATTTAAAATAGAAAGGTTGATATGTTAAAAGCTAAAATTTGTGGGATTACGGATACGAAGGATGCTCTATTGGCCGCGTCTTTAGGCGCGTGGGCGCTGGGGTTTATTTTTTATAAAAAAAGCAAGCGTTTCGTCGGGCCGTATAAGGCAAAAAAGATCATTGCGGATTTGCCGCCGTTTGTGACGCCCGTCGGAGTTTTTGTCGATCAAAAGCAGGGCGCGGTTAAAGAGATTGCGGAATTTTGCGGATTGCGGGTTTTGCAGTTTCATGGTGATGAAACGCCGGATTTTTGTAAGCGTTTTGATAAATACAAAATTATCAAGGCTTTTCGTGTCAAAGAAGATTTTAATATCGATGTTTTGAGGCCGTATAAGTCATTGGTCAGTGCTTTTCTTTTTGACCGGCATGAAGAGGGTGTGCAGGGTGGGACAGGCAAGACTTTTGACTGGAAGCTGATCAAGGAGGCCAAAAATTTTGGCGTACCCGTCATTCTCTCCGGCGGCATACATTCCAATAATGTCCGCACTGCTTTTGAAGAAATTAAACCTTACGCGGTTGATGTTTCAAGCGGGGTCGAAGAGGCTCCCGGCAAAAAAAGCGAACGTTCGCTCACTGAATTCTTTAGCCAATTGGTTCTTCCGGTCTCTGTTTAACGCCATGTGCAAGTTTTATTTACCGACTTGGGAAAGTCCTTTTAGGCTCAATTGTTTTGCGCCTCTATGGCGCCATTCGCCTTAAAAGGGCTTCCCAAGTCGGGGCTTCATTTGCCATCGCGTTATTTAGCTAGATTTGAAAAATTTTTAAAAAAATTTGCCTTTCTTGGGGAGTTTCTTTATACTTATTGTGTATCTTATCTGTATTCATTTTTTGTAATATCTCCTTTGACAGTATCTATTTATTCTTATTTAAAGAGGAAAAACTCTATGCAGGCTCTGTTTCACAGAGATAGTCTAACGTGTTTTAAAAAAGTGATCAGCAGTTTTATTGTGCTGACGTTTTTAACTTCACTGATCGTCTCGCCAGCAGCCGCGCAGGTCTTGCCAGATGAGAGTGTATCGGACAAACCTGCCCTCAATGGAGCCGAAGGAGCTCGCCTAGCTTTCAATCTGCCGACACCTGGAACAGGAATTTTTCTAAGTACTGCATTTCATCCCGTCATTATTACCGGAATGAGGATTTATCCAAATAATCCGCTTAAGTTTGATTTTATTATTGACCCGGGTGATGATCAATTTGAAACAGATGGGTTTAAATCACAAGCTGATAAATTGATCAAGTATTTTATGGCCACGTTAACTATTCCCGAAGATCACATGTGGGTTAACCTCTCACCGTATGAAAAGGATCGAATTATTCCTGAAAAATTTGGCCAAACAGAAATGGGCCGAGATCTTCTTGCTCAGGATTATATTTTGAAACAATTGTCCTCGACCCTCATGTATCCCGAAAATCAACTGGGGCAGGAGTTTTGGCGTCGGGTTTACGAAAGATCGCAACAGCGATTTGGGACAACAGAAATTCCTATTAATTCTTTTAATAAAATTTGGATTGTGCCTGATAAAGCGGTGATCTATGAACAGGGTGACACAACGTTTGTGGTGGAAAATCATTTAAAAGTTATGTTGGAAGAAGATTATGTATCTATGCAAAAAAGTCTTGGGATACAGAACTATGGTTTAGACTCTTTGGATAAGGCAGATGCCGGGATTGTTAACCAAGTCTCCGCTGATGTTATCCGTCAGGTTTTAGTTCCTGAAATTGAGAGAGAGGTTAATGAAGGTAAGAATTTTGCAAATTTACGCCAGATTTACAATTCGATGCTTTTGGCCACATGGTATAAACGCAATTTAAGGGAAAGTTTGTTAGGGAAAGTCTATGTGGATCAGAAAAAAATAAAAGGCATTGATGTTGAGGACAAAAATATTAGCGAAAAGATTTTCTACCAATATGTTCAAGCTTTTAAAAAGGGTGTTTATAACAAAATTCGGGAAGAATATGATCCGGTGTCGGATAGCATGATTCCAAAAAAGTATTTTTTAGGGGGAATGACCGGTTATGGTGAGATTCAAAGGGCTGGTTCCGGGGTTCGGTTGTCAGCAATAAGCCAAAATCGAGTTCCATATAATGTGAGTGTTGATTTACTTGAATATTCAAAAAAGAATTCCGCTTTGTCTTCAGGAGATTCAATTTTAGGATCCAGTTCTCCTTTGACCCAATTTGATGGTTTTGAATTTGGGGTATGGACAGAAGAAGATTCCATTAAACAGGCTGTAGGCATTTTTAGTCGGATGAAAGAATTTTTGCAGACTAGTTTTAAAGGTCTCGATAATTCAATCCCTGTGGGAATATTTTTGAATCAAAGATTGCGATCTTTGATGTTGTCATTAATGGATGAGGTTTTAAAAGAAAAAGTTTCCCCAGAGCAACAAAAAGCTAAAATTCACCAAAGGTTAAAAGAAGACTTGTTCAACGACAGTGATTTTGTAAGTAGCATACGTTCAACCATAAAATCGACAGATGTCTACGAGGATAGTTTGTATGAAGAAAGTGATGATGTTATGCTCGGTCGCGTGGAAGATCTTTTTGGAAAGATGTTTAACAATTTGGCGACGAAAAAGAGTATAGGCTTATCGAAATTCGCTGAGAGATTTTTGAAGTTTGATAAAGAATTATATGCATTGGTTCAGTGGGATTTGAACAATAGATTCCCTCAGCAGACGACTTTAAAACTTGTAAGAGGCTCTTGGGAGTATGAAGACATCCATGGTAATCCTTCGCAAAAAGGAATGGTCAATTTACCTGCGGAAACATACTTCACGGACGATCCAAGCACCGCAGAGGCATTTGGAGATATTTATCAGGCAGAAGTGCCTTTTGAACGGATTTTGTCTGTCTGGTGGATTTCTCCTCTTATTATCGGTGAAGATTTGGAGCCAGAGTTTACTGTTTCTCAAGGGCCAATGGAGATGTCGGTATTTTATTTAAATGGCGGAGAAAACACTGAAGCTCAAAGATCCGAACTTGAATCTCAACGGCGTATTTTTCGTCAAAGATTTGCTAAATTTGAAACACTTGCCGCTAAATTGCGAGAACTTCCACCCTCAGCAGAGTCATCTCAACCGGAATCCAAACCACCCAAAGATTTGATTTTCGAAAATGATTTTAAAGACTGGTTAGAAGAGCATATAGTTGAACCGCTTGACTATGATGCATCTGTCGAATCGAAATCTCTTCAGATTCTTCGCGCGACAATTAATTATTGGTTAGATCCGAATGCTGAAAGGGATTTGGCTCGTAAGCCTAATGGCAAACAGGTTCGAAATAGAAATATGGCAAAAATTTTAACAGAGGTGGCTCGTTCGATAGCAGGTAATCAAGAAATTGCTGCCCAGTTGATCTATTATCGTGATCAATTGTCGAAATCATCGTCCTCTGCGGTTGGAGGGATTAATTTTAATCCTGCTATCCTTGATCTGCAAATTAAACGAAATTCTAATGGGGTACCGTTAAAGCTGGAATTTCAATCTATTGAGAATATAAATATTGAAGGATTTATTCCTGTGATTATTGATGTTGTCCCTGTATCTTTACCAAGTCTGTTGGAGATCAACAACATGCCCAGTTCGTAGAGACTTTGGCAGGCAAGTTTCTTTAATAAATGGAGGTTATTTTATGATAAAACTTAATACAAAAAACAGGCATACTATTCGACGAAGAATCTCTCTGGCTATTCTTTTGGTTTTTGTCGTCCATATGGGTTTTTCGCCGATAAGTCCGGCGTTTGGCCAAACGGCTTTGCCTTTGCCGGGGACCATGGTCAATTTAAGTTCTGCCTATGCGCCGGCTTTGATTAAAGGTCTGCGCGTGTATCCGGATAATCCTCTTCGTTTTGATTTTATTGTTGACGCAGGGGACTCTGCACTGCAAGGGGAAGAGTTTAAACAAGAATCTTCGAAGCTTATTAAGTACTTTCTTTCTTCATTAACGATTCCCGACAAGGACTTGTGGGTCAACCTTTCTCCGTATGAAAAAGACCGTATTATTCCCGATGCTTTTGGAAAGACGGAAATGGGACGCGACTTGCTCGCCCAGGATTATATTTTAAAACAGTTGTCTGCGTCGATCATTTATCCCGAAAGTAAGCTGGGCCAATCGTTTTGGGCTGAAGTTTACCGCAGGGCTAATGAGGTTATGGGATCCAGCGCAAATACGGTTGAAACGTTCAACAAAATTTGGGTTGTTCCCCAAAAGGCCGTGGTTTTTGCGAAAGACAACACTGCCTATATCGTCGAAAGCCACCTTAAGGTTATGATGGAAGAAGACTTCCTGTCCCTTGCCAAAAGCACAGGGCAAACGGCTGTCAAAAAAAACTCTTTTGCTCAGTCGGTTTCTTCAAAAATATTTCGAGACCTTGTTTTGCCGCAAATTGAAAAAGAAGTCAACGAGGGCGAAAATTTCGCGCCGCTTCGGCAAGTTTATCATTCTCTGATGCTGGCGGCGTGGTTTAAACGGAATTTACGCAACAATATTTTGGGTAAGGTTTACGTCGGGCAAAATAAAACAGATGGCGTGATGTTTAATGACAACACAGATAAAGAGCGGATTTATAGCCAGTACGTGCAGGCTTTTCAAAAAGGCGTTTATAACTTTATCAAAGAAGAAAAAGACAAGGTCACAGATGAAGTAATTCCGCGCAAATATTTTTCCGGCGGGGTTTCGGCGTTTGAAACTGAAAAAGTGCTTGAAGAAAATACAGATGGGTCCCGTGTCGCTGGTTCGCCTTTAACAGCATCGGCTGCTGTTGTCGCCGTAGAGCTGGGAAAACCCGGCGCATCTTCGACTGTGCTCGCCGATAACCCAGACGCTGTTGCTTTGTCTGAGAGATCTGAGAGATTTAGTGTGCGGGACAATTATAGATTCGGACCAAAGGTAGTTGTTGCAACAATGGATGTGAATTTAACACCGTCAAAAAAATATCAATTTACTAAAGATATTAATACGACTGACCAAACGAGCAGGAATGATGCCATAGCGGCTTTTCGAGCCGCGTTTGCTTCCAGCGACAGAGATCCGGTTGAAAGCCTTAAGGCTATTCGTCCGTTAGTGGATTATATTTTGGCAAGATATGCGCGAGAACGTGGTTTTCGTAATGCCGTTGGTGACGAATTGGCAGGGAATTTTGAATATTTGAAAAATATGCTTAATGGTATTGGTGATTTCGATACAGTTTATACCCAAAATGTGCTTGCTCTTACTTTGGATGTCATTGGTCGTTTGCCGGATGAAGCGATTGGACAAATCATTGATGCGGCAAGAAAAAATTCTGAAAGATTTATTCAAGTTACTTATGGGGGTTTAGAAAACTTGGACAACTTCAAAATCGCTTTGACCGTGAATGCCGATGATGTTTTTAGGTTTCGCGATGAGGGTTCCGCTCGTTATGTTTTGGAAATCGACGTATTGAGCTTTTTAGGGGATTATTTTACTCGATCTATCCAATTAGCGTGGCGGCATTATACGCCGACGGATTTATCCCGTGAGCAACTGCGTAAAAAAGTATTACAACTTGCTCAACAACACAAGAATGATTTTATTCAGAGCAATGTCGAAGTCGTTGAAGAAGTTTTAATGATTATGCAGTATATGCAGGACTGGGATAATTATTTTGGTATTGGGCGATATTTATATACTGACCGATCAGAGCAACAAGCGGCGTTTTTGGCAGACATTGCAGCTGATGAACGTAATCGGCAATTGGTCAGGCTTATCCGGCAATTAGGCGATCTTTATATTGAAGAACAGCAAGGTGAGAAAACGGTCCGTCTGCCTGATACACAACGCAGAGCTGAGGCGATTTTGCGGTTTATTCTTAATAAAACACGTTTGGCCAGACGCGCATCGATACAAGGGCAATATACCCAAGCGGATGTGGCGTTGATAGCCGAATTATCGAATAATTTATTTATCTTAAGCACAAAAGAATTTTCGGAAAAAGAAATTAGAGGATCGAATACTGTTGATCGGCAGGAGACACCACCGGTTAAGGTTGTCAATCAACAGGTTTATGAACGAAGTCTTTTAGAGCTACGTGCGGCTCATACGGGTGATGCGAAGGTCCCCGAAGCTGTTTTGGCATCGGGTGTTGACGAAAGTGCGGGATCAGCATACACGGCGACGGAATATGTTTCAAGGCAACGTGAATATGAGCAAAGGACCGTGGTGATTCCTTTTGACCGCAATGATGCGCGGTATTTGCCTGATATTGCCAAGGGTGTTGACCAAATGAAAAGTGCGACGTCCGACGGGCAGCGTGCAAGGATATTCTTCTCGACAGTATGGCCTAAATATCTTGTGTCGGTGGCAGAGAGTTGGTCAAGCGAGAGCATTGATCAACAGATGCAGCAGGGGATTGATTTGCTTGATACTAGCCTCCAAAAATTGCTTAAGGATTTGATCCATTTAAGTAAAAACGCGGAAATACAGTCTGGAGATGTGGAACCCATTGCCCAAAGTTTGAGGACGAATAAATTTTTGACGGACAATCAGATTTTTGTTCAGACCGAGGTTGTTACACGAAATGATTCATTAGGTAAAACCAGATCTCTTTTGACAATGATATCTTTTAACATTGATGAAATTCTGGAACGTCAAGTTGATGGTGTTAATGTTCCGATTCGGTATTTGGGTGATCGTCTGGACCTTTTGGATAAAGATGTCAAAGCTCTCGGGTTTATGTATTTGGGGGATGGGCATGGGGTCGTTTTAAAGCAAATGGTCCGCAATGATACGATTTTGAGTCTTCTTCCAGAATTAAGGCAAGCGCCATTTCAAATTTTGGATGGAGAGACTCTGCATCCGATTTACCCGCTGATGAGGCAAGCGATTGCCCGTGATTATACTTTTAATCCAAGTTCGCAACAGCAAGAGGACCTTTATTCTCGGCGTTATCGGTCAACGGCCCGGCACGAAGGACAGCATGTCGCTGACGACAAAAACGGTGTGCAAAATCAATATTCGGGTATTGAGAAGCGAGTTGCTCAAGAAATGACAGCTTACTTGGCCAGTATTGCGGATGAGGATGCCGACGGAACACCGAATATGCCGTTTACGGATTTAGTTAAAGTTGGACGATTATATATTTCTTTAAGCTCCGGTTTTGGGGCTTTGTCTGATATGTTTGGGATTTATCGTGACGCGACCGCTCATATTTTATTGTTGTTTGCCAGGCAGTTTAATATTGAAATGACCATAGATGATTTAAGAAATGCTCCGAAGACAAGTATTGCAAAAATTTTGGAACAAGCTTTAGAACTTGATCGTGTCCAATTAAAAAACGCCGCAAAAAGTATTTTAAAGCAGGAAAAACAAGACCAAGAGAATCATAAAAGTTACTTATTCCCAGTAAAGAATCGAGAGCATGTGCATTCTCGTGTGCCTGCGCGTCGAGTTTTTGTGAGTGCTCAAAGAGATGATACGTGGCGGAAAAGAAATCCGAATAAACCAAGCTCTGCTGTTCCAGGCGAGTCGGGTCAAATGACGATTGATTCACAAGATGATTATCGATGGCCTTTAGGATTTTTGAGTATTTCGATGAGTGTTCCTAGATGGGCCATGGCTGGTGCTGCGGCTTTAGCACTGTGGGGTGTGCCTAATTTTTTAGCGCAAGAAGATAACATCAATCGACGGATCGAAGCTGGTACACAAGGAGTTGCAGTTGATCCCAATAATCCAGATAATTCTACTCGTACTCAACAGCCAGTTTTTTCACTGCCGGGTTTAAAGGACACAGTCCCTTCTTTAATACTTTCAACTAGAAACGCTGGACATGTTGTCCTGCCTGGCCAGACTTTAAGTGAAATTGCAGGTGCTTATTATGGGCCTAGTTCCGCATTCCGTGGGGCTATTCAAATTTATAATGAAAATGTTAACAATTTGCGTTCTATCGATGATATCCCTGCGGGTGTGACATTAATCATTCCAGATGCCGCAATTCGTTTGCACGACGTTCTTCCTGGCGATACTTTAAGTAGCATTGCTTACCGATATTATGGGGATTCATCGCAATGGCGCAGGATTGCGTATATTAATCGGGATCCTTTAGCAGCAAGAGGTTTGAAGCCTTTGATGACTTTGCTGATTCCAATGTCGCAAATGGAAGCAAATAATTATGAGAGATCTAAGCCGCCAGCCCCAGATTATTCTATAAGTAAAGATTCCGCGTCTTCCTCAGTCGGTGGTATCAGTTTGGAAAGAATCGATGAACAATTGCAAATGCAAGGGGAAGCCATTACATTTGACGTGCCGCCGATTGATCCACAACTGCTCAAAAATCTTCAGGCTGCGCCGGTTAATGGTTTTGTGCCTGTTATTCTTGAGGTTGTCCCCATCAATGCCCAGACCTTGCCGATCTTTTTGGGGCAAGTTTCCAAAGAACCGGCGAGAGAACCGGAAATGGGTTCGCTGACAGAAGGTTAATACTACTTTATGGTCAACCTTAAGATTAAAAAACTTTTCAAAAAAGTGATCAGCAGTTTTATTGTGCTGACGTTTTTAACTTCTCTTATTGTCGCCCCAGCCGGCGCCCAAGTATTACCGATTATAAATGCACCGCAAAGCGCGACGAATGTGTTTGCGCCGCCGATTTTGCTCGGGCTTAAAATCCATCCCGAAAACCCGCTTTTGTTTGACTTTATTGTGGACCAAGGGCAATCGAAACTTTCGACAGACGAACTAAAAGAGGAAACAACTAAACTCGTTAAATATTTCCTCGCCGCGCTGACTATTCCGGATAAGGAAGTGTGGGTCAACCTTTCGCCGACCGAAAAAGACCGTATTATTCCCGATGTGCTTGGCCAAACGACGATGGGCAAGACCATGCTCGAGCAAGATTATGTTTTGAAACAATTGGCCTCGTCGTTGACTAACCCCGAAACGGAATTGGGAAAGAAATATTGGGAGCAGGTTAATGGGGCAAGGACGCTAGACGTTAGACGTTCGACGTTGGAAAAAACACCCAGCGTCCAGCCACCAGCGACCAGCGACTTTAATAAAGTCTGGATCATGCCCGAAAAGGCGGAAGTTTTAGAAAGTAACGGCATTGTTTTGGTTGGTGAAAAGCGGTTGAAGGTAATGCTGGCGGAGGAGATGACAAGGACGCTAGAGGGTGGACGTTGGACGCTAGAGAAAAACAATTCCACCAACGACCAGCGACCAGCGTCCAGCCACCAAACCCACCAACCTCCAACGTCCAACGTCTCTTCCCAAATTTTCCGCTCCACCATTCTTCCCACCATCGAAAAGGCCGTCAACGAAGGCAAAGAGTTTGCTGACGTGCGCCAAATTTACAATTCGGTCATTCTTGCCGCGTGGTACAAGAAGGCCTTAAAAGAAAGTTTGCTCGGAAAAATTTATACCGACAAAGGCAAAGTCGCTGGTGTCCAGACCGACGATAAACAGATGAAGCAACGCATTTACGAACAATACTTAGCCGCCTTTAAAAAAGGCGCGTACAACCTGATTAAAGAAGAAGCCGACGAAAACGGCGATCTTATTCCGAGGAAATACTTTAGCGGGGGTGAGACGCTGGATGCAAGCAGTGTGATAGAGGTGCAAGCTGGGTCAAAGGCTGAACAGCAAATTGAAGGTACCTTAATCGGTAGTTCACAGATTATAATCGCAGTGACACAGTTGGCTACGCAAGGCAATGAGTTTGGGAAACTTTCCGCCGCCGCGCAAGCAAAAGCGGTTGATGGCGGGGAACGCAGGAAATTAGATATAAGTTCGAGTCCTATTGAATCTATAAGTAAATTGGCTGCATCAGTTGCGTTCACGTTAGCGATTTTTTTTCCTACAGTTTATCCGATAGGGGCAGCATCACAATCTATGGAAATGTCTCAAATTTATTATCAAGATCAAGCGAATCGCGATAAGCGTGTTCCAAGGGTTCAGAACATTTTGACAGCGCAGAAAGAATTGAAAAAAAACCTTGATCAAATGATTATAGATTTTAAAGAACGTCATAATGGGGAATTGGTGCCAGATATTGTCGATGGAGTACAATTAAAAAAGATTTTGAATAATAATTTTCAGACGTTTGATGAAGTTGCCGCAAAAGTTAAACAAGCTTTCGCGGCTGAAAAAGATTCTAATGCTAAAGCTAGCTTTCAGAAGGAAGTATTGCGTTGGGTGTATCTATATATTCATGAAAATACAGAGTATGACAATGACAGCATTTCTGTAAAAGAACCTAATTCCGCGGATTTACGTAATGCTATTGTTGGGAAAAATAAAATTATTTATGCTCCCAAGCGCACGCTTATTTGTCAATCAGCAGTGATTCTAGTTGCAATGATCCTCAATGATTTTGGTTTTAGCGCAGAGCTTAATGATGTCTCTGCGTTGGAAATAAAAAATAATTTTAAAGACAAAGACATGTCGGACACCGGTGGGCATATCGCTAACTTAGTTAAGTTGGCTAATGGTGATATTTGGATATTTGATTTAACGCAAGGATGGTTCAATAAATTAAATGTGAATGTTCCACATAAGAGCGTAATAACAATAGAAGGAAATGTCGTTATCGCTGGACCAGAAAATGTGAATTTGCGAAATGTAACAGGTTGGACAATAAAGGGCATTTCTAAACAACAACAGGATGCATTAGTTATGTCTGCTGGGATAAAATTGTTCGTCGATTTGCAAAACGAATTTAATCATTCTATTGCCAAAAATCGCAGGAACAATGATTTAAATCGTCTTGGCAAAGATTTTACAGCTATTATTACGAGAATCGATGCTTTTTTAGTTTCTAGAGATAGGGACGTTATTGCAGCGATGGGAACGAATGATGTGTTTATAAGGGGACAGTATTTCTTTGATGAGGGTCAAGTTGGCCCGAAAGGACTTATCGATTCGTTTAGTAAATTAAAACGCATTGCGCAATCCAATTTGGATAAGTTAAAAGGACCTACTTATCGGGCAAATGTTTCTCCGACGGCTTCTATTTCATCCGCTGATATAAACTATATAAACAGTTTAGCTAATAAAATGAATGAAATTGCAATGTTGATTAATGCGAGCAATGGTGAAACTATCAAGAGTTTGAAGGATATTCAGAATGAATTGTCAGGGCCTAAAATTGCGGATATTGAAAAGCGTGCCAAACAGTTGCACCAAGTTGTTGAAATGATAAGCAATATGCGCACGACTGTTCAAACAAATATTATTGTTGCCACAGAGAATGTTGCTATTAATCAGCTGGAGGTGTTAGTTAAGAATTTCAATCAATGGATGAACGATAATGATTGGGATAACGTAAAGCCTAAACTGGAATCTATCCACAGAGACTTAGACAGCATAAGTAGGAATAACCCTCTCGCAAGCAACCAATTAAAAGCTAACATTAAAAAATTTAAAGGGGAAATTCAACGGGTAATAAATTTGAGAACTTTAATGGGAGCACAAAATGATTTTTCAATTCCTGCTTTTGCATTAGAAAATATTGAGCGTCAACTTTTGGCGGGCCAAGTTGTTAGGCTGGAGGGAGAACCTCTTATTACCTTAGCGCCGTTTCTTGTGCCGCCCGTTGCTAAACTTGATCAACAAGTCGGCGGTATCGACTTTGATCCGACGAACATGAATTTGCAAATTAAACGCGACGGACGTGGCGTGCCGCTGCCTTTGCCCCAACAGAATTTGGAACAGATTAATATTCACGGTTTGTTTCCCGTGATCATTAACATTACACCGATCAACGCCCAAACCTTGCCGATTTTTCTTGGACAGGTGCCCAAAGAACCGGCGAAGGAAATTGAACAAGTCGCGGGGACCTGAAATTCTCATCCCTCGATGCCCTTGTTTCTCATAAAGGCATATGGTATGGTTGGACTAAGCCGATAAAGGCAAACCCGTCGAAAGGCGGGGACGTCCCGAAAGGGATCGCGCGACCAAGCCCTGTGGATCGCGCGGCAAAGCTTCAGACCTAAATTGTCTTCAAGCCGAAAAGGCCCGTGCGGTTGTGGGCATCGTGCAGACACGGTTTAAGGTGATGGGACAATACGGTGGCTGAGTTGCCGAAGGGGAACCGGCGTTCTGCGTTTCGTGCCGGCTTTATCGGCCCCCTCTCTTTCACCCTTAAATGTTTAAGGGTTTTTTTGTGAATCAGTGCTTTAATTTATGCGTCGATTAACTTATCTTATTATTTTTTCCCTGGTATTCTCGCTTAAACTCTACGCTCAAAGTGTACCTGTTTTAAATGGAGTCGAGGATTTTTCCTTGCCTGCGCCGGGTAAAATGATTAATACGACTGATCCCTATACCCCTGCGCTTGTTAAGGGTGTCAAAATATACCCTGCAGAGCCGTTTCGTTTTGATTTCATTATTGATAAAGGACAGACTCCTTTAGAAGCGAAAGGCTTTGAAGAGGAATCCAAAAAGCTGGTGAAATATTTTTTGGCTTCTTTGACTATTCCTGAAGACGAGCTTTGGGTTAATTTGTCACCTTATGAAGAGGATAAAATTATCGCAAAAGGCTTTGGCGAGACTCAGATGGGGCGGGATCTTTTGGGGCAGGATTATATTTTAAAGCAACTGACCGCATCGCTTTTGTTTCCAGAGAAAGAGTTGGGCAAAAATTTTTGGGATTCTGTCCTGCAAAAGGCGAAAGCCAAATATGGGGTAAGGGAAATTCCATTTGAAACTTTTAACAAAGTATGGATCGTCCCTGAAGATCCTATTGTTTATCAGAACGGTGATTATGCTTACGTGGTTTCAAGTAAACTTAAGGTCATGTTGGAAGAGGATTACGTGGCCTTAAAGAATAGTCAAAGTGCTAAGCTTGCCGATCGTGACAAAACAAATCAGAAAAGTGAAAAAGAAATAAGTCAATTGACGTCGGGAATGATCAGGGAAATGATTTTGCCTGCCATTGAAAAGGAAGTCAATGAAGGCAAGAATTTTGCACAATTGCGACAAATTCAAAATTCACTTGTCTTGGCGGTGTGGTACAAGAAGACGCTTGCGCAGAGTTTGTTGACCAGTATTTATGTCGACAAGAATAAGACGTCTGGGATTGATCTTCAAGATAAAAAAAATAGCGAAAAAATTTATCAGCAGTATTTAGATGCCTTTAAAAAGGGTGTTTATGATTATGTTAAAGAAGAATATGATTCCGCTACGCAAGAGATAATTCCACGAAAGTATTTTTCTGGGGGATATTCGACTAGCACAGAAAACGGGGATTTAGAGAAGCGTACGCTCGTTGTCAGTAGTGTTGCGCAAGTGCCACAAGAGGATCGTGCAAATTTTGAAAAGTATCTTCACGGGGTTGAGGACGGGACATCAGCGGCTGTTACAGTCGCTGTCAAGCTTTCTTCCGCCGGCAGTAGCAGCGTAAAACAGCAATACAACCCTGCGCTTAATGCATGGCAAGGATTTACTGCAAAATCCGCCGAGCAGTTGCAAGAGGATATGCAGCAAGTCGATTTATCGGTTAAAAGTTTTTTTGAGCTCAAAGAAAAAATTCGTGAGCAGGATGGTTGGATTAGTGAGAAGAATAATCAGCGTCAAAAAGCATATCAAGATTGGAGTGATCTGCAAAAGTCTCATTGGGAATTGAGTCCGCTGAGGTTGTTACCCAAATTTAAAAGCGAAAAAGAACGACTTGGCGCAGAAGTTAAAGGATTGGATAAGGAGATTACTGCTTTGAAAGCGGATCAGGCAACAAAAAAGCAAGAGATGTCCCGCCTTCAAGGTGATTACAGTTCACAGTTAAAAGATGCCTTAGAGAGAGGGTTTAAGCGTTTCGATGACCTAGAGAGAGCGCTTGTTTCCGACGAGGGTTTATACACGGATTTTAATGAAAGCTTGATTGAGAAACACATTTTGCCTACTTTGCAACTTTTGCAGAGTAAAGGCAAGATATCTCCAGAATTAGCGGAGGAGTATTTAAATCTTATTCGAGAAGATTTAAAGGAGGGTCGGCAAGCTTTTTATAGTTGGGGGGAAGAAACTAGGGAAGATCGAGAGAGGCTTGAAAGGAGAATTGCTAGATTAAGAGAGATCCATAATCAGGTTGTGGATTTGGATTCAATAGGGTTGAGTTTACAGTCGGATCGAATTTCGTCTAAGGACGCTTACTCGGGGTTAATAGAATTAATAATAAGAAATGAACGGGCGCGCTGGGCACAAATCGTTGTTGACCATATTGCTAAGCAAGGGTTGTCTTCTGATTTGCAGTTTGAGGCAAGAAAAACAACGGTAACATTTTTTAGTCAAGAATGGGATAGAAAAGAAGAGGTTCCATCTTTTGATGACGTCACGTCTGCAGTCAAAAGAATAGATGAAAAGACATTGAGTAAGGATTTTCTTTCGGATGTAGCGAAAATGCGTTGGGAAATTGTTCAAGGACATTCTCTTGTTATGGCCGTATTCGGAACAGAGGCTTTTGATAGATTAGAAAGAGATTTAGCAGATGTTACTGTTGAGCGGCTTCTTGTATCAGAGAAACATACAGACTATGCAATTAATTTAGGGTATCGGCTGTTTTGGCTCGTTGAGCAAAATCCCGGATTAAGAGTTGAACTGGCGCCATTTTTGATTATGAATTCGTGGCGGGAGCCGGGCTATTCAGGAGAGCGGCCTTTTATTTTGATTCATAGCGCGAGTGATAAAACTAAGTTGTATGAATTTGTGGCGTCTTTGACCGAGGCTGAAATTGCAACTTTAAGGGCGCAGAATATTCCGGGCTTAATGCAAATTATCGATGCCGTTCTTTCTTCTTCTGAAAGTTTCACAATACCTCGTATCGTTAACCCAGCTTGGACAAGATTTGTAAAAGCTTTTGAGCAAAAAGGTTTTAAACAGTATGACCGTGGCAGAGTTTTGCTAGTTCCAGTAGAAGACGTTTCTAGTCTTTATCAATCGGAGAATAGTATGTTTTTTGACGACATATCTCAAAAATTTCTAAATGTTAAAGAGGAAGTGGACAAAATTTTAGCAAGTCTTGGCTTGCAGTCGAATGTTTTAACTTCAGAAGATCACTTAGTTCCCAATCCTGCTTATCAAGGGATACAGCAGGGTTTAGTCCAGTTATCTTTGGCATTGATGAAAGAAGAAAATGAAGCGAAACAGTTTTTTGTGATGGGACTTTTAAGCCAACTTTCCGATGTGGATTTTGGAGAAGGTTATGAACTTTTAAAGAAGATATTAATTTATTCAAAAAATACCGAATTGCAAGATGAACTTTTG
The DNA here is from genome assembly GCA_964635405.1 of uncultured Planctomycetales bacterium. Taxonomy (GTDB): domain Bacteria; phylum Omnitrophota; class Gorgyraeia; order Zapsychrales; family JANLHA01; genus JADLGJ01. Next base: position 11,366 of record CAZWOH010000007.1, on the reverse strand, counting down.
AAAATGGTTGTTAGAAAAGCGTTGCATGGGGGGGGGAAATCAGGCGAATTTTAAAGCTGTTGAAATGCTGGTCGAGAGCTATGCGAGCGTATCCGGGGATATTCAAGAGAAAATTCGTGAAAAAGGTCCGGAGCTTGTTAATTCTTTTTGGCAACGTTCGGATTTGACCGACGAGCATATGAGAACTTTGTCTAAAGTGTTAGGCAAAGATGAGCAAAGCGTTAAGGCACTTATCAATTTCCTTAAAGAGGTTGCGCCCTATCAAGCTTCGGACTTCGGGAATTTTTACGAGCCGCCGCAATTTGAATATTATATGGGGCTCGCCCAAAAACAAGGCATTGCGGAAATGATACGGCAGTTGGCTGATTACGGCTACCGATTTACTATTAGCCATTCTGAAGTTTTGGGAGAAATGGTTTCTCAAAGGCAGAGGATTTTTGACGCTGTTGTGCAGATAAGAAAAATATTCCCAGATTTCAAGTATATGCTGGAACCTTTAATCAGATTTAATCCGGTAACACAAAAAAGAGAAGGCAGGTATATTAGCGATCCTTATGAAATTTTATTTTACCGGACTCCTTTAGCGGAAGTTTTGGAAACTTTATATACTTTGCAAGAACAACAAGGTTCTTTCCCCAGGGAATTTGCGGATGGCTTGTTGCGTAGTTTGCGTGATCGTAAGTATATAGCTTCCTTTCAGGAGCTGGATGAGGCGACCTATCAGCAATTTTATGTTTCTTTGCAAATATTATTAGAAGAATCATTTACACCGCAAGGGAAAATACGAGATCAGGTGAGTTTTTATTTAGATGTTAATGTTTTGCGATATATTGCCAGAAACCCCAACGCAATAAATGATATTCTCTTACTTCCAACAAATATTCCGAGGTTATTTGAGGTCATAAGATCTAATGAAGGGATATATTCCAACCCAAGTTTTATGGCAGAGAACATTTTCAAAAATAAAGACCCCTTAAATTTTGCTAGAACTATCAGCAGACTTTTAAAGCCTGAATTTTTTCAAAGATTTTTGATGGCACGCGTACCCGTTGATATTTTTGCGTGGGAGAAGCAATTTGCTGATTTAGGAGTAGAAAACCCCATGGATTTAATAGAAAAGCTGATGACTGAGATTAAAAATTTGGATGCGAGTAGAATTCTGGCGACAGCAGAGTTTTTTATAAAAAACGACAAGGAGTTTAACGCAGATATTTTTATTTCCTATGTCAATGATATGGGGCTCAATCAGGCTTTGACGTTATTTGAAATATATACAGCGATTATGAAAGATGATTTTTCGAATGAAGCGCTGCAAGCTGCTGGGATCAAGGTAAAGGCGACTGGCACTGCGGATGCCCGTGCGCAACAAGGCATCAAACAACTGAAAGATATTATAAAGAAATTTTATCGCCAGTTGATATCCTCTGGAGAAATTAGCGACAGTATTTTAAATAGCCCTTTAGAGCTTGATTTATTGCGCTTTGCATCGAACTTCGATGGGTCGAAATGGAAGAGGGAAATTGATTTTAAAGCATTAGTAGCAGGGTTTTTGAAAGCGAGAGAGGCAGGCAGAGCCGGTAATTTGCCAGAGCTTTTTTATACGACGGATGATCAAGGTCAAAGAAGGCTGAGAACTGGAACTATTCGGGCATCACGTTTAGGTGTAGAAGATTTTAAATTTCAGGCCGATACAGTTGAATTCTTTGAGCGAATTATGCATGAAATAGAATGGTCGCTTAAGTTATTGGCTTTAGAAGAGCAAGAACGTGTCAATAGAACCAGAGATAGTATATTGCCCAAGATCGCTAATGAAATAAGTTCTTTGAACGGAAAATTAGACAATGTAACAGGCAATGAAATTGCATTAAGGCAACTGGAAAGTCAAATAACAAATTTAGAGAATCTTAAGGCAGGGATTGTCAACGCTAAAAATACCGCTGATCTTATTATCGCTTTAGGAGAATTTAAACCAAAGAATAATACCTCTTTGGCCGTTGAACTTAGAAAATTGCTTTTTCTCCAAGGTTTACTTGTTAATGATACTGTTGCAGAAGAGTTTAAAGATCGCCTGAGATCCGCAAGACAAATATCATTTGCTAATATCAATTTATTTTTAGAATTTACCGGCAATATTATTAAAGAACACGTTTTAGGAGATAACCTTCAGTTAAATGATGGGCGATTGAACCTTCAGGCGCAAATGAAAAAAGACTTGCGCAGGTATCTAACGTTCTCTGCTTTTCAAGATGAAATTAAGCTTATGAAAGCGAAGAAACGAACAGGAAGCATTAATTTAACAGTTGTCCCAACTCGTGGCGTGCTTGGCGAATTAAGTGGGTACTTTTGTGATGCGTGTTGGACACGACAATCAAATATCATGTCGGATAATCCCGATACGGTCTTTTTAGCTTTTATTGAGAATTATGAAGATCCATCAAACGCGAGAATCGTTGGGGGAACTTTAGTGATCATGACAGCAACGAATGGTCAGGAAAATTTTGTTATCAGGGGATTTAATCCGCAGGACCAGATCGCGGATTATTATGATATGGGTGAATTATTTACCAGTTTTCAGAAAGATTACTTAGATAAATTGCCGGGCGCAGAAAAAAGATTGTTTTCAGTCCCTCACCCGGATAGTGGCGCGTTTAGCAATAGACCCAGTTTGCGTCAGCCGGTCTTAAGCAGACTTGGGGGTAAGGTATCGCTTGATCTGCCTAATTCCTTTAATGGTTATAACATTACAAATAATGTTTTTCATGTTGGAGGGGAACTTAAAGCCTCTTCGAGTCTTGACGATAAAAAAAGTGGGGCCGCAAAAGATAATTTAGGCGGTATTGACCTTAATCCGGCGCTGTATCGTTTGCGTATTAAACGGGATGATCACGGAGTGCCGCTGCCGATGCTGCAACAGTCTGTGGATGTGCAAGACATAAAAATTGATGGGTTATTTCCCGTCATTATAAACATTGTTCCGGTCAAAAGCCTGCCGGGCGTTTTGCTTTCGTCTAACGCCAAATGAGTAGAACAAGAGTCGTTGACATTTGGCCTGAAAATGGTATATTTTGGCTAGATTGGCTAGACTGAAAATAACCTTTGGAGGTGAAATATGATTTGGAAACTAGCAGATGCTAAAAATAAATTTAGCAAAGTTGTCGATTTGGCTTTAGCAGTTGGACCTCAAGAAATTACACGTCGGGATGAAACGGTCATTGTTGTAGCTCTCAAGGAATTTAAACGCCTTACGGGAAAGAAACTAGGTCTAAAAGAATATTTGATGAAAATGCCATTGTTGGAAGATGTTAGTTTAGAGCGTGACCGTTCCACTGATAGGAAGGTTTCTTTATGAGGCTTCTTTTGGATACGTGTGTCATTTCAGAAATGCGCAAATCGGATATGAATTTAGGTTTGAGAAAATTAATGGATGAAGTTGATGAAAGGGACATGTTTCTTAGTGTGATCTCGTTAGGAGAAATAGTTAAAGGAATATTTTTGTTGGAGGATGGTCGTCGGAAAAAAGAACTTTTTTCATGGGTTGGCGGGCTTGAGCGGATTTTTGCTGATCGAATATTGGAAATTGACCAAGAGACTGCCCATATTTGGGGAGAAATCACGGCTCAGGCTTTTAAGATCGGAAAGACTGTTCCTGCGTGTGATGGCCTTATTGCAGCCATTGCTTTAAAACACGGATTACATTTGGTGACTCGTAATAGCGAAGATTTCAAACCAACCGGCGTTTTGTTAGTCAACCCGTGGGCAGAATGAACGGGAAAAGGGTATTTTTTATTCTCTGCTAAATTTCCTTCAAATCTTATTCGTATGTTATAATACCGCCCATGTCCGAAAAATTATTGCGGGTTTATAAGCCGTTTGATTTGCACAAAGTCAAAGAGCATCTTTTGATTTATGGGGATTTGTCCGGCCAATGCGCTCATTGCCAAAACATGGACGTCAAGCTGGATATGGTCTCGTGCCCCAATTGCCGCACGGATTTTCGCTATGTCGCTTTTCGCCATGTCCATCATCATATGCCTAAAATTTTAAACATCAGCGCCACACGTCATGATTTAACGATCATCGATTACGACGATTACAGTCGTACACTGGGCGCCAAAAAAGCAGAGGATTTTTTCAAATGATCAACGATCAGCGTCTTATTTCTTTAACACAAAAAGTGATCAGCTTTAACAGTGAAAACCCGCCGGGCAATGAACTGGCCTTGGCGAATTTTATTGAAAGAGACATGCGCTCTTTAGGAATTGAAGTCAAAATTTATACTTTTGAAAAGAACCGGCCTAATATTGTTGCGACCGTCAAAGGTACCGGCCCCAACGCGGCCAAGAATTCGGTTCTGCTCACTCCTCATTTTGATACCGTGCCGATCGGCGGAGGATGGAAATTTGATCCTTTAGGCGGCGAGATTAAGGGTGGGAAAATTTACGGCCGAGGCGCCAGCGATGATAAGGGAAATTTGGCTTGCTGTATGGAAGTCATGCGCAGTCTGGTTGAGGACAAGGTGAGCCTTCAGAATGATGTCATTATGGCCGCGACCGTTGACGAAGAAACGGGCAGCAAGGCGGGGATTATTCCGCTTTTAGACAAAGGAATTTTAAAGCCGGGGTTTGGATTGATTGTTGACTCCGACGAATTTTATACGATCATCGCGCAAAAGGGTTTGCTGCATACACGCATCCAGATTTTTGGAAAAAAAGCGCATGGGGCCTACAATTGGCGCGGGGTCAATGCCATTGAGCAGGCATCCGAGGTGATACGGCTTTTGAAGGCGCATCAGTTTAAATTTAAAAAGCATGGTCTTTTGCATCCGCCGACTAAAAATATCGGCACGATCCGCGGCGGCGACAAGGTCAACATGGTGGCGGATTTTTGTGAGTTTTCGCTCGACACACGTTTTTTGCCGGGCATGAAATCCTCCGAGGTCTTGGCGCAAATCAAGGCGATTGTCAAAAAAGTGACGCCGAAATTTAAAATTATCATCGACGATTTGCAGCAACCGTATGAAATTGCCGCTGACCATCCGTTTGTTAGAACGTATGTTCAGACGGCTCAAAAAATGAAAATTCCCGCGCAGGTCAAAGCCAGCGAAGGAGCGACGGTGATTACGTTTTTTAAGAAACACGGCATCCCCGCTTTTGCCACGGGTTTTGGTGCTAAGGGGACGGCGCATACGACCGACGAATATGCCAAGGTCGCGACATTGACCAAGGGCGCGAGGTTGTTGGAAAATTTTATTAAAGAATTTGATAGAGGGATTAGGGGCTAGGGGTTGGTGGTTGGACGCTGGACGTTAGACGCTGGTTAAAGATAAAGACGAAAAAAGATGAAAAAAGAATTATTTTATCGAGCCTTGTTCAGTTTGATCATTAGTGTCACATTTTGTCCGACGGCGAAGGCGGCGAATGATGTGAATGATTTTGTCGGTGAAAAGATCACATATTCGATCAAGCAATTGGGCTTAAAAGCGGGGGAGGCGATTTTGACTTTTGAAGGCCCCGCGGCGCGCGAAGACAAAGATTATCTGCTCATCGTTTTTAAAGCGACGGGGATCAATTTTTTGGATTCCGAAAAGATTTATGCTGATCCTGCGTCGCTTTTGCCGCAAATTGTTGAGCGCGACCTTAATATTTTTGGAAAAAAAGAGCAAATCATCGAATACTATGAGCCGCAAAACGGTAAAGTCCGTGTCGTTAAAACCGTTTCGGGAAAAACAACTGAACAAGTGATTACAAAAAAAGGCGAATTAGACAATATTTATTGTTTTATTTACCGCTATCGCCGGGACGCTGAGTTTAAAGCCGGCGAGAGTCTGGCTATTAATTTGCCGACCATGGACTTGCGGATTAAATTGACAGAAAAAGTGGATATCGCGACTGCCGGCAAAAATTATCAGGCTTTTTTTATGCAGAGCACACCTTCCAAATATAAATTGTGGTTTGATGTCAGCCGGCAAAAAATCCCGCTTCGCATCGACGGCGCGGTTGGGGTTGGCAGTACGACTATGACTATGAAAAGTTACGAAACCAAAAGCGCCGTCGCGCATCTGCTCCAATAATCTTCTTTTGCAAATAACTTAATATGAAGCGGACGATTAACACTTTTGTATTTATCGTGTTTATAATGCAGGCAGTTTTGCCGGCGGGGTTTGCGCAAGAGCCGCCAAGCAGCGGTTTTTTGTCCACATCTTTCGTTACTCTTAGCAGTCATTTTCAGCCGCCGGTGTTAAGGGCGCTTAAAATCGATGCCGCGGATCCGTTTCATTTGGAATTTATTGTTGATCCGGGAACTTCACTGGGAAACGCTGAAGAACTCAGAGGGGAGACGACGCGGCTTGTTAATTATTTTTTGGCTAGTTTAACGTTGCCTCAAAATGATCTGTGGGTCAACTTGTCGCCTTACGAAAAAAACAGAATTATTCCAGTTGAGTTTGGCACAACAGAAATGGGACGCGATCTTTTGGCACAGGATTATCTGTTAAAACAGATCACCGCTTCTTTGATGGTCCCTGAAGGGGATGTTGGTAAAAAGTTTTGGGATGAAATTAACCGGCGGGTGAGGGCTAAATACGGGCAGGTAGAGATTCCGGTCAATACGTTAAACAAAGTGTGGATAGTTCCGGATAAGGCAGAGATTAGCCAAGAGCGAGGGGTCGCGTATATTGGCGAAAGCCATTTGAAGGTTTTGTTGGAATCCGATTATCTGGCGCTCGAAAAAAATGGACAACAAACAGATACTCAAGAGCAGGAAACGACCAAAGAAATTTTTCGGGAAATCGTCCTTCCTGTTCTTGAAAAGGAAGTCAATGAAGGGCGCAATTTTGCCCTTTTACGTCAAGTGTATCATTCGCTTATTCTCGCGGCATGGTATAAACAAAAGATCAAAACTGGCCTTTTGGCAGCCGTGTATGTTGACCAAAAAAAAGTTGTCGGCATTGATAATGCTGATCCTCAAGTGGCGACCAAGATATGGTCGCAATACGAAGAATTGTTTCGAAAAGGGGTGTATAACTCTGTCAAAGAAGAATTGGACCCTGTTTCGCAAGAAATGATCCCGCACAAGTATTTTATGGGAGGTTTTGGGTTTACAGCGATTGATCAGGCGCTTGTCACATCGTCGGGGATTACGGCTGTTCAGCGAAAAACTGCGAGAATCCTTGCTGGTGTGCAACTTTTGTCTGCTCTGCCGTCTTTGGGATATTCGCAAGATGCCGTAAATACAGAGCAGGCAGTTAGCCAGGGTGTTGTTATTGAGAAAATCCTTGCGGCTGACCCACGATCAGCGTTTGACCAACAGAGAAAAAATTATTGGCTTAACGTTGCGCAGTCTGATCCGGGCCGCGTTTTTGAGCGCGCCGCTGAGTTTATGGACGAACCCTTTGCAATTGAAATTCTTAAAGAGGCGGTCAGGCGGGAGGATAATTTTATTTATACGAAAAATGTTTTTCGATATGCACGATTGTATTTGGAATATAAAAAGGGGTGGGAATTTTTTGAATGGTTTGCCAAAAATTATACGGCGGATTTTATCTTGGATTCAGATGATTTTAGCAAGATCAAATCCCAAGAGCGCGTGCTGGAAATTATTGCGCGGTTTTCGCCGGGGGATTTTATAAATATTGTCACTGAATCAAACGCAGCATTAGCCAGCAGAAGAAATTATATCCGTACGATGGTGGCAAACTCATCGTCAGAACGTCTGCAGTTGATAAAAGCGATAGCAGACTTGAAGCTGGAATTTTCAGGGCAAGAGATGATGGGAGCACTTATTCCTATGCTGCTCAATAAAGAAATGACGCTTGCGCAGGCGCAAGAATTGATAGGAGACGTAGCTCAGTATATGAAAACTTTGTTTTCGATGCTAAAAAACCCGGCTTATGCCAGTGATCGCGATCTAATTGTTTTTCGCCTTATTGATTCACATTTTTTGTCTCGTTATGTTTATCCCACGTTTTATTCCGCAAAATGGGAGTCGGCCGCTATTGATGCGTACTTGGAAAATTTTTCGGCGCAGGAACTCTATTATTTCTTGCTAGGTGGGGCATATGGAGATCTTGGCGAAATAGTGTTTGACAAATTGCTCCAAAGAATGAAAAAAGATCCGGTAAACTTTTATGATGTGCCTGAAGGTTCATTTAGCACGGTTGATTTATTCATGCAAGGAACTTCTAATAGCCAGAGAAATGATCTGATGAATTTGCTGACTGTTGAGCAGCAGTTGAGTCTTGTCGAAAAACTTTTTTCCAGATTTGAGCGTCTTCGAGCCAACAACAGTCCTTCTATTATAATTTTTAACGTGGTTTCGGATTTTTTAACCAGGATACAAACAACAAGGTTTCTACCCCAAAGTCCCCCCGAGGCCAAATTTAAAAGTCTTGTTGCTAAACAAAAAACGCTGCGAGATGCGTTTTTATCGGATATCAAAGAGGATCTTATCGGGTACTTTTGGCATTTTAGAGATGTCAAAGATCCCGGTTTGTTTGCAGACGATCCGGTGGTAAAGATTTATTATGAAATGATCAATTTTCCTATTGAATCTATCTATAATTTTAAAAATTCGAAAAGTATCTCAAGATACGAATTTCGTGCGGATATGACTTTATTGCTCACGGAGTTGGTTGCGGGGAATTTGACGGTAAATGAAGCTGCGCTTATTGTTTCCGACAGGTCTCGTTTTTTACGTTTCTTAAATGCCAAGGCATCCCAAAGCGGACATCCTTCTGATAGTGCTGTCAATAAACGTTTGGGTGAAATTTGTATGGAGTTCATTCGTCAAATTAACGATTTGCACGAAGCAACCAACGCTGTAAGGTTTAAATCTGTCGAACGGATGTCCTCTCAATACCTGTACAGAATTATGGTTTACGGAGAAGACGAAGTTGTCTATACATCGACTTTTAATGGGCTCTTTGATCGGTTTTTGGCCGCGATGAGCGCTGAGGGTATTTCGGCGGATCAATTTTTGGATTCTGTGGGGTATTTAAAATTCAGAAACTTTTTCCGGCTTGCCGTAACGTATGGCAGGCAGGAAGAATTTTTGAAGAGAATGAGCCTAGCAAAACGGGAAAAGTTTTTGGTGCGCTTTATTCAAGGGTTAGGTCAGGAAAAAAATCTTAAAGAAGAAGCGGCTATTGCCGCGGATATTATCGATCAGTTAAACGACCCACAATTGTTAGAACCGCTGTCGAAAATTATTAAGGCCCAGTATGAAGCTGTCGAAAACAACCGTGAACAAAAAATAATTTATGGATTGCTGGCCGGGTTATTCAAAGACAAACCTGTTTTTATTGGTAAAGATTGGTTTGACGGGGTGTGGGAACAGTATAAATTATCAAGCAGAAAAGAGTTGACCGTTTCAGAGCTTTTGGGTCCCAATCGTGAAAATGTTCAACGCTATGTTTTTTATGATGATGGCGATGCTAAATCATCTTTTGGAAATTTTATTGCCGCGTATAAAAATGATCCTAATTGGCGCACGATTGCTTATGATCAGTATGTTGAAATAACTTCTATCAATGGGCAGAAGGTCACGATTTTGGCCAATAAACCCCACGATATCCAAAATACGAATGCCGCCGTCGATCGGGCTTTGGAGAGAAGCGGGAAAAAACCTAATATTCTCGTGCATCGTGGGCATAGCTATCATCTTGGCAGGACAATGAATTATTTGACCCCCGACATAGTTTTTGTTGGATTAGGGTCTTGTGGAGGTGCAAAAAATATTGACGATGTGCTTGAAAAGTCGCATGAATCTCAAGTTCTCGCCACCAAAGGGGTGGGCACGATGAGGATCAATGACCCCTTGTTTAAGCTGATTAATAATGATATTCGTACGAAAGGTTCCGGGAATTGGGAAAGTGTTTGGACAAGAGCGGAAAAACAGGCGTGGGGCAAGGCCAATGAATGGGCTAAGTACATACGGCCTGATAGAAATATAGTTGCCAGTTTTTTAAAAACATATGACAATTTGATCAAAGTTTCGGCGAGTTCCAGTGTTAGTGATTTGGCAACCAAAGGCGGTATTGATTTAAACGCGGTGGATGCGGCTTTGCAGGTAAACACCGACGAAAAAACTGCGGAGTTTGTTATTGACCCTATGATTTTGGAGAAATACAAAGCGTCCCCCGGATTTTATCCAGAGATTAAATTGATGCGCCCGGTAAAAAATGTGATAGAGTATTTAACCGCAGTTAACGCAAAATAAATTTTTATAAAAACATTATTAAACTATGTCACTTCCCGATCAATCAGGTCATTTTGGTGAGTTTGGCGGACAGTACGTTCCCGAGACGCTCATGTCCGTTTTAAATGAGTTGGAAACGACTTTTGCCAAAGCGCGGCGCGACAAAAAGTTTAAGGACGAATTTGCGCACTACCTTAAAGAATACGCGGGCCGGCCGACGAATTTGTATTTGGCCAAACGCTTGTCTAGCCATTTTAAAAATCTCAAAATTTATTTAAAGCGCGAAGATTTATTGCACACCGGTGCGCACAAAATCAATAATACCCTGGGTCAAATCATTTTGGCCAAACAGATGGGCAAGACCCGCATTATCGCCGAGACCGGCGCCGGTCAACATGGCGTTGCGACAGCGACGGCCGCAGCGCTTTTTGGGTTGCAGTGCGAAATTTATATGGGCGCAGAGGACATCGAACGCCAGTCGCTTAATGTGTTTCGCATGAAGCTGATGGGCGCTAAGGTTGTGCCGGTGACCAGCGGCTCGAAGACGCTTAAAGATGCGATGAATGAAGCGATACGCGATTGGGTCACCAATGTCCGCAATACATTTTATATTATCGGCTCGGTCGCGGGTCCCCATCCGTATCCTTTGATGGTCCGTGAATTTCAATCCGTTATCGGCCGCGAAGCGCGTCGGCAGTTTTTGGCCAAAGAAAAGAAGCTGCCTGATTATTTGGTCGCCTGCGTGGGTGGCGGCAGCAATGCGATGGGGCTGTTTCATGCCTTCTTTAAGGACAAGAGCGTTAAAATTATCGGTGTCGAGGCGGCCGGACACGGGCTTAAGAGCGGACAACATTCGGCGGCGATTTGCGCTGGACAAACCGGTGTTCTTCATGGGAGCAAAAGCAAACTTTTGCAAACACCCGACGGGCAAATCAAAATTGCCCATTCGATTGCCGCTGGACTTGATTATCCGGGTGTGGGCCCCGAGCATTCTTATTATGCGCAGATTGGCCGCGCTCAATATGTCGGTGTGACAGACAAAGAAGCGATTGGGGGGCTTAAACTGCTTTCGCAGGCCGAGGGGATTATTCCCGCTTTGGAAACAAGCCACGCTATCGGCTTTTTGTCGCGTTTGGATAAGGATGCTAAGAAAAACTCGACGGTGATTGTTT
>CAZWOH010000006.1:0-28448 GCA_964635405.1 uncultured Planctomycetales bacterium | reverse complement strand
TCGGTTGATGCCAGCGTCCGTCTTGGCCTTTGCCCATGCCCCAAAGCTATCTTTCGCATTCCATAACTTCATGCGAGAATCAATCACATAATCAAACGGTATGGATATCCCATAAATAACAAATGCAAATATGTTCTTCACGGAACCAATATAGTCATAACCTAAAAGCCTATCTTCAAATCTCAACACTCGGTTGATGCCAGCGTCCGTCTTGGCCTTTGCCCATGCCCCAAAGCTATCTTTCGCATTCCATAACTTCATGCGAGAATCAATCACATAATCAAACGGTATGGATATCCCATAAATAACAAATGCAAATATGTTCTTCACGGAACCAATATAGTCATAACCTAAAAGCCTATCTTCAAATCTCAACACTCGGTTGATGCCAGCGTCCGTCTTGGCTTTTGCCCATGCCCCAAAGCTATCTTTCACATTCCATAACTTCATGCGAGAATCAATCACATAATCAAACGGTATGGATATCCCATAAATAACAAATGCAAATATGTTCTTCACGGAACCAATATAGTCATAACCTAAAAGCCTATCTTCAAATCTCAACACTCGGTTGATGCCAGCGTCCGTCTTGGCCTTTGCCCATGCCCCAAAGCTATCTTTCACATTCCATAACTTCATGCGAGAATCAATCACATAATCAAACGGCACAGAAATAATCTGAATAACAAACGTAGAAATTTTCTTACGTAAAACCACATAATCATAATTTAATAATTTAACAAGTGCCGCCGTCATTGATACTACGCCAACGATAGCTACCGCAACAGGTAAAAGCACTTCAATAGTAACAATGCCGCTAATAATCACCGCAAGAATAGCATTTGTCGCATAAATGACTAAAGCGAAACCTAAAATTAATAGCCCGATATTCATTGTGTTACGTATTAATTTACCAAGGTTTATATTCTTAATTCTTTCAATGGTACTCGTAATCTTACTTACCGGACTAACATCTTTTAGTTGGATATTCAACGTGGTGATCTTTTCTTTTGCATCTTTAGATGCTTTTCCTAATGCTTTTCTTGCTTTACTCAAACCTAATAATGTGTAAATAATTAAAATCGTCGTACCAACAACCCCCACGACCCACGCCCACACCGGCACAGTTGCAACCGCTGAAACGGTGGCAACTGTACCGGCATAGGCAGAGTTCGCTGCTAAGCTCGCTAAACTAGCTAAGAAGAGCTTTGGAAGCCGTTGTGTAGCAGGGGACTTGCTTATCCGCGATCGCGGTAAGAAGCCGTTCACGAACGCTTGAATACTCGTTCTCATTCTTAAGTTCAACCCACGTCCCGCGAAGACCATTGCGACGATAAATCTTGCCGCGATGGTTAAAGACGAGAAAGAGGAGTGCTTTTCCGCTGCTTCGCTCTTTTGCAGAGCCGAAGATGCAGTCGCAGCGCGGGACATCGATAAGGTATTTAAATTCGATGTTTCCGTACGACGTTGTTGTACTGCGGTCAATGATTCGAGTGTTGAGTGTAACCATTTGATACCTCCTGTTGTTTGAGGATGATTAAAGGCGTTTTTAATTGCAATAAAAATACCCCGAACAGTTTTAGCCGCTTTGGCTAAACGATTCGGGGTACGGGCGTTCACGTTCGAATTTGATGTAACAGTCGATTGGGCTTGGGCAGGAGAAACTAAAGCCATTGAGCTGTTAATTGAATTATTCGGCTCACGCGCCAAATGATTGGCGATAAGCGTCAAAACGATGACAGTCGCAAAACCCGTATTGATATCAAGGGAAATTTGCGCTGAAATGATCAAGACCTTGAGGCCTAGAACAAGGAGGGATTTATACGGGCTCTTGCTGCCAGAAGACTTTTCTACGTCAATGGTGTTCCTGGTCTTTCTATTTTCTCCGGCAGGTGAAGAGGAAGCATTAGTTATTACGGAAGAAACACGAAATGCTCTGGCTGTTTGATCTCTTTCTAAGACGAGATTCGACAACCCGAGAACTGAAGCAGACGCTCTTGTTTCGCGTCCATTGATATTGTTATTTGTATTTACAGCAGATCCAGCTACTTGCAGAGCAAAAGAACTTAAAGTTGCTTCTCCGTATCCTTTGATAGCACTGGAAGCGGAGACTGCACCTAAAGTCTTATTCATGTTGTACGCATCACCTGCTTCGCGCACCACATGAATTGCATTCAACCATTGGCTGAATGTTCTTACTAACTTGGATACTGCACTATTTTCAGATCTTAAACTTGCGTCGCTACGATTGCCTAAGCCAACGCTAAATTTCTTAAGATACGCCATTACTCCATTGCGCACCCCAAGAACCTTACCAAACCGATCTTCGTTACTCGTAGATTTCACACTACCTAAACCTTGAGCAACGACATCATCAGAATTGCTTCTTACATTTACAGTATGAGCTTCTTTTTCGCTAACGTTGCTGTCACCAGAAACGTTGCTTGCAACTACAGAGCGAGTATTGCTATTTCTGTTACGTGCTGCATTTACAATACGACTTCTTTGAAGAACTTCTAATACTTGTTTCAGTATTTCTACAACTCTAACTTCGTACTGACGAATCCAATCCCCAACGTGCTGGAAGAATTCGTTTGCTTTGACTCTGATTCCTGCGGTCACACCTTGAGCATCTCGCGATGTCTCATTGCACATCCCAAGAACCATACTTCCTTGTACTTCTTTGGAACTATCATTACTGCTTGCATTGTTGCGTGCTTCTACAACTTTGCTTCTAATCGAATCGAAACTAGACTTGATACCTTTAGCTACGATCTTGGCAACTTTCCCAAACACCTCGGGCACCTTGATCATCGCAAAAGCAACAAATCTATTTCCATTCACAGAGCAGGTACTGCTAACTTGTACTGCTAAACTGCTACTTGCTTTTACAATACGTGTTTCATTTGCTTCTGTAACGGTACTGCTTGTACTGCGTACTTCATTTACTGCAACAACGATACTGCTTATGTTACGTACTGCGTTTTCTGCAACTACGGCACTGCTTGTGCCACGAACTACATTTGAAACAGTGCTACTTGTGTTACGAACTCGTATTGCGTTTTCCCCTTCGCCATCCTTCGCTTCCGACGCCCCCGGGGAGGGACTGGAAGCTGTCGACGGCGTTGGGCTCAGACCGGAAGAGGCATATCTAGTTGTCCCCTTCTTGTCTGCTCCAGGATCATTAATAGCTGTTCTAAATCGATAATATGGGTTATTAGCGCTAGACAAAACAATAGTATCAACCGGATTATAAGGTCTTGGACTTTTAGCCAAAACCATTTCTACTTGTGTTGGGGTCCTAGGTGTTCCTCCAGTACCGCCATTGCCGTTTCCACCATTAGGATCAGGCGGAAGGTCGGACTCTCCCGGCAAAGAAGCTAAACTAGCACCGCTTACCGCAACAGCTTTTTTATCAGAAGCCTTCGGACCAGAAGTCTCTCCGCTGTCAAAAGGTATTCCCGGATTGGCCACTGCCAAACTAATCAAAAATGTTGACGGAAGCTGATAAATAGACGGCGCCAAAGGAGCCGGGAACATAATCGGCGGCTCTAATTGAACAGGCCCAACACCCGGAACAAATTTATACTCCGGCGCAGGTTGGCTTGAAAGGACAACAGCTTCTTCTACGTATTCCGCGGCTGTCTTAGAGTATTTACGCTGCACATCTTCGCCAGTCAAATAACGGACTTTTTCTTGGATATCATTAGAAACAACAAGGACCAGTCCGCCTTTAACACTTTGAGAATCGATAGCCTGTTTGCCAATTACGCCTTTTTCAACCTTATAAACCTTGCCATCCATGACAATATAAACTGGTCTATCCCCAGCCACTTCATTTGCCGCGGCAAGCATATCGTCTGCTGTAATGACAGGTTCTTTTTTGCCATCTTCATTAAATGAATAGCTCGGCCCTTTGATAAAGACCCAAAGAGGAGCATTGTTAGAAGAAAACGCTTTGGCTAATTTCTCTTGAATATAATATGCGACAAGTTCTTTGCCTGCAGCGACACTCGACGACGCTTGAAAAACGGAACCGACGGAGGAAGAGGCGGAATAAGAGCGGCCTGCCTGTGCGGCAAGTACATTCATATCATTTGCAGTTTGAGCTGCAAGCGCAAGGGCATCACGATTAATTTTCGCTTCAGTAATTACGGGAATATATTGTTTAACAATTACTCCAACCTTCTCGCCAAGCGCATAATCAACTTTAGCCAAGTTCTCTTCTAATTCGCGCTCCATGCTCTTGCGATTATCCGTAACGTGACGGAAAACTAAATTAAGCGGATTATATTCGCTCGCAATATCTTCTGTCGTTGGCTGAGCCCAAGCCCCAATAATATGGTCCGTTTCAATTTCTAATAACTTGTTATTGTTAATGCGAACTTTTAATAAAAATTCACGAAGTCTTTGATTAAACACGGCTGGGGTTAGCGCAGGCGGATTATTCATGTCGCGAGCTTGAAGGATAAGGACAGGACCTGCCGGCGGGCCGTGAACAACCAGAACTTCAAATTGCCCACCTAAAAACTTATCGAGCTCATCAATAACACTAGCGATGGTCGCCTCGATAGCAATATCAAACGTTTTGTAACCATAGAAAGGATTGTCATTAAGGATTTTACCTTCGCCGGCTAATTTACGAGCATCCTTAATTTGATCATTTTTGGCTTTATTAATAAAATCCGTATTCTTATTGTGAGAGTCTTTATCATTCCAACCACCGGCACTTAAAGCAACCACATAGATATTGTCAGCCAAAGTTGCTCCATTCACAGAGCTTTGTTTAATTGCTTGACCTATAACTTCCTTGGCTACGTCGGCGCTATTAACGTAAGAAATACCGTCTCGCACAACAACAACTGCATTGTCTTTTCGAGATTGTGCATCTAATGTATTCACTTGCGCCATGCGATTCTGTGCAGCAGCATCACGAGCAATGTCGCGGCCTTCATTATGCGGATTAGATATCTCTCCGACTTTAGCTTTGACTATGCGTGCTGGACCAAAAGTATTTTTCTGTTCAGTATATATTTTCTTGGATTTATCTTTGGCATCAGCTGCCGCTTTAAAAGCCGTTTCAAAATCCGGATCCTCAGCAACACCGCCCGAAAGAGTTAGGCGGACTTCATTGCCAATTTTGTCAAGCCAAGAATCTTGTTCTTGCCCGCCAATAACAACCTTTGTAGCCTTTTTAAGACCCTTAAAGCCGTTTGCACTTAAATCCGCAATAAGATTATCAATATACTCATCGCTCTTACGTTGAGAATTCCATTTACGGGCACCTAAAACAATTTGCGCCTGACCAACACTACCAGCGCCAACCGAAGAGAATGTTATATCAGCAGAACGATCGCCAAGTCGCTCATTTAAATTTTTTACAACTTCATCCACATTGCCTTTAATATCCGGCAAAGTAACTAATGCAAGCGCATAAACTTCTTGATCAATTTTAATCTTAATATCTTCTAGCGCCGAGATTAACTGTTGGTCGTTGGGCATAACAACAACAAACTCATCTCCCCCGCGAAGAATTTTGACACCTTTATCCTTATTATTTTCCGCAAATTTTATAAATCGTGCGACAATCACATTGATTAAACCAAGATTTGTTAAACGCTTGCCGGCCATATTATTTGTGGCATTAATTTTATTACCATCAAAGAAATAAACCAGCGGTGATTGTCCTTGATCTTTCAAAGCATTAAAGTGATTTTCTAATTGAGCTTTGTCGACGAACGCAACTGCTGACGAACCCGCTTGCGCGCTAAGCGGAAGAATGGCCGGCGCAACCGGTGCCGGAGCGATGTGCGGCGCGGAAGGTGCAGGAATCAAATTATTCAACACTCTTTCAAAAACACTTGCCGATGCCTTAACGGGAAGCGGTTGAGCTGGCTGTACGGCGGCGGATTTGGCAAATTCTAATTGGGCTAACCGATCTTCGCTTGCCGCCAGCTCAAATACGCGCTGATATGAAAATATTGTTTGGCTTTCATCGATGGCATTGGCTGCAATTTGACCTTCAAACATTTGCGCAATAGCTAAAGCAATCGGTTTCTTTGCTGATTCTTTCTCTAATTCGGTCACTATGTTACTGACAATCCCGCCGACATCTTCTTTAGAATTCTTGCCGACAATCAAAACTCTCTGATTCTCCGAAGTCCGCAAAATCTTTGCCTGACGATCAGCAACAAAGTATCCGGTTGTGTCGATCACAACATGCGCGGCATTATATTTTGCCGCGACTTTAGCATATGCATGCGCACGATCACCCACGCTACGGTCAACCGAAACCGTCAAGTCGCCAACTTTAATCGTTACAAAAGTTTGACTTTCATTAATATCCCACTGCGAAGCACGCAAATCATAAGTTGAACGTAAAACCAATTGACGGATATCTTCGCCCTGCCACGGACGGAAAGTTTCGTCGACGAGAACAAGTCCATTAGTAATTTCTGTTGCATCTATATTTTCTGTTATTTGTGGATTACCTTCCGGCGTAATTTCATATTTATTAAAAGCCCCTTGAATAAAAGTAACAATCGGCGCATTTCGACGACGGACTAAACCTAAAATCTTCGTATCAAAAAGATCCTTCTCTCCAAGAATAAGTGGTTTATCACCAGAGCTGACTAAAAGCGCATCAATATCCTTGTCGTCAAAATCAAAAATTGACTTTCCTTTAAGCAGTTCTTCTGCAATTCTCGGATTTGCTTTAAAAGCCGTCGCGATATTTTCGCGTTCAACGAAGTTCGAGCTGGCTTGAATCATGCTGCCGGGAGGGACACTTATCCGGGAAGAAGAAACCCCATTTACAGAAACAGCATCTACTGGACCAACTGATGCACTTGACACTAAATTCATAGTTGGTAAAAGTACCTGACGTTGTTGGGATGCGATAATTCCAGCTGATGAAACACTGTTAACTAATCCCGGTGAATTTCCATTCCCTATCCCGAGATGCGGTAGACTGTATCCTAAAAAATTATCCGTAACATATCCACCATCATCATTCCCACTGTTACTATTTGTGCTGTTGACTCCAGTATTAACCCACGTTGCTAAACCGCCATTAATGTTATTCGCTAAAAGCCCGGCCACTGTTGGATTTGTCCAAATTGCAGGATTCGGTCCATCTGCCACAAATACAGTTGATGGAACAACAGAACCAACTGCCGGCATCGCTTGTTCCAAAGCCCCAGGAACAAAAATCCCTAAATTAGAACCTAACAAAACTTCTCCTGCGCTTTGTGATCCCGCACTTAAAGAACCTCTTGATTGAGGAATGCCCCTTGACCCCAAAACACCAAAAGCGGCTTCTTTGGCAACTGGAGTTAATAAATTATGCCGCAATCCTCTATCTGGCAAACTTCCCTTATTGGAAGAATTGGAAGAGGTCGTGATTTTTTCTTCTTCCACTCGGTTTTCTCTTGGTTTTGGTAGAGGTCTATTTCTGTTCCCAATCCCTCTTCCGCGGGTGGCATCAGTAAAATAAGAACTCCCATCGTCTCTCGTTATCACATTATTTTTTCTGAACTTTTTTGTTGATTCTTTTAAAGAATCAGATTTTTCCTTAATAACACCCGACTCACTTCGATCGGGGCCACCAATAATTTCATTCTTTGGCCCACCGGCAGTTTTTGCCTTCTCATCCGGTGGCGGAAGAACAGCTTCATCTTTATTGTAGCCAAATAAAGCAGAACTAGCTGTATTCAAACCATTTAATGAAACTCCATAACCCGCCGCGCTGGATTTATTTCCATCGAATATTGGAGAGCTGGGACTTATAACCTTTTGCTGACGCTCGGCTAATTGGTCCAAAGGAATATTACGTAAAAGTTCTGCCGAATCTGTCATTTCAATGTCCCTACGATGTCTTTCAAGTATTGCTGACAACCTGCTATAACTCATACCACGGACTGATTTGAAAAAATCAAAATCATCTCGGCCCAAAAGACTCTGCATAACAATTAATTGCCGACGATTAATACGTTCAAAATGTGCAGGACTTGTTTTTCGATCAATACCAGCTTGTTTTAACCAATAAAGAATGCCTCCTAAAGAAGCATCAAACTCATTTCGAGTGTGATTGCCGCCAAACGTTTCTTCCTTTATCCCACCACTTTGCATAAGTTCTTCTGGAAAACCATGGCCAAAAAATGTGCCAAGTTTTTGAACGACTAAACTTTCAGTTTCATCATAAGCTTGACGGCCTGCTTGAAGTGCTTGTTTAGCAATGCTTGGGACAGCAGATGGAGATAAACCCAACATGGAATAAAAAGAATTATTACTGGAGCTCAAAGTCTCAGCAAAACGGGATTTCTGTCCCAAAAATCCTGCTTGCGACAAAACATGCAACGTCGCATGCATAAATTCATGCGGGATATCATAATCCATGACACGCTTCTCAACATGACTTTTTCCTTGAGAAGATAATACGATGGCTCTTGCGTTTAAAGAAAATCTAAAGTTGAATCGACTATTGTCCTCTTTACCTAACTTATTAATTTCGGCCATCGCGCCGCCCTCGCGAACCATTTTCCGGCCGCTGATAATTCTAATTTGAGGGTCGACATTGTTGTCATATAGATGGGCAAGCTCTTCTGGCGATAATTTACTCTTGACATCTTCACCAATCGCTCTAACTTGGGCACGAAGCTTATCGCCTAAGGCTTCTTTCATAGAGCTCAAAGTAGAAAGAATTTCTTTATCATTTAATTGATCGACCATGACTTGCGCCATAGTCTTTGAGTGCCTATCAGAACTCTTAATAGATTCCTTGAGGCTAAGCAAAATTTGGTTTACCGCTTCTTCGGTTTTAAGCACAGCTGGAGCTATAAGTTCGGAAAATTGCTTTTGCCCTGTTAAATTCGCTTCTATTGGCTTAGCATCAACATCATCCTTGTCTAAATAATTGTTAACATTATCCCAAGTTATTTCTGACGTATCTACATTTTGTGAATCTGAAATAAACTTTGCTATTGCTATAGCTTGTTTTTGAATAGTCATTTTTTGCACAACATCTAACGAACTCTGGCCATTATTTGATGAAATCGCTATCAATGCTTTATTGATCTCTGAAGCAAGAACCAGCGGCTCAACCACCTTTAAAACAGCCAAACGAGGCCCATTTTCCTCATCTGACGAATGAATAACAAATTGCCTAGCTAATTGCTTAATAGCTTTTGGCTCAAGTACGCCAGCGGCAACGTGGTTATCAATAAGCTCTTGGGCAATCATCGTAATTTGCATCGCCTGTTGCTCTGTATCATTATTCGGATCATCCGTAAGCTGCCGATCATTATCTATAATTTGTTTTGAAATATAATCCGTAATTTGTTTTAAAATACCCTTTGCTTTGTCCGATTTCTCAATTAATTGCTGAATAACTAATTCTCTAGCTAATTGCTCAGATTCACCATTATTAACGTGTTGTTGAATAAGCGCTTGAGCCTGTGGTGTCTGAATATCAGCAATCTTTTCAACTTCTCCGACCTGTGCCAAAAGATGATCTAGCGCCTGACTGTAGGTATCCTTATTCTTAGGGTCAGCCATATACCCATCAATAGCAAACGGCAACATATCCTGACCTAACTTAACAAGCTCAGGTTTTCGACGGAAACTCGTCCCTGTCGCCAAAGAATAAATCGATGGCTCGGTAAGTCTATTTCTGCGGCTATGATTATTGGTTTCAGATTGCAAGACTTGTTTGTACGCTTCTGGAGAAACACCAATAAGGGCCAGTGCTCTTTGATGATCAATCCCATATTTTTCATTCAAATCTTCAAACTCTTTGGACGTCAAATCTTTGTCCAGCCGGGCAATGGCCCCAATAAATTTCCCTTCACTGCTTACCGGGCTCATGCGCTTGCGCATATACTTAGCGCGTTCAATCGCACTGCTAAAAATAATCGGTTTAACAAATCCTTTAACAAATAATACTTCGCTTAAAGTTTTTTGAGCATATTTTTCAAAATCCAATTGTTCTTTAAATTCCACAGCAGTATATGCCTTGCCCTCAATTAAGGTACGAAACGTCATTTGCATATTTTCAGACAATTTACTTAATTTGCGCCAATCTGCTGCGGTTATTTTTGTTAAATCTTTTTTATTGCTAAACCAGTGAGCCAGATCTCTCTCATCTTGGCTTAACGACTGATTCTGCGAAGCTTGCGCGAATATAAAACGAATAGCATCGGGATCACGATAGCTTCCAAGACGAAGATAATTAGACGCTTCTTCTCCCGCCAACTTTTCTGCCACGCGACGATAAGCATTCAGATTTGCAGTTGCCCCGCCGGAAGTAACATCCGCTAAAGACAAAGCCTGCTGTTTGCTGAATCGGCTATGCATGGAATAGTCAGTGATTGCTTCATCAAGACCTGTGTCTTTATTCGCAAGCGCCTCGGCAAGTTTAGGGGCTATTTGTTCAAATTGTTCAGCAGTACTAGAACGATTTATTTCTCTAGAACTTGATAATTTCGCAAGATCATTTTTCAACTTTTGATCCTCTAATAATACCAACGCCGCAGCTGCAGAGTCAGCCACTTCATTATTCCCAGCAGATTTTGCTTTTTCGTGTTTTACGCGCAAAATCTGTATCTGTTTAGTGATGATTCCTTGAATACTGTCAAAATTACCATCCGCGGCGTATGTCAAAATTGTTTCTTGCGCAGACATTGTTCTGCTGGAAAGGACTTTTGCCAAACTATTGCCTCTCGCTGTCAAAAGTTGTGCAAGGGCTGGAGCTTGAGCTGTAAATCTCTTATAAAACTCAATAGAATCAATTGTACTTTTGCCTACTTGGCTAGAACTTTTGGCTTCTTTGCGCATGTCCTTTAAAAGTTGATCCGCTGCACTCAGTTCACGTTGAAGCGCAGGGAGCAATCCATTATTCCCGTTTGCTCGTGCGATTGCGGCAAGAACTGTCTGCGAATCTGAATTTTCAGCCAAATACAGCGCGGCGTTTTCGGCTTCAACTTGTTTAAAAATATCCTCAAAATCTTCTTCCGACGACACTAATCCATCTAAACTATCGAGTTTAATTAAATAGGAATGAATTTGTTGTTTCAGGCGCAGATCGGTAACATTATTTAACACAAGCAAAGGATAAGCTTTTTTCAATGAACGCGAAGCCGCCAAATCCAAAATATCACGCGCTCGTATAGGAGTAATGGGCATATAACGACCAAAATGCTTGTCAAGTTGGCCATAAACGCCTACATAAAAATTCAATATTTCCGGCGTAAGATTGTAATACTTAAGAAACGCTTCTTTTACTTTCTTATTTTCAATCTTTTCGCTGAATGTAGAAATGTGATTGACCCATTGTATGTCAGACGAAACATGTCCGGAGCCATTGACATTCTCTTGTTCCTGTTTGCGATAATTCGGCGTATTTTCTTCATTCTGCTCAAAAAGTTTAACTTGGTTAAAGGCTTGTTGCTGGACGTAGGTACCGACAAAGGGGATGTAATTTGATACGGAAGTTGGGCTGTTGGCGAAAGTTTTATTTTCAATTTCTTTTCGAATAAATTCTATAAATTTGGGTGATCCACGAATACCACTATTGCTGGCCATCTCTTCTGCGAATTTGGCCCTCAAGGCTGGGTCATCTTCAAGGATAGAGCTTGCTTTTCTACCAGCGAGTTCTTTTGTTGTTTCAACTAAAGAGTCGAAAATCATTTGTTGATCACTTACACGCCCGGAAGAGACCTTTGCCTGCATATCCTGCGAAGAAAACATCCTGGAAATTTCCCGGACCTGTTCATGCAAATACATCCGTGGAATAATCTTGCCAAAAGTCATCCCGTCAGCTTGACTTTGTAAAAGATAGACCGGATCGATTTTGGATTCTATCTTCGTAACATTATAAGCAAACTCGCGCAAAGCTGTTGTGCTAAATTTTTCCAACTGAGGACGAATGACTTCCTGCAATAATTTTTGCGTATGAGCAAGCTCAGCATTTAAAGCATCAAGCACATTATGATCCGATGACAAAAACAATGAATCATCAATATTGATCTTGCTCTGGAATTCTTTACGTAGTTCAATAATTTTTCCTTTTTCAGCGGCAGAAGCTAGGTCATACATCGTTTTAAAATAATTGATCGCCCCTTCATGCAAAGTATCGCGAATAGCTGCGTGGAATGATGCCGCCGCAGCTCTTTGCTCATTGGATGCAAACTGGTTAAGATGTTTTTTAAGTTCGCCATTTGGATCTATTGTGCGAAGGTTTGCCGAAACTGGCATATTAGCATTTTCGTCCAAAATCCAAACAATTCTATCGTGCTTACCATAGAAACTACCGCCAAATTTTACTCCACGATCACGGCCCAACGCTTGTTCGCCAATGGTCGTTGTCGTAAACTTATCAAATGCTGTAATATAAAGCGGAGCTTTATCGCGAGCGGCAAAGTAGCCAGCAATTGCGCTCTCAACGCCCTTTAAGCCAAGTTTATTAGCAATCTCGTCGGCCGATGTCCCGCCGATGTGCTCTTTGATCATCTGGTCAAAAACATCTTGAGGATTTCTTCCTTGCCCAACCAGCAAGTTATTGATTGCATTTCCATGTTTTCGCATTTCTTGGGAAGCACGCGTCTGAAGGTCAAATCCCGTGACATTCGTCGAGTCGGCGATAATAATAGTATTATTGGATAATTTTTCGGCTATTTCAAAACCCTTATTCTTCTTAAATTCTGCCTTTTCTCGATCGACCTTAGGATCCCCAATATACTCTCCACTTTCATTATAAGCCAAGTTCTCTTTATTGCGCAACTCTTGATATTCTCTCTTTCGATCCAAAAAGCTACTGACCTCACTTGCCCTCATTAAAATTTTCTCACCGTTCCTCAAATATAAAATTGCCTTGGACCCGGAAAGGACAATAACATCAGTGGTCAATTTCCCATTTTGAGTAAAACGATCTTTTACCGCTTGCTCGACGGCAAAAGGATTATCGCGCGCCTCAAGAGCAATAAAGATATCTCTTGTAGCAGCTTTTGTACTCTTGTCTTGATAAGCTTCCAAGCCATTAATAAGAACATTGCGTCCGCCGACTGTAATGTTGGAAACAACGCTTAACTGCTTATCCGCAAAATCCTGCATATGAACTTGCCCGGTAGTACCTTGTAATTTGGTAAATGTTTCGGCCAACTGCGGAGTTGCAGACATAAATGTTCTAATTGCAAATTCGCTGGCCATAGCAATATTAGAAACTCGCACAGAAGACGGCGACATCTTAATAGCATTATTTTTCAGCAAAGTATCGATATTTGCCTTGATAGCTTCGACCGTATCGCCAAGCGCTACATTATCAAGCGTTATCTTATCAATCTCTGCTTTTTCTACACCATCAATACGAGCTTGATCCTTAATCTTTAATAACAAGTCGTGACTTTTGCCAGAATTCATCAACTGGTCATGCAACATTGCCCGTCCAATAAATTCACGCATACCGGCAATATTCCAGTTTGACCAGCGCATATTTGTTGCCGGGTCCCCATGATTAATCGGCACAATCCGCAAAACTTTATCTTGTTTATCAAAAGCTAAGGCAAACCCTTTGCCTTGTTCGGCGCCTAAAGGAATCATGGTCAAAGCATCGGCAAGACCGCTCAAAGCGGCTTTTTGTTCGTGAGACAACGATGCGTAAGTACTATTTATAGATTTTGCAAATTTCTCGACAAACTCGATTTTTAACTTGCCCTGCGAACCATCTTCACTAAACTGCAAATACGAAGTCGCCTGAGACTTAATGGATTGAATAAACTGGCTCCAAGACTGATTGCCCTTTTCTTGCACCAAGAACCTTGCCACCTGCGCAAGAGCGTCCTTTTGTTTACCATCTGTAATTTCTTTCGCTGCATTTCCCTGAATTAAATTTGGCGCTGTTGGCAATTCATGAAATTCGTCGAATAAGCCCCACGACTCTTTGGTCAGCGCGCTTAACACTCCCGCGTACCCTTTAATATTGGCGCCAGTGGCGGTTTCTTTGTTTGACATCGCACTCATAACAGTACTACGATCTGTCAAAACAATATCCGCCTCTTTGATCGCCATTTCAATTTCCGCAACCCGGCTTGGATCACGCAAAGCAAAATCTTTAAGAACCAAAATTTTTAAATCTTTAAATGGTTCCTGCCGCTTACCTGAAGAATCCCTATCTTCACCCGTAAAAACATTAACTTTATATTTCTGATAACCTAACGCTTCTGAACCACCGGCGACAGATTCCATGTTCAGACTCTTTTCGTAATTATCAACCACCGTTTCCAAAAGCCCGACATGTCCCAAAACAAATACCATCCGGGGAACATATTCTTTAAGAGCTCCAGCAATCGCCAAACTGGCAACAGGGCCTAAGAATGAACTCTTAAAAGTCCCTGTCCCAAATTGGAAAAATGCATTGGGATCGCGAAGAATATCAACAACACGTCCCAAGGCTTCCTTGCTCTGATCGCTCTTTAACTTTTCAGCATCATGACCATACGCTTTCCTATAGCTGTCATTAATAATATTCGCAATGACTTTGATTTTTCCTTCCAAGCCAGTTACATCAATTTGGTACGCTTTCATTGGTTTACCGTCAATCTCTAAAGTTTGTTCGTGAATTTTAAAAGACGCAAGCTGGTCTAATTGGGCCTTAAGACCGACAGGTAAAGCCGTATCTTGCACTCTTTTAACGTAATCAACATAATCGCCGTTTCCGAGATTAGCTTCCGCTTTAAATATTTGCCGATTTGAATAACGTTTCGCAAGCTCAGCGGGCGTCTTTGTCAGCAAAGAAATCGTGGTCGGCCACAACCCCTGCGGCTTTTGCCAAGAATCATATTCTCCAAACCTAAACAAAGAGCGTATCGGAGTTTTTGCCAATTCTTCCATCCGCGCTCTTTTATCTACAGCCTTACTATAATCGCTGGTCTTCTGCAATTCAAAAGTATCCAGACTAAAATCTGCCAAATGAGTCGAAATTTCTTTAAACGCCATGCGTTCTTGTAAAATCTTTGCTTCTGCTACAGAGGCTTTATCCAGCTTAATCCTTGTACGCAAATAATCACTGGCCGCGCCAATGTTAAACTCTTTTTGTCCGAGCTCACCACTTTTTCCATAATGTTCATTTTCTTTACCGACAACTTCGATAAATCTTCTACGATATTCCTTCATTGTTTTAATATCGCGGGCGCTGACACGAGAATCCGAACCTGCTTTTTCTAGTATCACCAATAAGTCGCGGGCTTTAATTTCAGCTCGAAGTTGTTTAATTATGGCAACTTTTTGATTAATCCTATATTCACCAGCGTTTCCACTTTCTTGTAAAGCAGAAAGTTCCTTTTGATGGCCAGCAAGAATTAATTTCTTCGCATCGATAATTTTTAAACTATTATTAGACCCATAGGCGCTCTTAAGACCTTCAATAACTTTTTGCCTATCGTTTCCGTGTTCTTTCATCAACTTATTGTAAGTGCCTTGTAAATAAATTGGCACAATTGCATGGCTTGCGGCTAAGCTTGAAACGGCTTCAAATTCGCCTAATAATTGTTTCTCTCGACTTTGCTTGCTTATGGCCTCTCTTCCCATGGAATACCCTTCGCGGCCGCTGTAATCTTTACCTACTCGCCCCGCCAATCCAATCCAGGCTAAGCGCTCAGCTTCCATACCTTCGCGACTATTGGCATCGGCCTTATAATATTTGTCAAAAAATTCAAGGGCAGCAACTTGAACACTCTTAACTAAACGTTCTCGCGCGACACTGGTTTGCAATGGGCCGACTAAATCTCTATACGCAACAGTAGCCTCTTCATACTTTTGACTAGCCTCCTCAGCACCCTGACTCGCGGCAATTGCACTTAATGACCTTGAGTAAGCATCATCACTGCCGTATTTCATCAAATACTCTTTTAAGCTTGCTTTTGCTGCCGTTGCATCTCTTTGCGCAAAAAGTTCTGCCGCGGCGGAAGAAACAACCATATTTTTCATTACCCCGCCGTTGGCAATTCCTTTATTCGTTAACCATTCGCCAATCGCTGTTTGCAATTGAGCCGCCGCATCTCTAAATTCTAAGGGATTTTGTAATTTTTGTTTAAGCTCCGGTCTCCCAATATCTTTAGCATTTTCTTGCAAACGCTTAGAAAGAGCATTATATTGCGCGACCACATGTCCATCAGAAGAGGAAACGCCCTCTATAGATAAAACATCTCGTAAGCTAAAACCAGCATCTTTTACTAATCTACTAAACGCTTGAGAAGTAACTCCTGCTGTCTGTAAAACTTCCTTTCTCGCATCTCTTATAGCTTTTCTCCTTACAGAAGCGCTTTCGGCTCCAGCCTGCAACGCATCTACTTGCTCTGCGGCTTTTTTACGTGCTTGTATAACCTGTAGAACAATTGGCAGGGAAGTCAAAATCCGTTCTTCTCTACCAAAAACACCCACAGCGATACGCTGCACAACCTCTAGATCACCCTGAGACAACCCTTCCATTTGAGACTTGCTCTCTTCAATTCTTTGGACACTACCGGGAGCATTGGGATTAAGCGCAAGATACAAAGTGGAGTTTCCAATCGACTCCTTATCAGCGCGCAAAGTAGCAATTTCATCGCGCAAAGACTTTTGCAAATCCTGATTGCCAACCGCATTATTTAAAGCTTGTTCTTTTTCTGCGATCAAGCCGGTAACCTTTTCAAGAATTTTGTCTACCCGATCCAAAGATAATGATTTTATGGATTCTTTAGAAACCGAAGGATCATATTTAGAAACGATTGAAAGTTGGTTGCTGATATGACCAGAAATTTGCAAAACCTCGCTATTTTTAGAATATTTTGCTGTCGGTAAAGCAAAGAATCCAACCCAGCCTAACGCATCTGCAATAGCCGGGTTAAAATCTAACCGATGAAAGACTTGCTGCATGCCAGTCGTAAGGCCCGCCATATACAGAGTAGAGTCCGCCATCGCTATCTGACGGCCGACAAATGTTGATTGCATCGCACCCATCATTCGCTGAAAAGTTACTTGTCGCGCAACATTTTCAGATCCCCCCCAACTTACTAATGCAAGTCCTTTTGACACAATCCCACCTTGCATGGCCACAGATTCGCCCAACTTGGCAACATTCATTTCTACCGGCTTTTTCATCATAATTCCAATAGATGGATGCATGATAAAACCGGTTTGCGGAGCCACCATTGCTGATTGAACTAAAGCCAACAGACTCATAGTGCTACCAAGCTCGACTGGAGCACCGGGGACAATTTTACCGGTTTTGCTGTCCCATACTCTTGTATGAACCATCGGAGCAGACCAAACACCCGTTTCTGCCCAATCAAAAGCAGAAGTCCATAAAGCGTTTGCGCTGTCGAATGCAACAGAAATAACCGGCCATTTTCGAGCGCCTTCGAGAGCCGAAAATTTAAGCACATCGGCACCCTCCGCAAGAGTCTTACCCGAAAGCCGAATATCAGACTGTGTTGTAAAAAGAATCGAAGGGTTTTTGTTAATAGTTTTTAAGGCTTCCTGTATTCCTTCAAAATGTCCTTTAGGCCCAGCGCCTAAGCTCATCATCGAAAACAAAAAACCAACAGCAAATCCTTGTCCAAAAGTCTTTCCAACACCTTCCCATGGATCAACGACCTTGCGGGGATCTCCAAGATAGTGATCATTGTATTCAACTTGATTATAAATATTCGAAATTCCTCTTGCCGCCGCTGTCCCCAACACATTAGTCCCACCCAAAGATGCAGGCGCAAGCCCCCAGCGCCAAACAAAAGAGGCTGTATTGCTTTTATCAATCCACGAAGAAAGCCCGGGGATGCCTGTCGGCTTTAAATACCAATCGATCGCCTTTTCAAAACGCATCATTTGGTCTTTCTTGGGGAGGTTTTCCAATGAAGCCGCAGGGCTGTCCTTAAGGGCTTTTTCAAACCCGGGCCTGGCAATTAAAAGCCGTCCAATAAGACTCATTGCCGCACCCGAAGTGACGTCCGACAAAATAACTGCAGCAACATGCTCCCCGTCCCATTCCGTCAATAATCCAGCTGATTTTCTGTCTAATCCAAAAGATTTTAAATGATTTGAATTACCTGTTAAATCCCAAGAATCCAGACCATAAGCGGCACCTTTAACGATTGCGTCATTGAAAAGACTTACACCAGCACCATAGAGAGCAGAATACACATATGGTTTTATAGCTCCTGATTTGAGCATATTCTCAAGAAAAATATCTGCTCGTTTTCCAAAAGCTGTTCTAAAAAGCACGCCGGTCAAAGCCCCAACTGCCAAATCACGCCATCCGGTTTCATAATTATCACCGGAGGCGACTGCACGTGCCCAATTGCTGCCAACGTTAATAACTCCGCTTGAGAATGCAAGCTTAACAGCCTGATGCTCTGAGCCGGCAAGCGCTAAACCGCCGCCAAAAACGCCACCAAGAGCAAAATCGCCTAAGCCGGTTTTGATATTTTCTGCAAAAGTTGTCTTCTTGTCAGTAAATGTGGAAACAAACGTACTGTTGATAACTTGCCCGATACCAGCAAAATATCCGCCGGAAGCAATGGTAGTTAAAATTGTCTTTGAAGGTATTGCTAAAACTAATTCCTTGGGGACAACCCTCAATAAACTTCCCGCCGGTTGTGACATTGACCAAAAATCAAAAAAGGAATTAAATTCTCCTGTCGTTTTTAATCTAGCTGCATTTATTGCCCCTGTTCCAGTATCGCTTAACAAAGTTTTTGACGCGCCACCAACGGCACCAAAAATCGCGGCGGGAAGGCCATAATTAAGAGCGTTACTAAGAACAATATTTGTGGTTTTACCTAAATCCAATGCACCGACGTCCGCAGAACAAAAACGGTTATTGGAATCCACGCGGAAATTTTGCGGGTTATATCCATATTGCGCCATAGTCGGCAAAAGCGTGCCTAGCGCGCCAAACTGCAAAGCCGAACCGGCCGCGCCGTAAGCGGAACCCAAAAGAATTTTGTTTTCTGTTAAAGCGACTTGCGACAAAGAACGCGCCGCGTAGGAATTTAACGCTCTGTCAACTCCCTCGACAGGAGTCGCGCCAAGTTTAAAGTTTGCGGCTCTAACCAATCCCATCGTCAAAGCGCTTATACCAAAAATCATTGCGCCTTCAGACATCGTCAAGCGGTCTGTTCCTTCGGAACCTACATGTCTTCCGATCCCGGCGACAACAGTATTAACAGTACCCCACAAAGCCCCGTCGGCTATCGCAAGTTGATATGGTTTTGAAAAAACATTCGCTGATGACAAAAGAGAATTGGCTCTGCCAATCCCGCCGCCAAAAATAATTAAAAGGTCTGTCGCCAAATCAAAAGCAAGTTGGCTGTTTGTTGGATTACCAAGATAATCTCGGTATGCCTGTGTTTTTTCGGCACTTAGACCATCGCTATTCAACAATGTAGTCCATAACCAAAATCTTGCCCCCATATTAACCGGCCAATTGACAATTCTTTCAGCCATTGCAGAACCTTCTGGACTGCGAGCCCAAAGCTGACTTTGTGATTCTTTCGCCCTTAAATAAGCTTCTGTTGCAGGACCATTCTTTTCGCTCTCACCAATCTTCATTTCAAGAGGATCCATACTATCCATACCAACTAGGTACTGAGCAAATCCCTTAATATTTTCTCTCTTTGCTAAGTACATACCGGGAAGCGTTGCGAGAACTCCAACAGTATGCGGACTGTCTTTTATTGCCTCGTCTGCCATTTGAGCACCATAATCACTGCCTATACTCGCAAGGAGTTGGCCTGCGCTGTACCTAAAAGCATCCGCAACCGCAAAAGTACGCGAGGTATCTCTGGTTTCACTAAATTGACTGCCCCCCGGTGCTTGCGGATTAAAGACCACTAAGTTCTTATACGAATTACTTTCGACTATTGTGCCATCATAATTACCAGCGCCAACATAATTAGGAACTTCTACCTTTTCTTTAATACCGCCGACAACCAAAAGCGGTTTACCGTCTTTTTCAACAGGACTTAGTTTTGCCCCCGAGAGATCCGCATCAACACCCTGAGCTTTCAAATGCGCGGCTGTCTGTTCCATAACATCGCTGGCCAAAATCTTTTTACCGTCGGAAAGCGTAAGCGACAGAAAATCTCCAGCCGCCAAAACCTGCTTTGCCTGCTGAATATCTTTTCCTTCGGGTTTGACCGAAACAACTTTTTCGCTGACGGCAAATTCAAGCTTGCCATACGCCGTCTTGACAAAAATAGTCGGATTAAAAATAATGCCTTCGATTTTTTCCTGCGCCGAAGAGGCCAAAGAATACTTCGCAGGATCAATGGCAACAGAATCCTTTTTGCCGTCGGACGTTGTTACCATATAAAACAATATTCCGCCCTCAGTCCCTCGATACTCACTTTTAGAAACGACCCGCCCGTCTTTAAGCGTCGTGCCTTTTGCAATCAAAGTATCCAACTGTTTATCGTTTCTTAAATCAATATCTCCAACACGCACAAGCTGTTCGGATATCCCGCTCTTATTAGCCGTTATCGCCATGGTAATCTTGAAGATCGGCCCGTTCGCAATCGTGCCGTCTTCAAAATAATCTTTCCCATCACTGCCCTTTTGGACTTTTGCTGAAGTGCCGTCTTGCTGTTTGGAAGCAAAATATTCAACAAGTTTGGGTTCGGCTTTCCCGTCTTTGCTCGTCGGAGGCAAGTAAATAAATCCTCCTCTTTTGTCCGGGTCAGCATAAAATCCGCCGTCCACTTTTTGGGTAGGATCAGAAGCTAAAACAGCGTAAGGCAGGGATTTTTCAACTTTAAAATTTTCATAATTATCGCCCTTTAATATTAAAGCGGTAACGCCCTTCACCCCGTCGGGCGCTGAACAGGTCGGACAAATCTCTGCATAGGTTCGTTGAAGGGTGCTTATGAAAATTTCTTGCCCAGCACTGTTTTTTGTCACAAATCCGGAAACTTTTTTCCCGTCAACCTCAATATAAGCATCCGCACCCTTTAATCCTGCGGAATAAATGCCGTCAAAATTGACTTTCATAACAAAGACTTCATTAACCGTAGGAGTTACAACTTTGCCAGGGACGATTTTATCCTTGCCATCGCATTCCTCGGTGCCTTGCATGCGAATGTCTTTACTAGCGTACGTAAGTTTAGCGCCTTCGGGCAATTTCAAATCCATCCTGGCGGTAACTCTGCCATCTGGACCCTTAGTCACATTAAAGACAGTCGTCCCATTTCTTTCAATGCTTGTAATGCCGTTTTGAGTCACAAGATTGCCGATTACAAACGGCATGTTTTGAACACCCACCAAATTATCAAAAACCTGAGATTGACTCACAATAGTGTTAATCCCCTGCTGAATGCTAAAGACAGGATTCTCGCCGCCACCAATTCCTTCATGGGGTTTAAATTGCGGCATCCAACCAATGCCTTCCAACAAAAAGGCCTGACCGATGTACGGATTTTGGTTGCCTGTTAAATCTTTATTTTCAATATTTTTTGCTAATCTCAGATCGCGGGCATCGAGAGTATCACTGCTGCCCAAATAAGTCTTGCCTAACAAAAATATTTCTTTTTGATTAACCGGGGTCAATAAGCGCAAATCACGCGGATCTAAATTAGCTTTTTTCTGATCGAGTTGAACAATTTCATTTGTTCCAAGATTATTATAAAAATTCATCGCCTTGCCATAAACATCCGTGATTCCAGAAATCGTAAAATTCATTTTATTAGAAAGACGCGTGGCCGCCATCAGATCACGCGCATCCATGTTCTCTGGATTACGCTCTCCAACAACCAAATTACCATTCTTATCCGAAGTGACAAATAAATTAGCATCGTCTAACCTCACAATATCATTACGGCCCATAAAACCACGACGAGTTTCAACGTCCATCTTTCCGACATTAACAAGAACATTTTCCCCATTTTTTCCTTTAATGATATAGAATTCGCCAATAGCCGAAACATTTCCGCCATTAACCTTTGTCATCTTTGTTTCAAGCGGGCCATAAGCTTCAGCGCGGGCTGTACCTTCAACATCCATATTCCTCAGTTCAAAATGAATACCGTCAACATCAGCATCATACCCGCCTTTGGCACGTAAAACCCCCTCGACATTTCCAAACAACCGAGCGCCGTCGGTACCAAAACCAAAAGCGACCAAACGACCCTTGTCAATAGCCCCGGTAAAAGTAACAATTTGTTTAGCGCCTGTTCCATCCTCGCCTTCAACACCCGTCGCATACATCAAAGGCTTGCCGTTAGCAGCTGTTTGCGCAATTTCTTTGTCCTCTGCAAAATAAATCGAACCGCCAGCCTGCGGATTCCATCTAAAAATGCCTCCGGTCAAAAGCGCATAAACCGCTATCTGTCCGCCGACAGGACCAGGCGAAAATGTATTCGAAAGAATATTCCATTTAGCGCGGTTAGGAGTTCCGCCGCTGGGGGAACCACCTCCCGAACCTTCTTTGCCATCTAACCCCAACGCTCCACGGCTATCCGGATGATATAAGCTTCCGCTTGTTCCCAAAAATACAATCGTGCCGTTGCCTTCAACATTGACTCCAGTTAAATTAAGAATGTTTGGCTTAGCGCCCGGCGCGCCCGTCATTAAATAATTTCCGCTTCCAATATCAAGTTTTCCGCCTAAAGCAACCAAGCCGCGGTTAGCGTCAATTCCCAAAGCCCCATAAACCGTCACAAACATTTGCGTAACTTTTTTGCCGCCATCCAAAACGCCACCGGCCAACATCCCCAACCCGCTTATACCGCCCTGTTTGTCAACAGGCATAGCTGATAAGACCGTGGCCCCTTTTGTCGTATCAAATTTAAACTTTGTCTGCCCAGACTTTGTATTGCCCATAATAAGCGTCGTCACGTCCCCGCCGCCTTGAACAAGCATAAACGGGGCATTGGTCAAAACAACATCCCCGCGCGCTAAAGCCCCTGATATAGAAGAAGATAAACTGCCGGAATTTATATCCAGCGTGACGGAGGGACGGCCTGAAGCAAGATTAAAACCAAATGTATCTGTTCCGCTGATTACAACTTTGCCGCCCGAAACCATTGCATCAGAGGAAGATTTCTTTTGGGATTTTTCGTCTTTAGAATCTGACTTTAATGCTTTGGCCAAATCACCGATAATTTCGCCATGTTTGCCGCTGGTTTTGATTTTTACGGCAACGTTAAACATCATATCCCAAACCTGCTGATCGCTTAAGCTTGATAAACTTTCTCTATTTAGCATCATCAAGACAGGCAATTTTTGATCAGAACTTGGCGTAAAGGTGATTTTCCCTCCTGTAATACTGGCTTGATCTGCGTAATAAACACCGGATCCGAGACTCAGAGCTTTCGTTTGCGGCGAAACTAATTTTTGAATTTCTTCAGGCAGGCTCTTTATGGCCGCCGAAGCCTCATCAGCGCCTTCGCCTTTTTCCCAACTAATCTGGGCCGCGCCCAAAGCGACTTGACCGGTAATCTTGCCCTCTTTATCTTGTTGAATACCGCCTTCTGAACCTGCGATAGCCCATGCCATATCTTCAAACTTTATGACGAGCTTTCCATTTTTTTCTATACTTTTGGTTCCCGTTGACGTGATGGCATCATAACGAACACTTTCACTACCCTTGAAAGGAACAATGAATCGGCCATTATCTGACATAACAATAACGCCATTGCGCATAATCGTGCCGGGAACAATAATCCCAAATCTTTTGTCCGCCAAAGCTTGGCTTAATGGAGATATCCCGGGTCCAGCTGTTGTAAATAAAATCCCGCGGCTTAAAACCGCTCCGTCCTGCGTCATAGGAACTTGCGCGCCGGCAACCGACAAATCCAAAACTCCTAAATTCGGATTTGTTGCAAGAATCTCTTTTGAGGGCATGCCGATACCGGCAAAAACAATCGGTTTCCACTGAGCTTCTGGTCCAGCGCCTGACTTTTGGCGCTCATAAAGCACTTGGTTTGAAGTAATGTTGTATGCTTGAGCAAAATTTTCCGGCGCGGCCTTAAGATATATTTTATAATTCGCAAAATTTTGCAAAATACCCGTCTCGTCAAAATCCAGTGTCATGCTCGACGATTCGCTTGGGGCTTGGGCCAAAATTTTCTCTGCAGCGGCAATATCCCCTTCGCGCCCGGCCGCAAAGAATGATTCAGTATTCAAGGAAGAAACGCTGGCAAAATTTAAGTTAAACACGGGCGACTTGCTTTCGAGCAACCCCCAAAAATCATTTGACGACTGCGGCATAAGAACAGATGCTATATCTATTTTTTCCGGTTCCAATACTTTCCCGTCGCCGACAATACTGCCGCGGCCAAAGGCTTGCCGAAGGCCCATTGAGCCTTCCTTGATATCAAATTTGGTTCGCGAAGTAATTTCTTCAAAATTTTGATCCGTAAAAAGAATTCCGTTTGCGCCTCTGGAATCACCCAAAATAAAATTCACATCCCGGGCGACCGGCTTGCCATCGACCTTCTCCATCACGCCATTGGCCGCTTGCCGATAACCCATCAGCAAATATTGTGTCGCGATAGGAAACGTTTCGACAAAAGAAATGTTTTTGTCCCCCTTCGTATCCACAGATTTCGCTTGAGAATCAGCCGCTAGATTTCTGCTCAACAAACTATAAGCAAAATTTCGCGATCCTTCCCCTTGTTTATTATTCAAATTCACCCCAATACCGCCCGCTAACCCGCCAAAGGCTAAAACCTGATTAAGCGGAGTTAATGCTGCAATAAAATTAACGAGGTCTTTGGAAGCTCCGGCTGCTTCAAATGCATCTGCTACGCTAGCTTCGCGAGACTTAATTAATTTCATATGGGCTTCAAAATTTTGTGCTTGCTTACTATCAATCGGAAGAATAACGCGGGTATTAAAATTGGTGAGATTAGATTGCATGTCCTGGCCAAAGTCAAACTTTAAAGCGGCCTTTAAACGATCATCGTCCCCTTCCCCGTCAGAGAAACCAGCCAAAAGCGGGATATTGCGAAATGCGACATTGTTTTGAAATCCTTCTTTAAGCTTGCCATCTAATTGAGAAATCAAAAACACACGATTAAAATTCATCGTGCCGCCGCCGATAACCGGAAGGACCGCGTGAACATCAGAGTTCGGGTTAATATCCAAAAACATTCCCATATTTTGGGCATTATTTAATTGCGAAAAAATTTCTTTCTTGACGGCCTCATACTTTGCCCCAAAGTTTTCTTGTAATTTGTTATAACCTGCCAAAGAAAGACCAATCGATTTAATAAAAGCAATCTCACTCTCTATCTTCTTTTCATCATTGCCATATTGTTCTTTAAGTTCTTTCTTAATAACATTTTCATCGTCGGCGCTTAGATTGCCTTGATTTTGAGAAATAATCCCCAACATACCCTTGTCCAAATTTTCATAGAATTTCTGTAAAGTCGATCTTTCAGCACCCCAAAAAGCGGCATCAAAATCTTTTGAGTCCCCGGTATAATTGATCGACCAGGTTGGCAAAAGCTTTGCATTTTGTTCACCAAAATCGACAGTCCCTTCAAAACGATTTCTTTGCGACCACGCGTTCTTTCCGGGCGCGTACCATTTCCACTGCCCAGGATTATCTGGACTATTACTATAAACAGCCTTAACCAGCGCATCCGGATTTTGATAAGTTCGAACTTCACGGATGGTAAACCCTAAAACATCGCGATAAAATCTCAACTGCTCCGGATCCTCCGTCGAAGCAGAAAGAATAAATTCTTTCATCGCCTGAATATTGGCCGCAATGCCGCCCTGCACATAAACATCAGGACGTAAATACCCGCTGGCCAAATGCGTGTTAAATGTTTCGACCCAATAATTATTTGATCGATCTTCCGCCTGATTATCAAAAACCGCTAGTTGCAAATCAAGATTGGCTTCATTAACACCCATCTGTTCTCGGATCGCCGATTCGCTAGCCCCACTTCGGCGCATTTGGGCAATAACTTGCTTGTTGTTCGCATGCATATTTTCGATCAACGCTTCACGGGCAATCACCGCTGAAGACGACCAGCCGGTTGCGCGTCCCCATTCATCCATAAAAGCCGAGGCTTTGACAACGCCCGGCGTAAAGCTATGGCGATATGTAAAAATTGGATTACCATCTGCGTCATATTCCCCCTGCGATCTAAAGGCAATTTCGCCTTGCGGCAACATTCCAAAAATATTTCCAGCGGCAACACTGCGGCCTAAACCGTGTAAAGCGGTAGATATGCCGTCGATAAAGAAATTCTGATCGTCCTTAGTTTTTCCAACAAGGGTAATCCCGTCGATATTCTTTTCGGCCTTGGCCTGAGAAGTCGCATAACTCTCAGCTAACCCTAAACCGACAGCCGTAATCAAGAATAACCCTAGCCGCATCGCGGCAATCTTTTGTTCATCAACCGGCTTATTAGGATCACGCAATTTCTTTTCAAATTTATCGACCATCATCGCAACGCCGACGCCAACAGCGCCCTGAAAAGCTATTTGCGTCAACTGATTTGTAAAATCAACTCTCCTATAAAAATTAGTTTCAACTAGATTCTTTTCTGGATTGAACTCTTTTCGAATTTCTCCGGTGGCGAGTATGTTGTCCCCATTCATCAAAACAACATCCTTAGAGTCTGTCCCGTCTTTAAACTGGAGCAACATTTCTTTGCGCGACAATGAATCTTTATAAACATAACCGACCACATTTCCGTCTTCGTCTATCTTTTCATAAACCTTTTGCTTATTCTCAAAACCCAAAGTTCCCATCGCATT
Source organism: uncultured Planctomycetales bacterium (assembly GCA_964635405.1). Classification (GTDB taxonomy): domain Bacteria; phylum Omnitrophota; class Gorgyraeia; order Zapsychrales; family JANLHA01; genus JADLGJ01. Next base: position 1,709 of record CAZWOH010000006.1, on the reverse strand, counting down.
ATGAAACAATAATCCCCCCAAAGCACTGCCAACCTCCCCGATCGCCTGAGAGGCCAAAGTCCCGGCAGCAAATGTCTTATTGCCAGTTTTGCTCAGAGCATAACGAAGCAAGGTGCTTCCCAAAACGCCAACGACACGGCCCATGACATTGCCGTTTAATTGATCCATCGATTCCCCAAAAGTGTTATAAACGATTGTTCCCTTCGTGACGCCGCCGGCAGTAAAAGCTGCAAAAATGTCCCGATAAGCCTCCGCAGCTTTTAAATTAAGACGATCATCTATTCTGGAGTTAACGACACGATCAATAAATTCATTATCAATGCTGCCATCAATATTCAGGTACCCATTACGATTCGCTGCGATACTATCAATAATTTCGTTATCAACGCTCCCGTCAATATTCATATACTCATCGTCGACACCAATTTTCCCATCAAATATGTCATCTGTAACGCTATCTCTTATTTCCGCAGAAAGATCGAGATTTCCATCAAAAATATCATTAACAATCTCCCCAACGATCGCATCCCGATCGGATATGACAGCATTGGCTCCATTTCGGGCGGCTTCCCTTGCAACTTCCCCGCCATCACGGCCTAATCCCAAATACTTTAAACCCTCTTCACCAAAAAGATGTGCGGCGCCAACCATCGCATATTCAGCAGCGACCGACGTTGTAATGCCAATGACAGCTTCTTTTAGCGTCGGATCCAATTTATCGCCAAGGGCTTTATTCAAAACTTGGGCTAACTTGATTTTTACGTACGCGTTAATCACGCCTATACCTATAGCACTGGGAAGCTGTTTTACCGCTTGACTTAAAGTCAAGAGTTTGCCGGGATTGCTTCCTGACAATTTGCCCATCCATTTGGCAAACGTAGATGGCCCGGCCTTCATTGATGCAGATTTAATGGCATCTTCGACAGATTGTTGAGCCGGATCAACCCCAAAAACTTTTTCTTTAAGCCAGTCAAGTACGCTTATTTCTTGCGCTGCCATGTTGCCCATTTCTGAAAGTTTAATCGCCCCTTTTATTTCATATGCAGCAGCCTGCTCAACGGATAAGAGATGTGGCTGCATGGCCGCATCAAGATCACCAAATTCATCAACCATTTGACTACCACTATTAGCCAAAGCATCCTGACTTGCCGCATCCGCTACCGAATCATTAACCATTTGATCGGTCATGTCGCCATACCCATAATCATCAACTGCCATATCTTTAAGTTTTTCTGCACCCTCTTCTTCCAGCGCCTTAAGAGCTTCTTCCGTCAATTCAGCTTGGGCCGCCTCCTTCGTGAGTACTTCAGTCCCTGCATCTTTAACAACCTCGGCTGCTGTTCCTGCTATTTCCGTCACTAAGCCCTCACCTAAAGTCGTCAACCCAACCGATAAGGCAATGTTTAAAATAAATCCCGTCTCGCCACTGCAAGATCCTTTCGAAACGCACAAAGAAACCAAGCTTCTCGAAAGATCCATCGCGCCCATCGCAATGACACCCCGAATGAAAGAATTCGCCATGGCTTCAGTTGCCGCTGTCGTTCCAGATTCAACGCCTGCCATCGCCGGCGCAAAATATGCAGCCGCAAAAAGCATACCGATCTTCAGCGCAAACCCTAACCAATTATCCTTATCCTCAATAAACACCAGCCGCTCTTTGGAGCGGTCGACCCATTTGTTTCCCCAGACGAAAGCTTGGGCTGTTTCGG
>CAZWOH010000005.1:19544-31419 GCA_964635405.1 uncultured Planctomycetales bacterium | reverse complement strand
CCCAAAAGTACAAAAATTCTTAAACGATCCCCAGGTCATCGATGCCTTGGCCGCCCAAGACAGCCTGAAACTTATCCAAAATCCTTCTTTGCGTGAGCTTATTACAGACGACAATGCGATGTATAGTTTGACGAGAGTCGCCAGAATGGTCTACCGTAAAAAACTGCAGGACTTAGGCGGGGAATCTCCAAAAAAGACAGGCCAATAAATTTTCAATCCTTCATTTCCCGATACAAAAACTCGAAAAAATATCCTGCAAAAGATCATCATCGGCATTGCGGCCGGTAATCCTGTCTAAAGCACTCAACGATTCTTTTAAATTTTCAGAAATAAATTCCAGAGAAAGATTGTCGCACAAAAAATCCTGTGATTCACTGATAAACCTTCTGGCGTTTTCAAGTGCCACAATATGACGCGCATTACTAATAAGAATGTGTGTTGTGTCTATTGGCTCTGTGCCCAAAAGATTCTGTTCGATGGCTTTTTCCAGCTGTGAAATCCCGGACTTTGTCGTCGCAGAAACGCGGACAATCTTTGAACCCGGCAAAACAGCTTCAATCTCATGATCTATAATCACATTTGTCAAATCGCTTTTATTAATCACCACAAGGATATTTTGCCCTTTTAAAAACTGCCCAATGCGCAAATCCGCCTCTGTCAGCTTTTCTTCGGCTGAAAACGTCAAAAGGACCAAATCCGCACTTTTCATATGCAAATGGCTGCGATTGACTGCCTGCTCTTCAATCGCATCGCGCGGGTCTAAAATTCCGGCTGTATCGACGAGAGCTAAAGGAATTGCCCCAATTTGCGCCGACTCTTCAATAGTATCCCGCGTCGTGCCGGCTACTTCGCTAACGATTGCGCGCGGCTGTTTTAAAAGAACATTGAGCAAGGATGACTTGCCAACATTCGGGCGGCCGCAAAGGACAACTTTCGCGCCTTCCCTTAAAATCCGACCCTGCTGGCTGGTCGAAAGCAGCGTGTTGATTTTTTCTTTTGCGAGCGCTAAATGCTCGGCGATCTGACTTCGGTTGCGCTCTTCGATACCTTCTTCAGGAAAATTGATCAGCGCTTCCAGATGGACGTAAGCTTGCAGCAAATCGCCACGAACTTTTTCCAGTTCAAGGGTCAAATCACCTTTGAGCTGATGGGAGCTGACCCGCAGAGCATTTTCTGTTTTTGCCGTAATAATATCGAGCACCGCCTGGGCCTGCACCAAATCGAGCCGGCCGTTTAAAAAAGCGCGTTTTGTAAATTCACCCGGCAAAGCCAACCGTGCGCCAAGTTTAAGTGTCAAATTCAAAATCGCTTTGACCGCGACAAATCCGCCGTGACAGCTAATCTCAACGACATCTTCGCGTGTATAACTTTTGGGTGCGCGCATAAGCACAACCAAAACCTCGTCGATCATCCAGCCGGTTTGCGGCTCAATAATCCGACCATAATAAACTTTACGGCTTTTAAGCGGCCCCGATTTTTTTCCATTAGCACGACAAAAAATTTGAGACAATATCCCCTCTGCCTGCGCCCCGCTTAAACGCACAATCCCGATCCCGCCAGGACCGCTGGCTGTTGCAATGGCCGCAATCGTATCTTCAAGCTGTAAAATTATATTACCCATGTCATTTCAAAAAAATCTTTCTTGCCTCTGCCGCAACAAAAAGAGAACCAGCCGTCAAAATCAAATCATTTTTTTGAGCAAGCTTTAAAGCCTTCACGCAGGCCGTTTTTACTGACGAGGTTATGATAAAATCATTCTCCCTAAAAATTTCTTTGGCCGACTTTTTTGTCCACGTTAAAGCCCGCGCGTGGCACGCACGCGTCAGAATAACCTTTTGCGAAATCGCCTGCAAATGCGGCGCCATCCCCCGGATATCTTTATCATGCGAACTTCCAAAAATCAGAATGACTTTTTGCGACGGAAATATTTTCTTAATCGTTTCTGCCAATTTTTGACAAGACTCTGGATTATGCGCGCCGTCCAAAACAATGACCGGATTTTTACCGACGATTTCAAAACGAAGCGGCCAAAAAGTCCCGGCCAATCCTTTTTTAACAGCCGTTTGATCGACGGGAAACCCCCTGGCGCGCAAAGCCTGAATAATTCCAACCGCAAGCGCCGCATTTGTGTTTTGATGCTCTCCTAAAAGTGAAATTTTAAAAATATTTTTCTCAGCGATCATCGGGACAACGTTAAGCGCAGCAGAGCGCGCTTTAATGACCTTTAAAACTTCTGGACTTTGCGGCGCAAGAACGACCGCAGAGTTCTTTTTAATGATCCCCGATTTTTCAAAAGCGATTTTGCGCAATGTCTTGCCTAACTGCTGCGTATGCTCCAGGCTAATCGAACTAATCGCCGCAACCAAAGGCCGGCAAACATTGGTCGCATCCAGCCGTCCGCCCAAGCCGGTTTCAAGGATCGCAAAGTCAACTTTCTCGTCGTAAAAATAACAAAACGCGGCAATTGTTAGAACTTCAAAATACGTCAAATCCCCAAACTTCGGGTGATGCCTTGCCGCCTCAAGAGCTGGACGGATCTTTTTTATTAACTTCCCAAATTGCTTTTGAGAAATGCAACCCGAAAAAATTTCGCCCTTGCCCAAAGCCTTGGCAGCAATCGAAGCGTCCAAAATGCGAAACCGCTCGCGCAGATGATAAAGATGCGGAGAGGTATAAAGTCCGACTTTATATCCGGCTTGACTTAAAATCTGTGCGACAAAAGCTGCCGTCGAGCCTTTGCCCTTGCTGCCGGCGATATGAATGACCTGCAAATACTTTTGCGGAGAATTTAGCGTTGAAAGAACCGCTCGCACACGCGCAAGGTTTACATTGCGCGAAGAAAAAGCGTTGAGATTTTTTTCGTAATTTAAAAAAGTCGAAAGATACCGCGCGGTCATTGCCGTGTTAGTGCTTAAAGTGCCGCACACCGGTCAAAACCATTGCGATTTTAGCACGGTCGGCGGCTTTGATGACTTCCTCGTCGGCAATCGATCCGCCGGTTTGAATAATCGCTTTGATTCCAGCCTTGGCGGCGATGGTGATATTATCCGTTTTAGGAATAAACGCTTCAGAGGCCAACAAACTTCCCTTAGCATTCTTGCCGGCTTTTTTGATCGCCGTCATTGTGCTCTCCACACGGCTCGTCTGGCCGCAACCGATGCCGACGGTTTTTGTGCCTTTGACTAAAACCATCGCGTTGGAACGCACATGCTTGATAACTTTCCAGGCAAAAAGAAGCGAAGCCATCTGGGCCTTGGTCGGTTTTACTTTGGTCACAACTTTAAGCTCATTGACGTCGAGCGTCTTAACGTCTTTGTCCTGAATGAGCGCCCCGCCGTTTATTTGTTTAAAGTCCCAGCGATCATCCGTCAACTTCTCCAAATCCAATTCAAGGATACGGACATTCTTTTTTTCACACAGGATCTTAAGCGCCGGCTCGTCATACCCGGGGGCAATCACGCATTCCATAAAACCGCTTTTGTTCACCAATTGCGCTGTTTTAAGGTCAACTTTTTTATTAAATGCAATGATCCCTCCAAAAGCCGATAGCGGATCTGCACTCCAGGCCTGTTTATAGGCCCCCGCAAGCGTTTTGTCCTCTGCAACTCCCGTCGGGTTATTGTGTTTAATGACAACCGCTACCGGATGTGAAAACTCGCGCACAATTTCAACCGCAGCGTTAAGATCCAAAAGATTGTTAAAAGACAAATCTTTTCCGTGCACCTGTTTGATCAAAGGCAAACCACAGACCTGCTGAGAATTGGCATAAAAAGCGGCGCGCTGATGCGGGTTTTCGCCGTAGCGAAGGTCCTGCAATTTTGAAAACCGCAAACCGATTTCTTTAGGAAACGAAGGATAATCACCGCCCTTAAGCCGATTATTCAAAAATTCAAAAATGACGCTATCGTATTGGGAGGTGTATTGAAAAACTTCAATGGCCAAATTCATCAAAAACGCATCCGACAACAGACCACTGTTTGTGTCTAATTCGGTCAACACTTGCGCATAACGTTTAGGGTTTGAAACGACAGCGACGCTTTTAAAATTCTTTGCCGCTGAGCGCAGCATCGTTGGCCCGCCGATGTCAATATTTTCCAGCGCCTCAGCAAGCGAAACATTTTTCTTTTGGATCGCACGTTCAAACGGATACAAATTGACAACAACCATGTCAATTAAACCGATTTTGTATTTTTGCAGCTGTTCTAAGTGCGAAGGATTGTCCCGCAGGGCCAATAGCGCCCCATGCACAGCCGGATGCAAAGTCTTCAAACGTCCGTCGAGAATTTCCGGAAAACCTGTGACCTGGTCAATTTCAACAACAGCAATGTCCGCCGCCTGCAGCAACTTGGCTGTTCCACCGGTCGAAATAATCTCGATGCCCATCTGATGCAACCCGCGGGCAAAATCCAAAAGGCCTGTCTTGTCCGAAACACTGATTAACGCGCGTTTGACTTTAATCATAGGAATTTATTTATTTACAAGTTTAATAATAGCCGCAACAAAAGCCGGCAAATCTTCCGGTTTGCGGGACGTCACCAAATTTTTGTCAATCACAACTTCGCGATCCAGATAAATGCCTCCGGAAGCGATCAAATCATCTTTAATCGCAGAAAAACAGGTCACGCGGTTTCCTTTGACAACACCAGCTGACACCAAGACCCAACCGCCATGACAAATCGAAGCGACAACCCGTCCGTCGGCGTATAAGCGTTTGACAAAATTGATGATTCGTTCATATCGCCGCAAAAAATCCGGCGCCCAGCCGCCGGGAATGATGACCCCGTCAAAATCGCGCACATTGACTTTATCAATTGAGGCATCGACGAGAATCGGATACCCTTCCTTGCTGTGATACGTATCTTTTTTTCCGGTCCCGATTGTTGTGACACGGATACCCGCCTCTGCAAGGCGCAAAAGCGGGTACCAAACTTCCAAAACCTGATACTGATCTTCGACGAGAATAGCGATATGTTGGCTATTTTTAGCCATATTAGAAACTTTTTTTGTGTCTTTTGCGTTCTGAAGGCTTTGAGTAATACCGGCGTTCCTTGATTTCAACGAGGAAACCTTCTTTTTGGCACGCTTTCTTAAAAATGCGCATGGCCTTTTCAAAGCCGTTTTTGTCCGTGATCTTAACTTCCACCATAATAAAATTCACCGCCTTCGCTAAATATAATATTTGAATGATACTGCGCTGTTACATTAATCCTTTACAGTGCTTACTTTTAAAAAAGCGCAGTGTTGTGCTGTGTTCCACTATAAACAATTTAGGTAACACAGTACTGCTGATTTAAAAACACGGCTATTATAACCGAGTTCTCCTAATTGTAAAGTTGAAATATTCCGTCTATAAAAAAGGCCGCTATCAAATTCATAGCGGCCCGGGAGATTTCTATCGATAAAAACTTAAGCTTACCAGCTGCTTTTTTTGGCAGGGACTGTCGTTTTAGGCATGCCATACATCGGCTGGGTAGCCATCGCTTTAGGAGCACTATACGTGGAAGCTGGTGCAGCTGCAGCTCGTGCGCCGGCTTTTTTGGCTGGGATAACACGCACTGTTTTTGCGACCGTCGTTCCGGTCTTATATAAAATAATGACCGTGCTTCCCATGACAACAGATGGGGCAAGCACTGGACCGGAGAAAGTCGCTTCTTTACCGCTGCTGCTATCTTTAATGGTGAGTTCCGTGCGGGCTGGATTAATATAAGTTACGGTCCCTCTTGAGCTTTGCAAATCTTTACGCAACATCGCAAAACTCGGCGTGACAAAAGCGGCCATCATAACCCCGGCAAGCAGGACAACACTTAATTTTTTCATTTTCCCCCTCCTGTTTGTATTGATCCCGTAAATTAATTTTCTAATTAAAAAACTTAGAAAGACATTATCAAGATACTCCCGATGTTATTTAAAATCAAGGAGTTTTGTGAAAACAAAACTACGGATCATAGTAGGTATATTTTTCATGGGCGTAATTGCGAAGGACTGTTTTGCCCTCTCTCTGGGAAACGATATAGCCGGGGCTGGCCGGGATTTTTCCCCCGCCACCGGGTGCGTCAATCACATAGGTCGGCACCGCGTAGCCGGTCGTATGCCCGCGCAAATGCTCCATAATATTCATTCCGACCGAGACAGGAGTACGAAAATGTTTCGACCCCATAATCGGGTCGCATTGATAAATATAATAGGGCCGCACACGAATTTTTAAAAGTTCATGCATAAGCTTTTTCATCACCGCCGGGCTGTCATTGACGCCTTTAAGAAGAACCGTCTGGCTGCCCATCGGAATTCCGTTGTCGGCAATCATATTGCAAGCATGTTTGACGCGGTCGGTAATTTCACAGGCATGATTAAAATGAATGCTCATCCAAATCGGACTGTATTTTTTAAGCATCGCCATTAACTGCGGCGTCACCCGCTGCGGCAATGTCACTGGAATACGCGTACCAATACGAACGAACTCAACGTGCGGGATCGCCTTAACGTTTTTAATAATAAATTCGAGGATATTATCGCTCATCGTTAAAGGATCCCCGCCGGAAATAAGGACGTCACGGATTTTTTTGTTGGAACGGATATACTCAAAAGCTTTTTCGTAAGTCGCTGTGCTTAAAGTCCTGTTACCGTCGCCGACCATTCGCGAACGTGTACAGTAACGGCAATACATCGCGCACATTTCATTGACGAGAAAAAGGACACGGTCCGGATAACGGTGCACAAGCCCATGCACCGGCGAGTTTTTGTCTTCACCGCAAGGATCACGCATCTCTTCAGGAGCGGTTTTTAATTCGTCTGCGGACGGAACGCTTTGCAAACGGATCGGACAACGGGCATCGGACACATCGATTAAACTCGCAAAATACGGCGGAATCGACATCGTCAACTTTGTGCCGCTGCCTTCAATCCCTTTAATTTCTTTAGGGGTCAACGTCAAAATCCGGCTGATGTCTTCTTGCGTACGGATACGATTGCGAAGCTGCCAGCGCCAATCTTCCCAATCGACTGGCGTTGCGTTTTTGTAAAGGGCCAAAATTTCTTGCTCGCGATCTGTTAATGGAATTTGCGGTTTAACAGAAACCTTATCGTTAACAAGCGCGTCCTTGGCAATGGTTGCGAGTGGATTCATGATTTTCCTTCCCTTAAAGCCTCAACCAAGAGGCATGCCTTAACCCGTCTTAGGAAACGGCCGCCGACTTCTGCACATCGCCGACTATTAAGCCGTAACGTTTCAGGGCCAAGTTAAGAACCTGCTGCAAAATTGCTTCAAAGGTGGTGCCAATCACCTTTGGAAAAAGATTAAAAACATCTTTGCGGTCCAAAGACGGCAAGGGATTTATTTCCAAAACATACGGGTTGCCTTTTTGGTCAACACGAAAATCCACACGCCCATAATCGCGGCAACCGACACTTTGATAAGCCGCAACCGAAATCGCCTGCATCGCTTTTGTCAACTCGGGCGAAATGTTCGCCGGACAGATATAACGTACATCATTGCCTTGCGTAAGTTCGAATGTATAAAATTGATCCCCCAAATCGCTATTGCCGCCGATACACACCTGCGCTACAGGCATGGCCTGCGGATTTTCATTACCGATAACAGCGACGGTAAACTCGGTGCCGCTAATAAATTCTTCGACCAAGGCCGGCTGTTTGTATTTTTCGGTAATCAGCTTGACCTGACGCGCAAGCGCCGCAAAATCCTCCACGCGCGAATGTTCGGACAGCCCCTTGGACGTGCCTTCCCACATTGTTTTGACGATAAGAGGAAAACCAATCGTGTTGAGCTTTTCGAGATTGTCAGTATTATAGGCGACAAAAAAACGCGGGGTCGGAACACCGTCGGCCATAAAACATTTTTTGGCGACCATTTTGTCCAGAGTGATCCCTAAAGTCAGCGCGTCCGAACCGGTAAAAGGAATTTTGTGAAGGTCGAGAATAATGGGAACTTGCGACTCACGATTGCGATCGCCAATCCCTTCATGGATATTAAAAACAATATCGACATCCAAAGTTTTTATTTGCGTCAAAAGATTCTGGACATTCCCGATCTTAATGACAGTATGGCCAAAAGATTCAAAAATCCTTGCCACATCATCAATCGTTTGCGGACGGTCAAATTCGGCATTCCCGTCAACCATATCTCCGTCGGTGATTTGCCAATCTGATTTTAAATTGTATGTCATACCGATTTTCATTTTATTGTCCTATCGTTCACAAAAAAATAAGGACCCTTTGAACAGCAAGGTCCTTTAGCGTCTTTCGCGTTTTCATTTTTTAGGATAATTCTCCGTAAAAATTCCACCAAAGGTTAATGATTAAAATATTAAAAAGAGAACCCCCAAAATCCTCAACTAACCGTATAAAAATTAACACAATTTTATTTCTAACGCAATAATAAAAATAAAATTTGCCTTTAAGCAAATCCGCATTTCCCCCGACGGAGAAATGTTACGCTAATTTTTCTTTGTACTTGGTCCACGCAATCGAAATCAAGGCTTCCATCACGTCATCCGTTGTGACTGCGCCCTGAAGAATATCATCTTCGCTAAGAACAGGAATAGACGTAAACTTGTATTTTTCCAAAAGCAAAGCGATTTCTTCCATGCCATCCGAGGTGCGGACAAAAACTTTTTTAGGAAAACACGTGTCCATGATCGGCGTCTGCGCCGGCAAATGGATGTACCGGCGGATTGAGGTCATCCCGACTAAACGGTGAAAATCATCGACGATATAAATGTGGTGGATATTGCCCGGATAATTGACATTATTTTTGACTAATTGCAGGGCATCTTCGACGACGGCATTCTGGTTAAGGTACAAATATTCGGTTGTCATAAGCCCTCCGGCCGAATCCCGGGTAAACCCTAAAAGCTTGCGCAACTTTTTTGACTGTTTGGTTTCCATATGACGCATCAGACGCAAAATCGTGTCCTTCGAAAGCGTCATCAAAAGGTCCGTGGCCTCATCCGCCGGAATATTTTCAATCAAACTGGCGGCTTCCTTGTCGTCGATATGGTCAATCAAGTCCTGTTTTTCCTGCGTTGCCAAATCCGCAAAAACTTTTCGTTGCAGGGCCACATCAAGGGATTTAAAAAGGGCGAGTTTCCCAAAAATATCCAAGTCCTGCATAATGTCCGCCAAATCCGTCGGAGGAATCTGCGAAAGTTTTTGGCGTGCCACATCCAGCCGCAAGACATTTTTTTGTCTTTCCGAAGTAAAAACATGCGTGTTTTTCCACGGGATAAATTCTTCCTGAGTCAGATACGGCGAACGGGGAGAAAAAATTTTGACAAAAAAATCGATGCACTTCGTCCACTCCAACCGGCGGACCAAAGCGCGCATCCCGACATCAACGTGCGCCAGATAAAGATGATTGTCCACGCGCAGAAGATGCGCGTCATTGACACGCACAACTTTACGGTTTTCGGTATCGACGACCTGGCGGTCCAAAATATCATGGCGCAGAGTAAATTCATGTTGGGGACGGGATTTTAAAAAAGCGATTTTTTCCGACGGGATTTTTAACTTGATCAGATCATCGATTTCCTTGACGTCTTCCATGCGCACATACGCAAATTCGCGATGCCAAAATCCTCGGTAAATCATCAGCCCCTTGCTGCGCGGATAAATTTCCTCCTCGCTGACCTTCATCGGAATATCGTGCAGTCTTCCGACGATATTTCCGTCGGCATCGATCACCGGATTGTCCAAGATTTCTGAAAGGAATAAAAAAAGTTTTAACATACTTTAACGGCTCTGCGTTACGTCCACGCGGCCGCAAATTTTAGCCAGTGGGCAAATTGAACACAACGGTGAAACGGGCTTGCAAACATTCTGTCCCCAAAGGACAAGCATCGCATTATAATCAATCCAGAACTTCTTCGGCAATTTTTTTCGCAAGGCGTTTTCTGTTTCATGCGGGTCTTTGGTTTTGACATACCCGAAACGATTGGAAATCCGATGAACATGCGTATCGACACAAATGGCCTTGATGCCAAAGCCTTCAGTCAAAACAAGGTTAGCCGTTTTTCGGCCGACGCCTTTCATGGTCATCAAAACATCCAAATCATCAGGAACTTGGCCGGAAAACTTTTCCAAAATATCCCGACAAACCCCGTGGATTATCCGCGCCTTGGTCTTATAAAACCCGACGGGATAAATCGCTTTTTCAATTTTTTCGAGGCTTAATTCCAACATTTCCGACGGACTGTTGGCCAGCGCAAATAACCGCTCACTGGCCGGCAACGTCGTCTGGTCTTTGGTGCGCAAACTTAACAAACACGAAATGAGAACATGAAACGGCGTTTTCCATTTTTTGCCGACGAGCGTGACGGAAGGATCCGGCAAATTTTTAAGCGCCTCTTTTAAAATCGCGACAACGCGGTCAATGTTTTTATTCGTCACACTCATCGTGGAGACAATCCTCTAAAAAAAATCACATCGACTGATAACCCATTTCCTGCAACAGACTCGTACTGTCGCGCCAATCTTTATGCGACTTGACAAACAGTTCCAAAAAAACCTTGGACTCCAAAAGCTCTTCGAGCTCAACGCGCGCAAGGCTGCCGACTTTTTTTAAAAGCGCGCCGTTTTTGCCAATCACAATCGACTTTTGCGAATCGCGTTCGACGATAATGACCGCCTGGATATAAAGCAATTTTCCCTTGCGCGGCTCGACAACATCGATGACAACCGCAATCGAGTGCGGAAGCTCGTCTTTGACAAGCATATAAAGCTTTTCGCGGATAATATCGGCAATCACCATTTTTTGCGGGATGTCGCAAACCGCATCCTGCGGATAAAGAGCTTGTCCGTCGGGCAAAAGTTCAAAAACAATGTCGATGAGCTTGCTGATATTAGTGCCATCCTTGCCAGATAAAGGCAAAATCGTGATCAGCGAATTTTCTTGGATGGGCTTGCCCGCCACCTTTTCCCAAAGGCTGATGTACTCAGCAATTGTCTTGCCTTTTAGGTCCACTTTATTGAGCCCCAAAATGACAGGGACCTTAAGGCTATTCAAACGCGAGACTAATTCTTCCTCTTCTAACCCGACGCGGTCATTGGCGTCAACTAAATGAATGATAACATCCGCCTCTGAAGTGATGCCAAAAGCACTTTGGTTCATAAAGCGGTCCAACTGGTCGCCACCTTTGTGGACCCCGGGCGTATCGACAAAAATAATCTGTCCGCGCTCGTCGGTATAAATCCCGCGGATCTGATTGCGCGTTGTCTGCGGGACCTTGGAGACGATCGCAACTTTTTCGCCGAGGATTCGATTTAACAGCGTCGATTTACCGACATTGGGACGACCGACAATCGAAACCATCCCGCAGCGAAAATTCTTTTTGATTTCTTCGGACATGATCAGTTTTTTGCCTTTCGATATTTAAGCACCACAACAAAAACGGCGGTAAACAAAATAAAATTCATCACATTAAACACGCGCCAAACCATATCCTTGGATTGAAAGCCCGACGGCGCCATAAGAACCACGCAAACCCATACGCCCACAACCCAGGCTAGGGAAATATCCCCCGACGAGCGGCGTTTGACAATTTTAGCGATCAGCGGGATATTCCACAACGGCAGAATAATCGCCGTGACCAGCCCGATTTTTTCGATAAGATTGTTCATAATATCCTTAATGTCATTGCGAGGAACCCCGAAGGGGTGACGAAGCAATCCCACTGTTAATATAAAAACAAGATTGCTTCACTTCGTTCGCCCCAAAAGGGACTCACTTCGTTCGCAATGACGTCAATAGGTAATAAAATCCAACAGTTCTTTTTTTCGTTTCTCAATCTTGGCTATCGTCAGCGTTGATGTTTTTTCATTGCCAAAGCCCTGCACATTAAAAGACGCGACGGTAATTCCGTAA
>CAZWOH010000005.1:0-19444 GCA_964635405.1 uncultured Planctomycetales bacterium | reverse complement strand
TGTTTTTTCATTGCCAAAGCCCTGCACATTAAAAGACGCGACGGTAATTCCGTAAATGACAGCTGTTTTAAGCGTCTGGGCATTGATTTTATTGACCTTTGTCAAATAGCCCATGACCCCGCCGGCAAACGTATCGCCTGCGCCCGTCGGGTCCTTGACCTCGTCAATCGGGAAAGCTGGAAAAGAAAATTTGACATCCTCGCTTTCAAACAAAACGCCGTGCTCGCCTTTTTTAATAATGACTAATTCCGGTCCCAAGCGCCGCAACGCTTTTGCGGCCCGAATCAAATTGGATTCTCCGGTCAAAGCCCGCGCCTCTGCATCATTGGCGACAAAAAGATTAACTCGTTTCATCAAATTTAGCAATGATGGTCTTTTGTGCGTAATCCAAAGGTTCATGCTGTCAAGCCCGACAAGTTTTGGTTTTTGCATCATCGCCAAAAGACCCATTTGGATGTCCGGGTCGATGTTGGCCAAAAAAATATTTTGAATGTTGCGCTGATGAAGCGCCACATGCGGGTCAAATCCGACCAAGACCCCTAATTCCGTCGCTAAAGTCAGAGCGGTGTTGAGGTCTTCTTTTTTGTACTCGCCTTCCCAGCGAAAACTTTTTCCGATCCCCACTTTCAAAGACGAAAGATCAATACCTTTACGTTTTAAAAATTGAATATGCTTCTGCGGAAAATCTTTTCCGATTACCGCGACCAAATGCACGTCAGTAAAAAGCCGCGCGCTCATCGCCAAATGTGTCGCCGAGCCGCCTAACATATCGCGCCTGACCCCGTGCGGCGTTTTGACATTGTCGAGCGCCACCGTCCCTAAAACCAACAAGCTCATTTTCATTTCCTTTCTTTTAATCCCAATTTTAAAGGCTCTTCAAAATCACCTATTCCCCGATAATTTTGATCAAAACTCTTTTCTTGCGCCGGCCGTCAAATTCTCCATAAAAAATTTGCTCCCAGGGGCCGAAATCTAGTTTGCCTTTTGTCACCGCCACGACGACCTCGCGTCCCATGATTTGACGCTTTAAATGCGCGTCCGCGTTGTCCTCGCCGGTGTCATTGTGCCGATATTGAGAAACAGGCTCATGGGGTGCCAATTTTTCGAGCCACTGGTCATAATCATGGAGAAGACCGTTTTCATCATCATTGATGTAAACACTTGCCGAAATATGCATCGCGTTGACCAAACACAAGCCTTCTTTAATCAAACTTTTGTCCACCGCAGCTTGCACAAGGTTCGTAATATTAATATACGCTCGACGGGTTTGCGTATTAAACCACAGCTCTTCACGAAAATGTTTCATAAAATCCTCCCAAATTTAGAACGCATGATTGATGCCCAACCAAAACCGCGGATGGTCCTCATTTCGGTCATTGATCGCCTGGGCGACGTCGGCGCGTACAATCACTTTTTCAAACAAAGACCCGACGTTAATGACAACACGCAGGCCCACACCCGCATCTTTACGAAGTGACGAAGACGCCACCGACGAAAACCACGCCTCTCCCGCATCAACAAAAACAACGCCGCCGATCGTTTCCAGTCCTAAGATATGATCAAGAAAAGAAATCTTCAAATTATCCACAATGGGGAATCGATACTCAAAACTTCCTAACAACATATTCGCGCCGCGCAAAGACTTGCGCTCATACCCGCGTAAACCATCCATGCCCCCGACAAAAAACAAAGCTTTATCATCCGGGTAACCACCGCCGTATTTTAAACGCAAAGCCGCCTTTGTTTTTGTAGTCACAGGCACATAAACACTCGTATCGATCGCTGCCCGGGTAAAAGCCTGTGTCGCCCCCCAAAAGTGTCCCGCGTTTTCTGCAAACAGATCAAACTTGTATCCCTGCGAGGGATCCGGCGAGGTGCCGCTGCGATCCAAATGAAAAGCGCCTCCCACAATCGCTTCTTTGCGTCGGCCATAATCGGTATTGCGCATCCCTTCACGACCGGACAAAAAATCCGCCCCATCGTTAATACTTTGGTTGCGCACAAGATACATAGAAACATGGTCGTTTAAATCCGCGATATTATACTGCGCCGGCCAAAGTTCGCGACGTAAAAAAACTTTTCCGCTGACTAAATCATCGTCCCCATCTTTATAATCTGTTGTGTTAGAAACCTCAACGCCCAAAACCGTCTGCGTATTAAAAACATTTTTAAGCGAATATCCTACCCGTGAATGCTCTAGTGCTTCACCAAATTCATAATCGCTGGCCGCATAAAAAATCTGGTCGTACGGTTTTTGCCA
Organism: uncultured Planctomycetales bacterium; assembly: GCA_964635405.1. Classification (GTDB taxonomy): domain Bacteria; phylum Omnitrophota; class Gorgyraeia; order Zapsychrales; family JANLHA01; genus JADLGJ01. The sequence continues at coordinate 17,184 of CAZWOH010000005.1, read as the reverse complement.
AGACGCCTTGAGGCCAAAACCATTGTTGGCCAACTCTGGCCCGACGGTCATCGTATACCTGTCATCCGGCAAAAGTGCTGAAATTTCATGTAGACCTAAATACAAAGGCACAAACTTGATATGAACTTTTCGCGGCCAAAAATTGTTCGTCCGGTCAATGTCCAGCAACTTAGCCTGCGGGTCAATGGCAATATTTTTGACATCCTTTCGCGGCCACGAAATTTGTTCTTTGAGCTTAAGCGTCGTTGTCAAGCGCTCTTGGCGGCCGTCTTTTTTGTCGACGACAATCTCTGCTGGCATTGCCATCCCGCCATGATTTTCTAAAACAATCCGGCTGCCCTTTACAACAAGCGCATAATCAAACTGTTTGTCCGAATAAAGCCACGGATCAAAAAACCACGCCAAACTTCCACCGTACTCTTTTTCACAGATCGCAATAAATTCCTGTACGCTCAAATTTTTGAAACGGTATTCTTCAAAAATCCTTTGGAAAACTTTTGCAAAAGCCGCCTCTCCGATATAATTTTTGAGCATCCCCAAAACGCGGGCACCTTTACCGTAGGTCACGGAGAATATCGCGCTGGGCTCGCTAAAACTTGAGAGCTCACTGACAATCGCATGGTCCATGCCAACGCGCGCAATCGCTTTGTAACGGGTGTCGCGCGTATTTTTAAAAGTCAATTTCGGCAAAGCCCATTCGAACTTTTCAAACCACGACGGAAAATCAATGACCTCCCCATCCTCGCCATATTTTTGCGCCAAATAGCGCTCGATAAAATACGAATTGAATCCCTCCTCAAGCCACATCTCTTCATATTCATTGACCCCGACGAGATTAAAAAACCATTGGTGCCCGGTTTCGTGGCTGACCAAAAAATCAAAATACCGATTCATCATCCCTGGCATCTGATACGCCCGGCGGTCAATAAAAATCAAATCGGACATCTGCTCCCCGCCGTAACCTAAATCAACGGGGGCAATACTAAAATGCTCGTAGGGGAGTTTTCCAAATTGTTCTGCATAAAACCTGATTAAGTCTCTTGCAGAAACAATTGCCGCCTGAGCCGCTTTCTCGTCGCCGGGCAAATAAAACGATTGGATTCGAATGCCGTCAAACTCTTCATTAAAAATTTGATAATCTCGGCTCATCGCAAAACTAAATTCCCGGACCGGATCGAGCGTCTCAAAACTGCTGACTTTCTTTCCATCAGAGGTAAGGTACTCGCCGCTCTGATTTCCTGTATGCGCGATGACTTGATCTTGGGGAGTTGTCAAAGTGACTTTATAAAGGGACGCTTCACTAAAAAACGGGCGGTGAAACGGATAGTCGGGATTTTTGTTCCACCCCTTTTCTTTGTCATAAACGCTTAAAATCGGATACCAGCGGGAAATGCGAAAAACATTGTCGTGCCAGCCAAAACGACTTAAAGCGATGTGTGGAATGTCGACGGAAAAATCCAAAACCACTTGCACCGACTCCCCGGGCTTGAGAGCGTCGGGAAGCTCGACTTTGAGAATCGTCTTATCTTCGCTTTCAATTGCAAAATTTAACTTCCGCCCATTTTGAGTAACAGACAAAATCTGCATGCTGCCGGTTTGAAAACCTTCCGGAAACGGATTGACTTTAAAATACCCAGCAAAGCGCCAGAGCAGATCTTTTTCCTCTGGGGTGTAACGGCGGTTTGGATAAATATGAAACACCAAATGAGAAACTTCTTGGGGGCCTGGATTCGTCCATTGTGTCGTCTGAGTGGCGGTAATTTTTTTGGTCAGAACATCCAGCTTCGCATCGATGTTATAGCGGGCAACCTCTTGGCCGAAACACACCGGCGCAAAAAGAAAATTCAAAAGCACAAACGCAAAAATCCGCTTAGACAAGAACGGCATTTTTTCTTAAGTTTTCGGTTGCGGGAGTTTTTCACGACGGTAACGGTTCAAATATTCCTGGAAGCGCTCGTCTTTTCGCAAATGTTCCAAATCTTCGTCGGCTTCCAGATAATTAAGGTCATCATACCCGCATTCTAAGGCCAGTTTCATTACGCCAAATGCTTTATCAATTTCGTGCAACAACGAATAACTGCATGCTAAATTGTAAAGGACCATCCCGTCATCCGGGCGAAGACGCGAAAGCCTGATATCTACATCCAGCCCTTCTTTGATCATGCCATTATAGGTATACAAATCGCCTAAAGCGATCAAAGCCTCAATAAAATCCGGCGCCTCACGCAAAATCGCCTCATAAAAACGGATTTGAAACTCCGCTTCATTTTCTTTCTTTTTGGCCATTTTTCAACCCCTTAAGATATTCTGTAATCCGCACGATCGCTTCCTTTAAATTGTCATAGCTTGACGCATACGAAATACGGATAAAGTCATCCAACGACGCTCCAAAAGCACTCCCTGGAACCAGAGCGACTTTCTTTTCATGCAAAAGGCCTTTGGCAAAATCCATCGATTTTTTTCCCGTGCTTTTTATCGACGGAAAAACATAAAACGCACCCTGCGGCATATGGCAGGACAAGCCAATATCATTGAGCGCCTGCACAATATAGTTGCGCCGGCGCAGATACTCGCGTTTCATCTCTTGCACATCGCGAAACCCGCTTTTGACCGCTTCAAGCGCCGCCATCTGCGCGGTAATAGGCGCGCAGAGCATCGTGTACTGGTGAATTTTTGTCATGCCCGCGATAATTTCAGCCGGACCCGCTGCCCAGCCTAAACGAAAACCAGTCATCGCATACGCTTTTGAAAAACCGTTTAAATAAATCGTGCGCTCTTTCATGCCTTTTAAAGACGCAAACGGCGTATGCTCAAAATCATAGGTCAGCTCGTCGTAAACCTCATCGCTTATGACAATCAAATCATGTTTGCGGACAACAGCGGCAATCGCTTCGAGTTCTTTTTTGGTATACGACGTCCCCGTCGGGTTGCACGGATAATTGATCATCAGCGCTTTGACCTTAGGCGTACAATGCGCTTCAATAAGCTGTGGCGTTAATTTAAAACCCGTCGAAAGTTCTGTCTTTAACATAATCGGCACTCCGCCAGTCAGAGTCACAACCGGCGCATAAGAGACATAACAAGGATCATGGATCAAAACCTGATCGCCGGGATCCAAAATCGCGCGAAACGCCAAATCCAGTCCTTCGCTGACCCCGACGGTAATGAGCATTTCTTCATTAAAATCGTAAGAAATGCCAAAACGCTTCTCCAAGAATTTGTTGATCGCTTCCCGCAACTGCGGCATGCCCTTATTAGACGTATAAGAGGTATATCCTTGCTGGAGAGACGAAATCGCTTTTTCGCGGATATGCCAGGGTGTAACAAAGTCCGGCTCGCCGACGCCTAAGGAAATCACATCTTTCATCCCCAAGACTAAATCAAAAAAAGCTCTAATCCCCGACGGGGCTAACTGTTCAACACGTTTTGCAATTTTCATAGATTATTTTTAAAAGGTTTAATAACGTGTGTCGAATTAAGCTGACCCTAAAAATCCTTTTTCGGCTCAATTGTTTGGCGCCTCTATGGCGCTATTCGCCTAAAAAGGATTTTTTAGGATCAGCTTACATAAATACCGACAGCAATTAATACGAAATAGCCAAGCGTTTGCGGTTATTGATTTTTTTTAATATTTGTCCGTCTTCTTTATACTTTTTTAACAAAAAATGCGTCGAGGTCCTGCGCACACCTTCCATCGGCGAAAGTTTGGAAGCGACAAAATTAGAAACTGTCTGGATATTTTCGCCCTCAACAACGACCAAAAGATCATACGCGCCGGAGACCAGATAACAGCTGGTTACCTCGGGAAAACTATAAATACGCTCTGCAACATTGTCAAACCCCACATCCTTCTGCGGCGTAATGCTCACTTCGATCAAAGCCCGAACAAACGAAGAATGTTCATCATGAATTTTGTCCAAATCCAGCACGGTTTTATATTTGACAATCGTGCCGTCCTCTTCGTATTGCTTAATCGCTTTTTTAACATCAGCCGGTTTTCGCCGCGTCATTTTGGCGATTTCCTCTGCCGTTAAACGCGCATCATTGGCTAAAATTTCTAAAATATCGTCCACAGCTTTCCCCCTTTTTTAAAATAGGAATTATCTCATCGGAGATTCTGCGACAAGCGCATCAATTTTTGCGTGCAATTCTTGGTTTTCGGCATCCAAATGCATAATCTGATCCATCAGCTGGCGCTTTTTTTCCAAAGCTTCTTTGGATTGCCCGACCGCTTTACCCACCGAATCCAACTGCTTAGTCAATTTTTCGACTTCGACTTCCAACGTTTTTTTCTGCCGGATCAAAGACTCGGGAGCACCTTTTGATTTCGGCTTAGACTTTTTGGCTGATTTTGCCAGTTTTTGATTTTGAATTTGCGCGGCGGCAATATCCCGTTTTAAAACTTTTAACCTCTGCTGCAAATCCCGGTTCTTTTTCTTAAGGTCTCCCGGGTCTTGCGGCAAACTTTCGTTCTGGGCGGTGACTTTTTTTAAAGCCTGCGTCAATTCTTTTTCATCCGCCAAAGACTTATCCAATTGGGCCTGCAAGCTTTGCGTCTGGTCATCTAAATCAGCGCCGGCAGAAGCTTCTTTATAATTCGCGTCGAGTTTAGCGTCGCGCTTTTGGGTTTCGAGCGTTGAAACTTTCATTCTCCAGAGACGGTTTTTTTCTTGAATGTCCGCGAGTTCTTTTTCCAAATCCTCATTGCCCGCAGCCATTTCGTCAATCTGTTTTTGCAAATCGGTCATTTTGGCCGAAGCCTCCGCAGTCTGGTCCTTATATTGACCGGACGACGACGGCATCGCTTTTTGTTTTTTGTCCTGGATCTGTTTGATTTCGGTTCTGGTCTTTTCCAAATCCGCCCTTAAGGTCGAAACCTTTTCCTGCAAAAATTCGTATTCAGAGCTTAGCTTTTCATTTTCGGTCAACAATTCCTTGGTCTGGGAGGCGACCTCATCAAGCGTTTGCTGCCACTTCGGGTCGCTTAAGTTACGCGCCTGCGACGAAGAAATATCGACTTCTTCACTTTGGGCCCGGACAACAGAACTGACGCCCAAAAACAAAAAGAAACCAACCAAGAAAATTTTTATCAATCGCATGCTTCATCTCCTCTTTTTAAATAATGGGGAAATATATCATACCAGAAAAGTGCTTTTAGCCTGGCTTAATTTTTCATAACTTTTAGACAAACGCTGTGTCAAAGGCCCGGGATGCCCGCTGCCGATTTTATGGCCTGCAACACTCACAAGCGGCATAATCCCCACCAAAGCGTTCGTCAAAAAAGCCTCATCAAAATTTTTAAGATCCGCAAGCGTCACATGGGCCATCGATGTTCGGATCTTTAAATTCTTGGAGGCCGACACAACCGCCTGCCTGGTCACGCCTGCCAGACAACCGCTCTGCAAGGAAGGCGTTACCAGCTTATTGTCTTTAACAAAAAACACATTGCTGCGGCTGCCTTCGACAATATGTCCGCTGCTATTTAAAAGCAGCGCTTCGTGACATTTGTGTTTGAGCGCATATTCGTAGGCTTTAAGAAAAAACCCGTAATCCAGGCTTTTGACTTTGGCCAAATGAAACGACCTGTCCAACGGCCGCTGATAAATGCACGCCGAAAATCCCCGACGATAAACAGACTCAGGAAACGGCAAGCGTTCAAGGGCCATCATCGAAAAATGCAACTGCCAGCCTTTTCGCCAGGCCGCAAACCGGATACGGGAAGTTTGCAACTGGTTCTCCTTTAAAAGTTGCTTTAAAATCTTTTTAATTTCTCCAAGCGCCGGCGGTTTAGGCAAAATGTAGCGGTCAACCCCGTGCAAAAACCGTCGATAATGTTCTGCCAAAAAGTACACCTTGCCGTTTTCGCTGTTCAAGGTTTCAAAAACGCCCAAACCCTTGAGCAACCCCGGCGACAAAGCTTTGAGTGTGCTTTCGGAAACTTTTTTATACTCGCCATCAAGATAGATTGTTAGCATTTTCATAGTGTAAACTTTCTTTTAAGGCTTGCGCTTTGACTAAAGTTTCCTCGTATTCTTCCCTAGGCTTGGAATCGGCCACAATACCGCTTCCGACGTGAAAACTGACCTTGCGGCCCTCAACAAGCATGGTCCGGATAAGCACATTAAACGCCAAATCCCCGCCAAAATCCATGTACCCCAACGCTCCCGTATAAATCCCCCGCGCCGAGCGCTCAAGTTCATTGATAATCTCCATCGCGCGGATCTTGGGGCATCCGGTGACCGAACCGCCGGGAAAACAATTGCTGATCAAATCAAAACCGCTCTTGCCTTTCGCCAAACGCCCTGTCACCGTCGATGTTGCCTGATAAACGGTACGGTATTTTTCTATTTCACGGACCCTTTTGACCTTGACCGACCCAAAATCGCATACGCGCCCCAAATCATTGCGCTCCAAATCTGTGACCATCAAAAGCTCGGCTTTTTCCTTGACGCTGCGGCGCAGTTCTAAATTTCTTTGCCGATCTTCCAAAAGCGTGTTGCTGCGCGGACGGGTCCCTTTCATCGGACGCGTTTGAACACAACCATTTTGCAAACGCAAAAACAACTCCGGCGAAGAACTGACAATTTGCGATCGTCCGCAATCCAAATAACCGCCAAAGTTCGACGCAGAAAGTCCGCGTAAGGCCGTATAAAGATTTGGCGCGTCAACCGGCGCGTTAAACCGGCACGAAAACTCCTGGGCCAAATTCACCTGATAAATATCGCCAAGCTTAATGTAATCTAGTGCTTTTTTGACCGCATTGCAATAAGCGGATTGAGTAAAATTACTTTTGAAATCAACCGGCTTTCTGGCATTTGGAAATCGTGGATTTTTTTTCGACGACAATCTCTCTATAAGTTCCTCAACAGCCTTCAACCGAAACAAAGCGCGCTTTTTACGGGAAAACGCCGTCGTTTGCGGCAACCCGCTGGAACTGACCAAAAGTTTTTTTTGGTAATGATCAATTGTCATCACGCAATCATAAAAACCGAAATAAAATCCCGGCAAGCCCGACGGACCAAATTGATTTTTTATTTTTTCAAACTGCAGGCCAAAATCATAACTCAAATACCCGACAATTCCCGACGAAAAAGGCGTCCCGCAATTTTTGACCGGATGAGCAAAACGCCGGTAAATTTTTTCCAAATTTTTAAAAGCGGCCAAATCATCCCCTTTGACCGTCAGAAACGGATCAAAACCCAAAAATGAATATCGCCCCCGTTCAAAATTAAAAAGGCTGCTTTCTAAAAGAAACACGCCCGGCTGTTTTTTGACCGCGCTTAAAAAATCGCACGGGCTGGCTTTCAAATCGTAACAGCGGATTTCCATATATTTAACCCAAAAGGCTGAGATTATAAACCGGCAACAAAGCAGCCGGACGAAAAGACATCTTTGTGCGATTGACGTTTTGCGGCGCAAAATCATCCATCACATTAATAAATTTCACCTTCGCAAGGGCCGGGTCCTGACAAAGCTGATTAAAAATATACGCCCCCAAACCCGAATATTGCGGGTGTGTAATTTCCAAAAGATCGCAAAATGTTTCTTGCCCGACAAAATAGCCAAAAGTGTACCCAACAATCCTGGAGTTGACCTGCACAACGCGGCCAAGCACGTTAAGCAGTTTAAAATCCGTCAAAACCCGACGGTGAACACTGACCGCATCTTCCAAGAGCGCTAAATCGATATCGTCTTTGAGCGTCAAGCGCTTATGCTTTTGCCACTCTGCAAAAAGTTCCAGACACTCCAGGGTCATCGACGGGTCATAGGCTAAAAAGCCGGATGAAAATTTTTTTTCAAAATGATGGCAGGCATGGCGCTTGGATTTATAAGCCTGGCCTTTAAGGCTGACAAGGTCATTTCGAAAATATAAATATTCATAACCTTTCCTGTAAATTTTGTACTTGTCAGCCGGAAAAAATTTAAGCTGTTCTTGGCTGACGTTCTCAATGCGGGTCACCGACGACGATTTATTAAGCTGGCGCATCCGCTCAAAAGAATATGCAACAGCCTTTAGGCTTATCGACTCACCTAAAGGCGGCAGATACAAAAAGCTCCCGGCTTCTTCGGTTGCAAAAACGCACAAATTCCCGTCGATTTCCTCAAAACGAAATTGAAAAAAATCCTGCCAGGCATAAATGTTCACAAAAGATCGGCTGGAAAGCGCTGTGGAGGTTTTTTGCAGATACCGGTCAAACGCGGCTTGAAACGACAAAAGCTCACAAGGCATTTAACATGACTCCAAAGAAAGCCTGCAAACATAATCCAATTCGTCGCGATAAGAAGAGTAGTCCGTCAAAAGACTCGGGTTGGCCGCTAAAAAAGCGCGCACATTGCTTTTTGAGAAAAATTCTTTTAAGTACTCGACGTACTCTTGATAAACGGGCGTGCCAAAATGTTCTTGAACATACGGACAATTCAAATGGACATAGACGACAGGCGTATCTTTTTCTTTTCCCAAAAGGAAAGGATACAGTTGGCAATCAAACGGCCGGGCGTGATAAATACCGCACGTATTATCTTTGTTATTTAAAAAATGGCACAAAAAACCTGTCTGGCAAGGCGTTGTCCCGATTTTTCCGTCGGGCAAGACTGCCGATGGTCCAAAAATCTTTTGTCCGATACTTTTCTTTTCGACTTCACTGATATACGGACGCCAACGGCTGTCGGCCTCTTTAAACCGGCAGCAGCCATCGCACTTAAGGCAAACGCTCGAGGTGACAAATTGTTCGAAATCCTTAAACATACATTGATATTCCAACTATTTTATTATTGCCCCGATGGGAACGTCTTTTTCCGGCAACAGAATAACCGGGCCATTCTCGCCGGAGGCGGCCAAAATCATCCCATTGGATGCCTCGCCGCGAATGACGGCCGGCTCGAGATTATTGATTACGACTACTTTGCGGCCAACAAGCTCATCGGGCTTGTAGCTGGCACGAATGCCGGCGACCAATTGTTTTTCTCCATTGCCGGCATCAATCTTTAAAACATATAACCGATCCGCGTTGGGATGTTCTTTAACTTCCTTGATAAGAGCGACAATTAATTCCAATTTTTTAAAATCTTCATAGGTCACCATGTTTTCTCCTGATTCTTTGATAAAATTTTTTAAAATACGCTATAATAAAATCCAAAATCAAACAACGACGGAAATCACAGTATAACACTTATGAACTACCGCGTTACAGCTTTTCTTTTAGTCCCCTTAGCGGGGCTGTTTTTACTGTTTCATCTGGCTGCGTTTGCACCTGTCATCGGGCAAGGCGATCACGGCCGCGATCTCTATGTCTTCGCGCAAACTTTAAACGGGCAAATCCCTTATCAGGACTATTGGTGGGTCTACGGCCCCCTTATGCCTTACTATTATGCTCTATTTTTTAAAATATTCGGTGTAGCGATCCCAAGCGTTCTCGTCGGTAAAATTTTATTGACCGTCATAAGCGGAACCCTGATCTTTTTTTCGCTCTCGCGCTTTATTCCGGTACTCTTTGCTTTTATGGCCGCCTTATGGTTTTGGACGTTTCAACCGGACTTTTATTTTACCTACAATCACGCCGGCGGGATCACTTGCCTTTTGGCGCTCACGTTTTGCCTGTTTGCTTATGTGATTAACCCGCGGACTTATTATTTAGCTATTGGCTTATTTTTTGTCTTTCTTCTATCGCTTATCAAGATCAATTTTGGGCTGGCCAATCTTTTTGCGCTGATTATTTTTTATCGCATCTTTGATTATTTCAACCACGTCGCCCAGACAACGGGAAAAAAACGTCTGGCCCATGCCGCCGGAATTCTTGTGCCACTCTTGGTCTTTGCCATCTATTTTTATTTACTGCACCGGCTGGCTAATTTTGAAATCCGCCAATGCATGCCATACTTGACAGGCGATCAGCCGTATCATTCAACTCTCTGGAATTCCATAAAAGCTTTGGGCAAAGCCATTATTTTTAACACAAAAACCTCGCCTTCAAACGCTGTTTTTGCTCTCTTTACAATAGCGACAATTGTTTTAAGTTTAACTAAAATCTTTTCAAAAAAAATCCCGCTTGTTCAACGCACGCAAGTTGCTACAGCCTTTTTGTTATTAGCATTTCTTTATTTTGTGAATCTGCATGAATATCTCTTAAGCGGCGTTCTTTATCGCAGTTATTGGGCAACACCTTTTAGCACAATGATGCTTTTTTTTGTCATCGGATACGCTGTTAAAAATATTACCCCGTCATTGCAAAAAATCCTCTTTGGCGCATTCTTTGTTGTCATTTTTCTACAATTTGTTAACAGTGTCAATGTCATCCAGAGCAAGGAAATTCCCCAACAGCTTTTGACGCTGCCGCGCGGGCATGTGACAGGCGGAAATTCTCCAGAATGGTTTGCAACCGTACAAAAAACAACGGAATATTTAGTGCATAACGTAAAACGCGATGAGAATTTCTTCGCCCTGCCGTATGATCCCTTATATTATTATTTGACCGACAAAAAATCTCCCACCCGCCAATTGATTTTCTTTGAACATATCAACATCCCGCCAGAGCAGGAAATGATGATCATCAAGGAACTAGAAGACAACCATACCAATTGGGTTGTCCTCTCTAATAGAGCTGCATCCGCTGAACGCGGATTGGGGATTTTTGGCAAAACCTATTGCCCTCTTATCTTTAAATATCTTGAAAAGAATTTTACGCCCGTCGCAGAATTTGGCGAATGGAAAAAACCGGCCGGCTGGTCGGTCAATCATGGGACACGGGTATTTAAACGGAAAACTCGCGTTGAAAATTAACTTCCCACCCTCCGGGGTTGGTCATAAATCTTATTTCTTTGCTCTGCTAACTATCGGGGCCCTTCTTTTAAAACCTCTCACAACGTTTATTCCTTTTCTTTCGCAAGGAGATCACGGTCTTAACCTTTATGCAGCACAAGCCATTTTAAAAGGCGACCTTCCCTATCAAGATTTTATGTGGTTTTACGGGCCAGCGATGCCTTATTATTATGCCCTATTTCTAAAAATATTTAATGGCGGCATTCAAAGTATTTTGCTGGGGAAATACTTGTTACTTCTTACGGCAGGCCTGTTGATTTACTTTAACCTGGCCTTATTCTTTCCTCGCCTTATATCCGCCATCGGAGCCATTTGGTTCTGGATATTCCTAAAAGACTTCCCAAATACTTTCAATCATGCTGGCGGGCTTGCTGTTTTACTATTAATCAGCTATTGCATCCTGCGGTATATTAAATCTTCAAATCAAAAGCTTCTGTATATCAGCCTGATTTTTGTCCTTGTTCTTGCGCTGATCAAACTTAATTTTGGTTTCGCAGCACTTTTATCAACAACAATCATTGTTTTTGTTAAATGTTCCATCGAAAAAAAACATCCTGCCTCATTTTACTTTCTAGCTCTTTTAGGACTTCCGTCGATAATCATTTTCATTTATTGGCTCTTTTTACAAAATTTACCATTTTACTATATCCGGCAATGCCTGCCTTATTTTGGCAATGCCAACGCTTACTATATCAGTGGAATTCTTGGCAGCCAGCAGCCAAACAGCATCCCAATTAATATTTTAGTAAACGGATATCAATTGATAATCCATATTTTCTCTTCGTGGGCTGATATTGCTTTTGCTATTTTGATCAATACGGCAGGGTTACAATGCGTTATTCTTTGCAACAAAAAAAGCCTCGATCCGTCGCTTCAAAAACAAATTCTTCTGGCATTTTTTGCAACAATGATTTTTTATGTTCTGTCTTTGCATGAGTTTCTTATGGTCGGAGCATTTTATCAAGGATATTGGGCTGAACCGTTTAAAATTCTTTTGATGTTCGGCATCATTGGCTGTGCCCTTCACGCCGCCTCTGTCTATAAAAAAGTATTTGTTGCCTTATTCATTCTTACCATCGCTTTTATTCAAATTCCGAATTCAATTTTATATTCACAATATCAAATGCAACGAACACCCTTTAAAATTTCAAACACAAATATTGAAATTAGCAACGACTCGTCCTGGGTTCAAACGGTGCTAGAAGCGACCGCCTACCTTAATAGCCACCTTAAAAAAAATGAATTATTTTTAGCCCTTCCCTATGATCCACTCTATTATTTTCTGACAGAAAAAAAAGCGCCAACAAAACTTCTCATGGTTATGATCATTGATTATCAACAGCAGCAGCAACTCGAAATAATTAACAGCCTTGAAAAAAAAAGGGTAAACTGGGTCTTATTATCCAACCGATGCCATGAACCTGGAATTGGGTGTATGAATGAAAATTTCTGCCCAACACTGACAAACTATATCCAAGCCCATTTTGCTGTTGAAACTCAGTTTGGGAATTGGGATGCTACGCCACGCTGGTGGTCTAATCATGCGGTCAAAATTCTCAAACGCGTAAAATAAGTGAAATGTCGACGAGATTTGAATCCCGCCTCTGCCTTGCGGCAAGCGGGACTCCTTCGCTTACGCTCAGTCGCTCGCTTGCGCTCGTTTATTCTTATTAACCACTGCCAAATAAAAAAGCCCCAATAATGGGGCTTTTTATTTGGCGGGGTCGACGAGATTTGAACTCGCGGTCTTCAGCGTGACAAGCTGACATGTTAACCAGGCTACACTACGACCCCAAATACTTTATAACTTTAAAAATATTACTTTAGCAAAGTTGGGGTCTTGTCCAGTTTTCTGGGCGACCCCAAATACTTTATAACTTTAAAAATATCATTTCAGAAGTTTCAGGGTCTTGACCGATTTTCCGGACGACCCCATCAAAAATGTAAAATGAGTTTACTGTTTGAACTCTATTTTGTAAAGAAAATTTTTAATCCAAAAAATGGGCGGTGAAGGACTTGAACCCTCAACCTATTGAATGTAAGTCAATTGCTCTAACCAGTTGAGCTAACCGCCCAAGATTTCTTTTTACAATCAAGATTTCCTTTAGGAAAATCTTGGGCGAGTACTTGCGACATCTTTTACTTTTTTAGATAAGCAAGTGCCGCCCACAAAATCACTTTCTATCAAAATTAACCTTTAGAAAAATTATGGGCGAGTACTGATTTCCTAAAATTTTCTTCAGAGAAATCAGTGCCGCCCCCACAAAAAGTTCAACCTTTATAAAGCTTATTTCCTAAAAAATCAATAGATTATAATGCCAGCTTGTCAAGAAGCGAAAGCGTAAAAACCATCACAAAAATAGCGACGGACTCAATGATCCCGATCGCGGCAATATAATTGGTAAACCCTTTATCCGTTTCTCCCATCGCATCGGCCGCAGCCGCGCCGATTTTTCCTTGCCCGAAAGCGCTCAAGCCAATAGCGATCCCGGCAAAAACACCGATCGCCCAAAAATAGTTTCCCTTAGGCAGAACTTCGACAATTTTGTTCATCAAAATCATTCCATAAAACGTTTGCGACAACGGGGCACCAATAAAAGCAACCAGTGAAATAAACGGCGCCGGCTTGTTTCGGACAAAACCTTTTTTCCATGCCCCAATGGCCGCCAAACCGGCGTACATAACGCCCAGGCACGAGCCAATCGCCGAGAAGCCCAACACACAAATAGCGCCCAAATCTTTAAATTGACTGATCGTCGTCACGGTTTCCATCTTTTTTCTCCTTGTTATTCAAATTTACGAAATGGATTATATTCAACACCCGTCCATTCCAAACTCAGGTGACCCGAAAATTCGAGAATATTTAAACGCAATCCATGGACCATAACCGCCATCATCCCCAAAAGAATATTCAAAGCATGCCCCACAACCAAAATCAAAACCGAGCCGATCCCCAAAAACAAATTATGAAATCCCGCCGCCAAAGCCATTTGATTAAACGCCTCAGACAACGCGAGCCCCGCTATCCCGACGGCATAAAGCCGGATATACGAAATGACATCGATAAGCGTACTGACAACCGCCAACACGGTCAATAAAGCGCTGATCACAAAACTGCCGACATCTTTTTTAATATCTTCAAACGATTGCGAAAACATAACAATAACGCCAAAAGCGACAAGGGCCGCAGGATTGACAATATCCGGCAATGCTGCGCTTAAAATAAATTTTTTTGCATAAAAAAAAGCCGCCCAGACAATCACGATCCACCCGACATCGGCAAACGCTAAAAACGACGGGAGTTTTCGCAACAAACGCCAAATATGGGCAATCGTCAAATGGGTCGCCCCCAGACTAAAGCACAAAAGCTGGACATTTTTTTCTTCTGTCAGCCACGGAAACGCCGGCTTAAAAATATGCCCAAACAAAGACACACCAAAAACCGTTCCCGTCAAAATTCCCCAGAGAACCGCGCAAGCACTTAAAAGATACGTCAAATAAATCGGCGTAAAATCCTTCAGTGTCTTTTTCATCTTCCGATAAAAAAATGCAGTCGCCAGCATAAACACAGCGCCGTAGCCGGCATCGCCGATAAGCATCCCAAAGAAAACACTAAAAAACGCCAAAAAACAAAAACTCACATCCGCTTCCCTATACCCGGGGATAATGCTCATGAATTGAAAAACCGGCTTGATCAATTCAACGAACCTTGAATTTTTGAGCAAAGTCGGAACCGGGTCGCCGGGATCCGGATCGGTCGTCAAAACAACCCAATGCTCCTGCGAGGCTGCCGCTTCCAATTTGGAGCAACAGTCAACCGGACAAAACCCATTGACAAAAACAAGCGGCCCGCTTTCGCCCATGCCGCCAAGCGCTTTTTCAAAATTTAACTGCTCTGTGAGCGTCTTTAAAATTCGTTCAAACGCCAGACGATACCTGCCCTGGGCCTTGAGCTGTCTTTGTGTTTTGTGCAAAAGCTCTTTGTCCTGAGTTTGCAGTTGACGCATCGTCTGCAGACTTTTGTCCGGCAGATTTATCGACGGAAAAGGCAATTTTTCGGCCGGGCAGTTTAGCACACAGCGAACAAAAACCTTTGTCTTGTGCAATACCGCCAAAACGATTTTAGGATCAACGGTTTTGAATTCTTTAGCCGCAATTTCGCATAGATGGACCTCAACGCCCTGCAAAGCCAAATTTTTGATCTCCTGCGGATCAAAATTTCCCCACGCCTGCCAAAAGTCAATTTGACTTTGCCCGAAGGCGATATTTTCCTTAAGCCTTAAAATCACATCTTCAAACCCGAGAATTTCTTCAGCCTTGCTCTGCCAATCGTCCAAGTCCAAATTTTGTCCGGCCGTATCTTGCGACGAAAGAATTCCCAACGTGTTTTGGACAATTCTGATTCTCTGCTCTAATTGCTCAATATCCCGCCCCAAAGGCGCCTGCTGTGCCTGCAGATGAAGGACCCCGATTTCCCGCAAACGAATTAACGCAGCGCTGGCGTCTTTCTTTTGCGTCACAAGATAAACTTTTTTCATTTTAACGATCGCCACTGCAAGACCCCTTCACGCCGCCTGCAAAATTTTTGCTTTCGCCACTTTACAAATCCCAACCGCATTGGTCATTTGATCGCCCAAATAAATCCGTATCTTGCGGATATTTTCAAGAGATTCAGGAATTTTGACCTTTTCAAATAAATTGACCCGCTGGGTTGTGATGCGCAATTGTCCCTCCAGCAAGATTAACTGTTGCTTTAAAATATGCGCCTGCACGACGAGCTTAAAATAATCACGCAACTGTATAATAGCCAAATCGACCCAAAACGGGGTCGTATAATAATCGTAATCAGCCTCCCGAAAACGCAGCTGGCGCAAAACCGGCAAAGCAAGACCCGCAATATTGACGGTATCCGTCTTAATTTCCGTCGGGACAACCCAAAGCTTTAAATCAATTTCGCCCAACTGCGGATCCGCCAAAAGCCCGATCCAGACATTGAGCTTTTGCTCTAACTGGCTAATTGCGTCTTGTTGCTGATCAATCAAACGGCGAACTTCCAAAATTTTTACCTGCAGCTGCTGTTTTTTTAAAAGCAAAGTCGGCAAATAACGCTGGAATTGTTTTAAAAGATCGCGCTGTTTTTTGAGCTCGCCTTTTGTCAATTTGATTTTTGCCATATTGTATAATCCGCAAATCTTATTTTGATGGCCAAAACTTTTTGACCAACGATTCCTTGATTCCCGTTTCATTCGGCTCAAAAATGTCCGCCAAAATCTTCCATCCGCGGTCCAAAGCCAGATGAAGATCCATATTGACCGACAAATCCATCAGATGCTCTTCAAAGCACTTGCCATATCGCAGTAATTTCTCGTCCCAACTGCTCATTTGAAAACCCATCGAACGTTTCTCAAGCGTCAAACGGTAATCCGCAAACATCTGGATCATCCGGTCCATGATGGCGCGATGGTCTTCGCGCGTGTTGCCATTGACCTGCTGCTTTAAACGGCTCAAACTTCCAAACGGTTCAATACGTCCGCCGCGCAAATAAAATTGGCCTTCGGTGATATACCCAGTATTATCCGGCACCGGATGAGTAACATCATCCCCGGGCATTGTCGTCACCGCCAGAATCGTGATCGAACCGGCCCCGTCAAAATCAACAGCCTTTTCATAACGGCCCGCCAACTGGCTATAGAGATCGCCGGGATAACCGCGATTCGAGGGAATCTGCTCCATAGTGATCGAAATTTCCTTTAGAGCGTCGCAAAAATTCGTCATGTCCGTGAGCAAAACCAGCACCCGTTTGCCTTGCAGAGCAAATTCCTGGGCGACAGCCAGACACATATCCGGCACAAGCAAACATTCGACCGTCGGGTCTGATGCTGTGTGAATAAAAAGAACAGATTTTGACAAAGATCCATGCATCTTAAGCGTGTCACGAAAAAAAAGATAATCGTCATACTTAAGACCCATGCCGCCGAGAATAATCAAATCGACTTCTGCCTGCATCGCAATCCTCGCCAAAAGCTCATTATATGGCTCTCCAGCCACAGAAAAAATCGGCAGCTTCTGCGATTCGACCAAAGAATTAAAAACATCAATCATCGGAATGCCGGTGTGGATCATCCGACGAGGCACAATGCGCTTGGCCGGATTGACCGATGGGGTGCCAATACTGATCATATTTTCCGTTAACTGAGGCCCTGCATCGCGCGGCAGACCGGCCCCGTTAAAAATGCGGCCCACCAAATTTTCCGAAAAAGATACACGCATCGGTGCATTTAAAAAACGAACCTGATCATCCGTCGAAACCCCCCGGCTTCCGGCTAAAACCTGCAGCGACACTTTGTTGCCGTCTAAGCGAATGACTT
>CAZWOH010000004.1:5837-32008 GCA_964635405.1 uncultured Planctomycetales bacterium | reverse complement strand
TTCTTTAAATAATCTGTCATAGCGTGACATTTCCTTTGCTGACTAAAAACTCGATTAATTGAAAATCAAATTCAGAATCAATATCAAAAGCTGACGACTCCGGCATTTCCCAGACGAAAGTTTTTTTTGACAAACACGTTTTTGTTTGAGGGCTTAAAAGAAAATCTCTGGCATAAACATAAATTGAGGCGTTCATATCATAAATCGGCGGGACATCCTGACGTCTTAAAAATGGTTTGGACGATTTCTTAACCAACACGGCCAAACCGCTTGGCTTTACTTCGAGCATATTAAAATATGGATTGCGTCGGGCTTTGGTTGCGCTGACAACCGAATGCGCTTTTTTTTGCAAAAACAATTGATACGCTCCTTCAATATCTTCAACGTGCCTAAGTGGCGCGCTAACATCCAAGTCGACAAGAACCGGATATTTTGTCTTGTCTATTTTTTCCATTGTTTTTAAGGCATGTTGTAAAACCGCAAGCTTCCCTGTCTTGTCTGTTGCCAAATTTGAGGGGCGCATAAAGGCAACGATTGCGCCAGAGTCTTTGGCAATTTGGGCTATTTTACGTGAATCCGTTGAGCAGATGATTTTATCCGCACGGCCCCAGCTTTTGGCTTGCTTTATCGTGTGGCTGATCAAAGGCGCGCCGCACAAAGAGCGGATATTTTTATTGGCAACCCCCTTGGAGCCGCCGCGGGCGCAGATAGTCAAAAGAATTTTTTCTTTAAGCATTTCTAAACTCCCAAATTTTTTCCAAACAAATTTTCATTTTGACAAAATTCTAGTCATCAGCCCCGTCGCCGTTGACCGTATGCCGTAATTTCCACTGGTCGTTAACCTTAGTCCAAAGATGATCAGATCGAAAATTGTCGCACAAATTCTTAAACTGTTCATCAGACAACCCGACATATTCCAAAAATTCCTTGTAATATCGCAGAGGAAATTCTCCGTCAAATTTCTTAATAAGCGCTTTGCCTTCATCGGTGGTGATCTTTTTATTGCGCACCTCTTGGGCTGAGTCTTGCATGGCACGCCCCATGCCAAATTTAATATAGGACGTATAATAAAAAAACCCGTCAATTTTATCATCCAAACTATTGTATTTTGAATATGTCCCCTCGGTGCGCACCGGGTTAGCTTCAAAACCAATTTTTTCAGCAGCAAAGTAATAACATTCCTGAGGATCCCACTTTTCAAAATAGCCTGTAAAAAATATTTTAATATCTTTCTGTTTTGCAATCTTAGGATCCAGCGGTAAATACGGTATCAGATCCGTAAGACTGACATCATGCTTTTCGATGATTTCTTTAACTGGGACACCGCCTAAACACAATTCATCAACCGTTTTTCCTCCATACATGTCCGTACTAAACCCCGACTGGGACCCGCTGGAAAACTGTTTTTCATCAGCCTTGTCACACGCTCCCTGCGTGGTCCCATATTCGCCGGGCATCTCGCCATAAAAGGCAATCGGGATATTAAACATCGCGCACATTTTGGCAACAAATGTTTTCTGCCCCAAAATAAAAGGCTGAAATGGATGCAGTAAATTTAAAACCGCCAAACGCGTCAAAAGCCGATGCGTTTTTCCGCTGGGTGTAAAAAGGTAATTGTCAAAACCGCCCTTATGTATCCAGCTTTGAAAATTTCGCCAGCCAACGTCCGTGTACAAATGCGGAGACCACGTCACGGTCAAAGGGTGCATTTTGTATTTGTATTTGATCAGCCACGCGGCATAAACGCTGTCTTTGCCGCCGCTGCCGGGGACAATACAGTCATAACTGCCGTCGTTTTTTCGGTATTGATTGCAAATGTCCCAAAGTTCCTCTTCTCTTTTTTCCCAATCAATCCCTTGATGCTGTTTTTCTTTATTTAGGCAGGCGGCGCAAACGCCATCGGCGTTAAAATGGATCGTCTTTTTTTTAGAAGCACGGGTATGCTCATATTCATTGACAGAATTGGGCCGTTGGTTGGTCATATTGCAAATTTTGCAAAACTTAACTTCCGCAGGCAATCCAAACCAAGCTTGATGATCCTGATTTTTATTCATCTGTTTTTACTCTCTTAAACTCACAGCGATATTGTTGGCATCAAGATACTTTTTTAGCGTTGGGATATCACATAAATCATAATGAAAAACAGAAGCACACGCGACAGCACTGACATCTGTTGTTTGCAGCAAATCTAGAATATGTTTTGGAGTCCCGCATCCGCCGCACGCGATGACGGGGACAGACACAACCGCATTGATTTGCTTGATAAGGTCGATTTCAAATCCACTGCGCATCCCTTCATGGTCAATAGAAGTAACCAAAATTTCTCCTGCACCCAAATCGACCAATCGTCTGGCCCAATCTACAGCGTCGACGCCGGTCGCCTGACGGCCGGTGTCGACATAAGCTTCCCAATGTCCCTCGTGCAACTTTTTAGCTTCGATAGATCCGACAATGCACTGCGACCCAAACTCTTTTGAAGCATCCCGAATAAATTCAGGACGCTTGAGTGCCGCCGTGTTAACCGCAACCTTATCCGCGCCGCAGCGCAAAATTTCCTGAATATCCCCAAGCGTCCGTATCCCGCCGCCAACGGTAAGCGGGACAAAAACATCTTCTGCGACTTGTCGGATAATATCTTTAAGGCTATTGCGCTCATAAAGGCTGGCCACGGCATCCATATAGAGAATCTCATCGGCGCCCTGAAAATAATATTTTAAAGACGCTTGCGAAGGCACACCGACGACTCGTAAGCCTTCTAAATGAATGCCTTTTACAATTGTATTGTTCTTAATATCCAAACGCGGAATAATCCGGATTTTATAATTGTTCATGGTCCTTAAAATTAACACCCAGTTCCTTAACCGCTTTATAATATTCTTCCCACTGCCCGATATCCGTCCAAGACTTTTCATCGACTGGATAAACGCCGACCTTAAAATTCTTTCGCTTCGCGGCCAAGATCAAATCCGTCATATTAAATAATTTTCCCTTCGGCACAAGGCTCAAAATATGGGGATTTATGACATACATCCCTGTATTGACCAAAAGATCATACTCGGGCTTTTCCTCAATACTCTTGAGTAAACCGCCGCCTTGGATTTCGCAGACCCCGTAAGGGATCACATAATGCCGGCAGGAAACCACAACGGTCAGATCGTGTTTATTTTCCTTGTGAAAATGGATCATATCCGCGTAGTCACTGTCGATAATGACGTCGCAATTGGTTACCACAAATGGTCCTTTGAGCTTTTTTTCCAATGCCTTAAGGCTGCCCGCTGTCCCCAACGGCTTATCTTCTTCGATATACGTAATCTGATATTTTTGGTTCATCTCCTCAAAATACGACTTGATCATCCGAGCTTTATGGTTAAGAGTAATATAAAAATCCTTGATCGCATATTCATTGAATTTATCCATGATAACTTCGATGACAGGCTTCCCGTCGATGGGGATAAGCGCCTTGGGTAAAATACGGGTAAAAGGATCCAGCCGCGTGCCCTTGCCGCCGGCCATAATCACAACCGAAGCCTCCAAATGTTCTTTGGCGGCATGCACTTTACCGGCAAAAACCTCTTCCCACGTAAGGACATCGCTGACAAAATTTTTGGCGCTCACAACCGCGATCGCCTGTATTTGAAATTTGAGCATCGTCTTACGGACAAACTCGATAGAATAATTTTTAGTCACAGTGATCGGTTTCTTATTACAAATTTTAATCACCTTCTGCCGAAGAGACCCCCCCTTTAAAACCCATTTGCGAATATCCCCGTCGCTTAAAGCTCCGACAAGGCTTGCCTTATCGTCAACCACAAAAAGCTGTTTGGACCCGACCTTGCTTAAGCGCTGCATCGCCTGCTTGATCGACTCGTGACGGTCAATTAAAAAATCTTTAACTTCTTTCGGCATAATAAAATCACCTTGATATATTAAAAAATTTTTTCTTTAAAATATCCCCATCCATCTTCACGGCTTTGAGTTGCTCTTTAATCCGCCAGCCGCTTTTTCCGTCGTCAAAACGCTGATACGGATTTTTCATTGCTCTCAACGATTTTTTAAAAGACGAAGAGAGCGCTTTGGCAATGGATTGGCGAATATCAGGAAATTTACCGGCCACATCAATGATATTTTTTGCACGAACGCGCCCCTTTTGCCGGTCCCCGACGTTAATAACCGGTAAACTAAAAGACGGGGCTTCAATAATCCCGCTGGAAGAATTTCCCATCATAAGATCAAAACTAGCCAAACAACTCCAATATTTTTGTACCCCAAGATTATCGACGAGCCGATAACGCAGAGGATTTTTTTTACAAAACTCTGCAAGCGCTTTATTAATCTGCACGGCTTCTGCGTCCATATTGGCTTTCGTAAAAATGACCTTTAAATCAAACGCTTCAATGGCTTTTAAAATCTCATCCAATGGCTTTCGTGATAACCCACGGTCCAAAGTTTCGGGATGAAACGTGACAATCGCACAGCGCCCCTTTAAATCAAATTTTAGTTCCGACGACAAAACGTCCTTTGATAACAACTTTATTCTGTGCAGGGCATCCAAGCCCGGTGCCCCAAAGTTAAAAACATTTTGCGGCTCTTCGCCTAATTGGATAATGCGTCGACGATAATCCTCTGTAGCGGCAAAGTGCAGATGCGCCATTTTTGTTATCGCGTGACGAAACCCCTCATCCAGCGCCCCTTCTGATGATTCTCCGCCGTGCAAATGGGCGATGATACGCTTTCCCACATAAGCGGCTATCGTCGCTGCTAAAATCTCGTAGCGATCACCTAAAACAACAACAATATCGGGGCTTAAGCACACAAACGCATCCGCAAAGCCTTGGCAAGCTAAAGCGATGCGTTTTGTGATACCAACGGATGAATCATCAAATTTTGATATGTTGACTTTAGTATGAACTTTAAAACCATCTTTTTGTATCTGCCGATACGTTTGTCCTTGTTCTTTGGCAAGATGTGACCCTGTCACAATAATTTGCAGGTCAATAGACGAATCTAGCGCGCACGCACGCATCACGCTTTGCAAATGGCCGTAATCCGCCCGAGAACCGCTGACCACACAAATTTTTCTTATCCCAAATTTTGCATTACAATCTATTGCGCGACGATCCGTCGCGCACAAAAAGGGAAATGCAAAATTTGCCTTCGGTTGCGGTTTACCGCAAGGATTAACCCCGCACGTCTCGACTTTGTCGAGACATGCGGCCCTTTGGGCGGATTTTGCTTGGCCAAGCAGGGGCTTGGCTAATGCAAAATCCGGGTTTATATTATTTTGGCCCATGTCAATGTCTCGTCTTTTATGATATTTTTTAAAACTTGCCGGCCGACAACTTTCTTTAAGTCGGAGGGAAGAATTCCTGTGCCCGGACGTTTGAGAACAATATCAGAACTCAACAATTTTTCTCCCTTGACCATATCGCGAACAGCGGTCAAACTTCTACGAGCTATCTTTCGGCAATCATCTTCACACAAAGCAGGCGCTTTTTCTCCATTGCCTAACGCGCTTTCGATCAAGCGGATATTTTCTACCATCATCTTAAATTCTTTAGGCACTACGGAAGCCTGATGATCCGGCCCCGGCAAAGCCTGATCCAGCGTCAAATGCTTTTCAATAACCACAGCCCCCAACGCAACTGCGACGGGGGCCATTAAAATCCCCGGACTATGGTCCGAAAACCCGACCGGTAAACGAAAAGTTTTTTGCAAAGTTTCAATTGCTTTTAAATTAAGCTGATCGAAGGCTGCCGGATAATCACTGACACAGTGCAAAAGGGTCAGACGCTTATTACCTGTTGAAAAAATACTTTTAACCGCAAGCTCAACTTCCTTGAGCGTCGACATTCCCGTTGACAAGATCATCGGCTTGCCCTTTTGGGCAATATATTTAAGAAATTCGAGATTTGTTATTTCGCCGGAGGGAATTTTAAAAATTTCCATGCCTAAATCATCTAATAAATCCGCGCTTTGCTCATCAAAGGCTGTCGACAAAAATAAAATTTCATTTTGCCGGCAACAGGCAAGCAGCTGCTTATGATCACTTGGACTAAGTTCTAGTTTTTTAAGCATCGCAAGTTGTGTTTCACCAGACAAAGTCAATTTTTTCTGATAAGTCGCTTTGCTGGCGGTTGGCGTCACCAGACGCTCTGCGTTAAAAGTTTGAAATTTAACCGCATCAGCGCCAGCGCTTTTGGCCGCCTTAATCAACCGTTTGGCTAACGCAAGCTTTCCATTATGATTGACTCCGGCCTCGGCAATAATAAAAGTCTTTGACCGCTTCATGCCCGACGATCCTTTTTAAGGCAAGCGGGAACACCCACATACGTCCCCGCTTTTTTGATATCTTTGACGACGACAGCGCCAGCACCTATCAAACAATCGCGAGTAATCGATACGCATTGGATAACCTTGACACCACTGCCCAGCAAACAATTATCGCCAACCACAACCCCGCCACTTAAAACAACTCCGGGCGCAATATGCACAAAGTCGCCTATAGCACAATCGTGATCGACAATGCAGCCTGTATTAAAAATACACCCTTGCCCTGCCGATGTTCCCGCATTAACAATTACACCGTCAAAAACAACAGTCCCTGCGCCCAAAGACACCCCTTCATTGACAATCGCCGTCGGAGAAACTATGACCGGCCACTGAAATCCCAAAGCGGTCAATTCTTCAACGATTTGACGACGTTTATGAGAAAGCGCTGTTGTACCGATACCCAAAGCAGCCGAAAAGCACCGAAATTTCTTTGCGATTCTTTTTAAGTCTTGATCTGTCCCCAAATAGGGAACTGCTAAAATCCGGCCATGGTCTTGGATATCCACATAACCAATAATTTTAAAAATCTTGGACTTCTTGATAACGCTGATCAAAGATTTTGCATGACCACCGCCGCCGATTATCAAAATTTTCTTTTGGGACATATCTTTATTTTACCTTTAACGGCCTTGTGAAATTTTTTCGGTCAAAAGCATCGTTTGATAGCTGTCTTCCAAATCCGCCGAAGGCCACGTTGATTTT
This sequence comes from uncultured Planctomycetales bacterium, assembly GCA_964635405.1. Lineage (GTDB taxonomy): Bacteria > Omnitrophota > Gorgyraeia > Zapsychrales > JANLHA01 > JADLGJ01. The sequence continues at coordinate 24,976 of CAZWOH010000004.1, read as the reverse complement.
TCGCCACGGACCATTTTCAAAAATGCTATCATCTGATGATAAAAACCCGGTTTAAATTTGTTGTCAACAGCGTCGGGTTTAATCGGATGCTGTACAAAATTTTTGTCCGTCCACACCCCATTTTCTAACGGTTTAAATTCGACTGTAACCCCGTTGCCATACAAAACCACACGCCATCCGCCGGGCGAGTACCAATACGCCTGATACTGCCCTAAAGCACCTGACTTAAGCTCAATGAGGGCCGCAAATTGATCGCCACGAGCTTCGCCAAAAGAACGTTTCGAAATCGATTGAGCAGATTTTATCGGACCGCCAAAAAACCGTAACAGGTCAATCGTATGTGTGCTGTTAGCATAAATCCATTGGTCCAAAACCTTTTTAGAAAATTTTTTGGCGTCTCGCACGCGCCACATCCGTTCATGGCCTTCGACAAAAATGCCCAAAAGCTCCCCATGCTGACGGATAATCGAAAGCCCTTTATGAAAAATCGAATAATACCGCCGATTAAATCCAACCATCGTCTGGACTTTTCTTCTTTTGGCCTCTGTGGCAAGCTTCAAATTTTGTTGCGGGGTTAACCCAGCCGGTTTTTCTATAAATAACGGTAGCCCAAACTTCATGGCTTTTGTTGCCGTAGCAAACATTTGCTCTTCGTTGACTAAAATAAGCAACGCATCCGGTTGACTTTCTCTGACCAAAGTTGGAAAGTCTTTAAACACACCGCAAATACTAAATTCGTCGGCCAAGCCTTGGGCTTTTGCCAGTGTCCGCGATGTGATGCCAACAACATCGACCTGTGGCAATGACTTAAGGACTTTTAAATGTTCTCTGGCTACCCACCCTGCCCCCACCAAAGCTATCTTTATTTTCTTTGCAGTCATTGTCTTTACGTCGTCGGGCAAAATTGATTTTCTGTTTTTAATAATCGGTTAAAGTGCGGCAATGTTTCTGTCAAAATATAACGGTGCGCCGGCCAACATTCCTCTAAGGTTGGTAAAGCACAAGAATTATGCCGAAAAATATCATGACAAAAGATTTGCGTCGTATCGCTCACGTTAATTTTGCTCTCAATAGGAATTTTTTGCCAAGGCGAATCATTGATGCTTTCAAACGCCAAAGCTCCGATGACATCGACGATAAATCTTGCGTGACTTGTCGTAATTGTCACGACATCGGGCAAAGCATGATTTGCAGCATAGCTAAGAATAAACTTACTGCCTTTGCCGGTAAAACCACATAAACTTCCGCTTAAGTCAAAAAAATCTTTGCCGCGTTTAGACGGATGTAAAATCGGGTCGATGTCTGCCGCTGCAGATTGAATCCGATCACTCTGGTCATAAAACAAAAACAAATCCGCGTAATGGATGCCGTTGCAAACAAGACCATGGTTGCCGCCAATTTCACTAAAAATAAGAGGCTCTGCGGGGTTAAGTTTAGACTTGATATACTGATGGACCTCGTAGGCTCTCGTCGGGCAATTGACCCAAATATTCAAATGATTCCGCCGGGCAAAATCCAAAAGCTCTTGATATTCTTGCGTGGACTGTGCGGCTAATTTTTCAATGATAAAATGTTTTATCCCCGTCAGGTCAAAAATTTCTCGGACAAGTTTTACGCGCCCCAAAGCGGATGTGGCCACAATACAAAGATCAGCGCCTTTTAAAGAACTTTCCAAGCCTTCAAGCCAACGATAAGTGATCGCCGGATTTTTGCTGGCAACCTCGCTTAAGCGTTTTTGCCCTAACTTAAGCGAACTGTCATTGCAATCAACGACGTCGATGCTGGCGACTTCTTGCATGCCACTGACCGCCTGCAAATGACGGCTGCCGATCTGCCCGCATCCGACGATTAAAATCCACTTAGACATTGTAAACCTCGGGTTTATATAAATTCATGCGGGTTTCAAACCAACGGATTGTTTCTTTAAGTCCTCTCTTTAAATCAAACTGCGGTTTCCATGCTGTCATTTTCTTTAATTTCCTGTTGTCGGCGCATAAACGCTCGACTTCGCTGGTCTTAACTCGTATTCTTTCTTTGTGAGAAACAATTTCAATATTCTTATTTGCCAGCCCCGCGATCTGTTTGGCCAAAGCTTCAATCGAAATCTCCACGCCTGACCCGATATTAACGACCTGCCCGATACTTTTTGGGGACTGATAAATCGCCCAAAAGGCCTCTGCCGTGTCCGTCACAAACGTAAAATCCCTCGTCGGCGAAAGATTGCCCAATTGGATTTTTCGCTGACCGGACAAGCTCTGGGTAATAATCGTTGGAATAATCGCGCGGCCCGACTGCCGCGGGCCAAACGTGTTAAAAGGCCGCACAACTTTAACAGGCAACCCAAAAGACCGATAGTAACTAAGCGCCAATTGATCGGCGGCGATTTTGCTGGCCGCATACGGCGATTGAGCGGCTAAAGGATGTTGTTCACTGATAGGAATCGATTGCGCGCTGCCATACGTTTCACTCGTTGAGGTAATCAGGACCTGTTGAAGTTTTTGTTCTCTGGCGGCTTCTAAAATATTATACGTCCCCTCGACATTCGTTTTGATATACGCTAAAGGTGAAATGTAGGAATACGGAATCCCAATGAGCGCCGCCAAATGGAACACCGCTTCGCATCCCTTAAGCGCCTTGGACACGCTATCATAATCGCGGACATCGCCGCTGAGAATTTCAATATCCTTTTTGACTTGGGTCTCTTCTAACCAGCCCCACTTATTTTGTGAATTGTAGCGCACCAAAGCTTTGACCTCGAGGCCCTTTTTAACCAAAATTTCCGTCAGATGAGACCCGACAAAACCTGCTGCGCCTGTGATTAGAATTTTCTTCACAATTTCGTCCTATTTTCAATTCGTTTGCGTGATAGTTTTGACTATGGGATCAAAATCGTCAAAATACTTTGAATCTGCTTTTAACATTTTTAACCCGATTTCCTGACGAAAATAAAAAGAACTATACTTTTTAAGTAAAAAATAAAATTTGCTCATCAATGGCGACGATTTTTTAATGACATCTTTCAAAGTGTTCCCTTGCGACTTCCTATTTTCCTCTTTTTCGATAAAAACTTTAAACAATTTTATAAAATAATTTTCAAAAATTTCTTTAAAGCTCCGGTCAGCCCGTTGATGAGAAATATGATCTACCTCCATCAGTTGACGAATAGTCCTTTCACGCAATTCTTTAAAATTACCCTGCCACAATGGATGCATGATCCATTCTAAAAACGCAGGCTGAGAATAAATCCTCTCATGCATTTGCCGGACAAGATATAATGAATCCACTTCCCCGACTTTTCCTACAATAGCACAAAAGCTCGACGGAATAAGCTCATCAAAAATAAAACAACTTTTTGCATCAGGATACTGCCGCCACATTTGTTTCCAAAGCGAGCTTCGGCAAACAGAATAAACTAACGCCAACGGTCCTTGCCGAAAATATTCTTCCAAACGAAGCGTGCCTGTATCTTGCGTTATGCTCGCTTGAGGATACGGCAAAATTTCGCAGATTTTTCCATGCGCGCCGCTGGAGTCCAAACCAAAAATAGCACCCACCCCATGACACGCGCAATAATCCGAATGTTCGTCTAAGAATCTAACGGCATCTTCCAATCCTTTTAAGCACAAAAAGTCATCATCCGAGCACACGGCTGCGTAAGGGGTTTGCAAAAATTGATTCACACAGTCGACAGATTCCAGAATACTTTTGCCCGCACAAGAAAAATGCCTGATTTGGACATCGTTTTGGTAAAGCTTGATATTTTCTTTATTCTCCAGAAGTTTTTGAGGATCACTGGCATCCGCCACAAAAATATGTCCCTGAAAACCAAACTTTGCGTAATAGGCAATCGCTCTTTTTAAAAAATCGCAACGGTTCTTCGTCGGAATGCATATCGTGACATTCTTGCTTTGACTCATCGATACGACTCCCGAAAATTTCTTTGCGTTTCTTCGTCAATTTTAAACTTGGAAATCGAGCGTTTTAGATCTTTTAGTTCTTGAAAAAACTCAAACGGATTATTAATCTTGGCAAGCCAAAAGCAGCGGGTTACACATTCTTTTAGTGTTCCCAATGATCTTCTTAAATAACTTTTGTTCTTAATTTTATCGGAATTTGCAGACATTTTTGTCGCACAAAATTGGAAATATTCATTAAATTTTTCCCGAACCAAATTGGAATCAATGTGTTTTGCCAAACTTGTCACCACCTGATCAACTTTTTCTGTTGAATACATCCGCTGATAGGCCTTTGCATCCACCCAATTATAAGTGTTTGTTTCTCTCGAAGAGTAAAAACAATCCAAAATTTTCATTTTCCCTAAAATGACACTCAAGCACGATGGAAAAATTTCGGATAACCCCCAATCGCAAACGCAATGATCAGCCGCGTCCCAAATCTTTTTGTGGACATCCGTCCGATGCACCGCATACAAAGGATACCCGCAATAATTGTCTGGAAAGAAAAAATCAAAGCGTCTGTCCGGGGGCTGTTGGTCTACCGAGAGCGCATTTAGCCCATTAGGCATCCACAGAAAGTTGTCCTCTTCGACCTGATGCAAAATCGAGCGCCCCTGACACGATAAAAAATCCGGATGTTTCGACAAAAATTCAACACACTGCTCTAACCCAGAAGGGACCAAAAAATCATCGTCGGCACATAAGACACTAAAGGGCGTCTCGACACTCTTTAACCCCTGCGCAATTTTGTGAACAAAAAAAGTTGAGCTATCAAATTTTTGGCAACTGACGTTTGGGTCAGTTAACAATTGCTCTAACTGTTTCGAATATGTCTTATCGGCGCTTGAATCTAAAATCTTAATCGCGCAGGGAAACATTTTTAACTGATAATAACTAAGACATCTAGCAAGATAATCATAACGATTATACGTCGGGACGACAATGGTCAATTTGTCTTTTAAAGAGATTCCCGTCATTTGGACCGAAGAATTTTTTTAAAAATTTTACAGACAAAAAGGACATCTTTTTTTGTCAAATTCGCCGCCGACGGAAAACTGATACCGTATGCTGAGAGACGATACGCGTTTTTGTTATTTTGACGGTAGTGACGTCCTTGCGAATATTTTTTATAGGCTGGCATGGAGCTAATGGGATAAAAAAAAGGACGCGTATCAATGCCCTGTTTTCTAAACGCGGCCATCAAGTCTTCCTTGTTCCAACCGTATTGAGAATCCACAATCGCTGTGACGACCCAAAACGTATTAAAAATATTTTCTGTTTGCGGATTAAGCGTAATTCCGTCGACATCGTCAAGGGCTTCTTTGTACCACTGAAAAATTTGTCTTCGCTCTTTAACCAGTTGACTAAGCCGCCGTAATTGCGCCAGCGCCAAAGCCGCTTGGATATTTGTCCACTGATAATTGTAACCGATTTTGACCGACCAAAACGTCGTCTTGTCTGTATATTTGACCATCCCATGATGAGCGTAGGACTTAGCCAGTTCATAGAGCTTTTTATTATTGGTTGCAAACATCCCGCCTTGTCCTGCCATCATAAGCTTAGTCGCATTAAAACTAAATACATTGACCAGCCCAAAGGTACCGGCTTTTTTTCCTTTATAAGTTGCGCCCATCGCTTCAGCGGCATCTTCAATCACGACAATTTTATTTTTCTTGGCAATGCGCAGAATCTCGTCCATATCCGGCATATTGCCGTACAAATCCACGACGATAACAGCTTTCGTTTTTGAGCTAATCGCACGCTCAAATGATTCTGGCGACAAACACCAACTTTGAGGGTCAATGTCCGCAAAAACAGGCACAGCTTTCACATAATCAACTGGTGCCGCCACAGCCACCCATGCGATATCTGGAACAATGACCTCATCGCCCGGCCCCACCCCCAATGACAGCAAAGCCAAATGAATCGCGTCCGTGCAATGAGAGGTCGGCAAACAATATTTCAAACCTGTATACGCCGAAAATTCATCGACAAACTGGTCAATATGCTTGCTGCGATTTTCATACCAGCCTTCTTGGACAGCCTCTTGAACCAGTTGTATTTCTAACTTGCTAATTGAGGGACCAGCGCTAGCGATTGTTTTCATAGACAAGCCTTAGCCTTGTGGATTTATCTTCGCCACCCGGATCGAATCAACATAACGGTGCTTAAAAATAAAATGGTCTTTAAATTTGCCTTCAACTTTAAAGCCGGCCTTTTGAAACATCCGCGCGGATGCTTTATTAACCGAATAGTAATCTGCGCAAATTCTATGCAGGTTTAATTTTTCAAAAACAAAGTCGCAAACCAAATTAAGCGCCTGCGTCGCATAACCTTTCTTCCACTCTCGTTTGTCAAAAATCATAATACCCAGCTCAACACGCCGATGGTTCAAATCAAAATTAAACAGACGGATATTGCCGATATGCCGCTCCTCAGTTTTTAAAAAAATCCCCAAAAGCACTGACTTGCCTTTTTGATTGGCATAAGTCACATACGCCTTGAGATTTTTTTTATTCCATTTCACAAATTGCGCGCCTGTAAATTGTACGACCTTAGGATCATTTAACGCAGTAATATAAGTAGCCGTAATATCCAGCGGCGCAAAAGGCCTGATCAACAGATTTTTTGAAAAAAGCTTAAGCATTTAAAGCCCCCTCTCTGCTTGTCGTCCAAAACAAATCATCATCAATCAAACCGCTTTTGTGCAAATATTCAATCTGCTGCAGACGGTAATACTTTTTATCTAAAAATTGCTCTTTGGTTAAACCGATACGGTCAAAATGCTCCAGAAGCTGTTGGACTCCTTTTTCTAAACTCCATCGGCTCTGAAAACCCATAACTTCATTAATTTTTTTAAATGTGACCTGATATGTCCGCCTATCAACCCCATCGTGGATTTTTCGGTCTTTTATGAGATCCAAGTTTTCTTGACCCGTCGGCATCTGATGCATAAACCTGAGCGAGGCGCCGGCGACCTTTTTTTGGATCATTTGGGCAACGCTAATAATTTGAAAATTTTCTTGGTCATCCCCGACATTAAAGATCATTTGGTCTTTGTTCTGAGGGCTAAATTCTAAACTTAAGCGAAACGCTTGACAGACATCTTCAATATGCACATGCGGCCGCCACGCTTTCCCGTCGGAGTTAAGCACAATTTCTTTTTGGGTAAAGGCCATGGCCGTCAACATATTAACGACAAGATCAAAACGGATGCGCGCCGAAGGCCCATAAACTGTTGCAAAGCGTAAAATAATCGGCACAAAATCCCCGTCAGATAACTCCAAGAGGTCACTTTCAATTTGCAATTTATTGAGGGAATACGGCGTCTGGGGGTTGACTTGGGACATTTCAGATAAAACACCTGATTTTGCCTGGCCATAAACCGAACAGCTCGACGGAAAAATAAAACGGATCCCCCGCTGTTTGCATAATCTCGCGAGCGTTATCGCATAGCACCGTGTCGGATCGTAAATTTTATCGACGGAAATCTTTCCGAAAGGGTCATTAGAAACTGCCGCTAGATGAATCACCGCATCAACCCCATCTAGGTATTGCGGATCAAAGGCGCGCATATCTGCCAAAATGACGTGAGGATCACGCGGTGTGTCAAGAGAGGAGTCTTTAAAAAATCCCGTATCCAACCCAATAACGTGATAGCCTAAATCCTTCAAATTTTGGCATAACACACTTCCCAAATACCCCAAAGCCCCTGTGACTAAAACTTTTTTCATGTCTTTAAAAATCTAGTGCACTTTCAAGTCAATTCTTAAATGTCTAACTTCAGAAAAAGTGCACTTTTGTACTGTGATCCATCATTACTAATTAAGATAACACAGTGCTAAAATGGTTTCTGGTCGTAATAGGTCACCCGCGTCCCGTCGTCTTCAAACTTGAATTTCATTTGATACAAAGGTTGAAGCGCTTGGGCAACCTTCGCCTGATTTTGTGGCTCGACGTAAAATAACAAAAATCCACCCGAACCTGCGCCCAGCAATTTTCCACCTAAAGCCCCTGCCGCAAGGGCCTTCGCATAATATTGGTCAATCTCTTCGTTAGAAATTTCGTCTGTCAAACTTTTCTTTAATAGCCACCCCTGATGTAAAATGCGGCCGAATTCTTTTAAATCTTTATTGTGAGAAATAATATCCACTAAAGGGTCCACCAAGGCTTTCATCTGTTTAAGCGACTCAAATTTAGAGCTCGTCGCTTGCTTTTGTTTTTTTAAAACCTCGCTGGCATCGCGTTTAAGACGGGTATAAAAAAGCATCAGCCGCGATTCAAGTTTAGTCTTTATTTCTGGGTCATAAAAAACAGGATCAACATTGACCGATTCATCGGGACAAAATGTAATCACATTGATATTGCCATAAGCGGCCGCGTAGTGATCCTGTTTGCCCATATGGCGCTTTAATAAATCCACCTCGACATAAGCGGCCAAACGCGCCAACTCATGTTTGGTGACCATCTTGCCCTTTAAAGCAAACAAAGCATGCAATAGCCCGACCATAAAAGTACTCGACGAGCCTAAACCTGTATTCGCCGGGACATCCGCAAAGGTTGTCACCTCCAGAGGAAAATCAATTTCCATTAATTTTAAGGCTTCGCGGACTAAGGGATGCTCAATTTCATCGATTGAATTCTTAAACTCAATTTTGCTCCAGCTAATACGATATTTAAAATCAACAATGTCCATCTGCCGTTTGACAGCCACATAAACATATTTGTCGATTGTCGTCGAAAAAACTTTTCCGCTCTCTTTGCGATAAAACTCCGCCAAATCTGTTCCTCCGCCGACAAAACTAACTCTAAACGGTGTCCGTGAAATGATCATACGTGCTCCAAAGCTTTAATGCAGTTTGTAATACCTTCTTCTAAAAGAATTTTAGGCGACCAGTCTAATACCTCTTGTGTTTTTTTTGTGTCCGCCCAAAAATTGACTGTCTGTTTGGCCAAACTGCTATTTCGAACCCTTTGACTTAGCTGTGCCGAGGAGTGAATTTGTTTCTCAACAAGTTCACAAATATCTATTACAGAAATAGACCTACCTGTTCCCAGATTATAAATTCCTGACGGGACATCAGCGACACTCGCCCGATAAAACCCTTGAGCAACATCTTGGACATAAATAAAATCGTTCGCATTAAAAGGATTATTAATCGTCGGGATCTGGTGGTTTAAAAAAGAATCGATGAGTGTCGGAATAAGTGATTGCTTTCGCTGTCCCGGGCCATAGGCATAAAAAATCCGCATCCAGACCCATTTGATACTCTTCGCTTGACAGCGCAAAGCGGTGTAATTAAGCAACGACAATTTGGCCCACGTAAAAAAAGACGAAGGTTCGCAGTGCATTGATTCACGGCATGCCCCTTGGGTTGCGCCATATTCAAAACAGCTGCCGGCAAAAACAATTTTTTGACATTGGGTTTGTTCTGTCAAAAAATCAATCAAAGCCATCGACTGAGATAAATTGGACTGACAAATATCCGCTGAAAAATCCGGGATCCTCTCCCAAGCCAAATGAATAACAACGTGCGGATTAAACGATTTGATCTGCGGCTTTATCCGCTCAAGATCCGCTAAGTCACCGTAAAGATAATTCACCGACGAGCTTTCACTTGTTAAAAGATCCTGTTTTTTACGGACTAAAGCCAAAGTTTCATGCTGATTGCGCCGTAAGATATCAAGGACAAATTTTCCGATAAATCCCGTTGCCCCTGTCAAAAAAATTTTCATCTTCCACCCTTTTCGGCCATATAGTCCGGATGGCTTTTGTCCTTGTCGGAAATAACCGCCGGCTCAAATGGCCACTGGAATTTGAAAGCCGGATCATTATAGCGAATGCCGCGCTCAGCATCCGGTGCATAAAACTGTGAACAATAATAATGGATCAGGCAATTATCTTGCAGTGTTAAAAAAGCATTGGCACATCCCGGGGGGACATGTAAACTAGTGCGGTTCTCGGCCGTCAAATTAAAAGATATCCACTTTAAATACGTTGGTGACCGGGGACGGATATCCACAACAACATCATAAATCGAACCGCTCAAGCAGGACAAGGTCTTGCCCTCGCCATAAGGCGCAAGCTGATAATGAAACCCACGCAAGGTATGCCGAAGTTTATTTTCCGAAACATTGGACTGGCAAACATCGACGGCGATATTGTGTGCGGCAAATTCTTTTTTACAAAAATGCCGACGAAACACCCCGCGTTCATCAGCAAACGGCTGCGGCTCAATTAAAAAAACTCCAGCGATTTCTTGTTCAAAAAATTTCATACAATAGGTTCCTATGCCACCGATTTTAATTCGGCTGACTTTATCCAATTTAACTGAGAGTCAATTTTTCCTTCGTCGATCAAATGCCGAATCTGTTTAAGCCGCACACAATGCCGCCCGTTAAAATGTTCTTGCGTAAAATGCACTTTTCTAAAAAAATCCACCAGCTCTTGGCCGCCTTTGTCCAAATCCCACTGGGGCTTAAAATAATCTTTCAAAACAGTCAAAATTTTTTTAAAACTGACCCGATACGTCCTTGAATCTTTGCCATGTTCGCCGGTAAAAATAAGCTCACTGCCCGGCACAGCACGCTGCGCAGCCTCGGCCAGCTGGCGCACGGTAAAATTACCGTTTTCAATCCCTACGTTAAACGACTCGCCTGCGATCATCGACACCGGCGCTAAGAGTCCTGCAATATACGCCTGACAAACATCGCGCACATGCACAACCGGCCGCCAAGGCGTCCCATCGCTTTTGATTTCGACTTTTCCTCTGGTAAAAGCGCAAGCGACCAGATTATTAAAAACAATATCGCAACGCAACTTGGGACTCGCCCCAAATACCGTCGATGGCCGAAAACAAACAACCGCAAAATCTTTGGAATTTAATTGCTTTAAAGCACACTCAGCCTCCCATTTTGTCCTCGCGTATGCGGTCAAAGGATTTTTTTCACTTGCCTCTTCGTCTAATTCTTCATCTGTCTGTGCGATGCCGTACATGCTCTGCGAGGAGGAATAAATAAAGCGCTTAACCCTAGCTTTTTGCGCGCAAGAAGCCAGACGCATGGTGCCTTCAAAATTAATGCTTTGTGTTAACTGAGGTTCAAGCTCACCGAGCGGGTCATTGGACAAAGCCGCCAGATGAATGACCGCATCAGCGCCTTTGACATCCTCGACAGTAATCTCGCGGATATCTTTTGTGATTTGCCTGTCTACCGGAGAGAAAACATCTAATTCACAGCCGTGATAATAATCCGTATCATACCCAATGACACTGTGGCCTTGTTTTTTTAGGATATCGACTAAAACACACCCGATATATCCCTTATGGCCCGTCACAAAAACTTTCATGCCCCTGACCCTTTTTTTGAATTTTGAAATTCTTTCGTTAGCGGCTTTTCACCCAGATGCTCCATGATATTATCGACTATCGCCAAAAGCCAGACATGATGGGTCATTTCGACAATATTATAAATACTATTGTTAACCCAAAAATTAATATCCCCCAAAACTCGCAGAGGATTGTCCTCATCAAAACCGGACAACGTAATAAGCTTCATTCCCATCTCTTTGGCTTTACGGGCGGCATTGAGAATATTTTTAGACCGACCGCTGCTGCTAATAAGAATCAAGACATCCTGTTTTTGGGCATAAAAGTCCAAAGCTTTTTCGACCCAGCGCTCATAACCGTAATCATTTGAAAAACACGTGATCAAATCCGGCTCGTTAAAGTTGACCGCGCAAACGCGCGTATTTTTTGTCAAATCAACCGACACGTGGCTGGCAATCGACGCGCTACCGCCATTACCCACAATAATCACCTTCCCCGTTTGGACAGCAGCCTCAATAATCATTTTTGTCGCACGGTCCAACTCTTTGGTATCGACACTTTTAATGTGTTGGCACATTTGCTTGACATACTTTTCAAAAAAATCCATCATGCCCCCTGTGAAAATGAGTGAATTTGGTTTTGGACCACGTATTGTTCAAAACGTTTAAGACTCGCCCAATTGGTGATGTAGTAGTATTGCTCGTCGGTGACATAAGCGGAGAGCTGTTTATTCTTGATCAGTTCAGGCAACATCTGCTGTTCAAAAGAAAGATTGCCTTGCCAATCTCCTTTTAAAACATCTTTATGGACGATAAAATATCCGATATCAACACCGTTTAACCCTGCGCTCTTGCGTGTTTTATCATAACAAATGACCTTCTGATCGGGACCAACCCAAACATTATTTTCAAACCCGTACTCGCCTGTGCCCTGACGGTTGGCAAAAACCGTCGTTGAGACTTGGACATCCTTCGCGCAATAAAAAGCCCACATTTCTTTAAGCGCAATCGGCCAATAATTGTCCGCATACATAAGAAGAAAATGCTCGTCTAATTTGGAATACGCATTAAGCAAACGCCTGCCGGTTTGATCTTCAACTTCTCCGATAGCGTAATCAAAAACAAACTTTGAGCTTTGAGAATATTTTTCACAAAAATCCACAATCATTTGCGCTTTATAGCCTAACAACAAAACAACGCGCACGATCCCTGCCTTTTGAACAGTCTTAAGTAAGTATTCCAAAAATGGAATATCATTGACGGACGCAAGCGGTTTAGGGATACACTCTGTGAGGGGCTTTAGCCGTTCGCCTTTTCCGCCAGCAAAAATAACAGCTTGTTGTAATTTCTTTCTGCGCATATATTTTAAAAAATTTGTAGCTGGGCTAATTGATGATACCGTCCCTGTGTTTTGATTAACTGCTCATGCGAGCCCTGCTCAATAATCCGTCCACCTTCTAAAACAATGATCTTGTCCGACTCTGCGATCGTCGATAAACGATGCGCAATCGTTATAACGGTCTTGCCTGCTGAAACGTCCCGTAGCGCTTTTAAAACTATTTTTTCCGACTCGCTGTCAAGCGCGGATGTCGCTTCATCAAAAATAAGAATATCCGGGTCCATCAAAATCGCGCGGGCAATGGCAAGCCGCTGGCGCTCTCCGCCGGAAAGCAAAACCCCTCTATCCCCGACGATCGTGTCATAGCCCTGCGGCAGCCGCATAATAAAGTCGTGCGCATAAGCCTGCCCTGCGGCCTTTTGGATTTCTTCAAAAGTCGCCTGCGTATTGGAAAACGCAATATTGGCACGGACCGTGTCGTGGAACAAAAACGTATCTTGTCCAACAACGCCTATTTTTTTTCGAAAACTTTTGCTGTCTAAATCTTTCAAATTTTCGCCATCAATCAAGATGTCCCCCTGCTGGGGGTCATAAAACCTCAATAAAAGTTCAGCGATTGTTGACTTGCCGGCACCGGAACCACCGACAATACCTAATTTACAAGCTTTCGGCAGAACAAACGAAATATCATTTAGGACAATATGATCACTTTCTTTATAACGAAAAACAACACCTCTAAACTCGACAGACTTTTGTATGCCAATAAATTTCTTTGTCCCCTGTTTTAATGCCTGCGCCGTGTTCTGGTGAAGAAAGTTTTTGACCTCCTGCCATGCCGCAAGGCGCGCGACAATAGCGCCCCGAGCATGGTTGAGTGTTTTAAGCGGCCCCAGCAATCGAGAAAGAACAATCAAAAATGTGACGACAAACGGCATCAAAGCGGCCTCTTGTAGAGGCACAAGATACGCGCAAAGCCACAAAACCCCGCCAATCAAAAAAGCGCCAATGAATTCAAAAAAAGGCCCGACAGCTCCTGTCACAGCTCCCATTTTATAGTAAGCGTTGTTTAAGCCGCCCATCTTTTCATCAAAACGATCGAGCATGTCCTTTTCACGATTAAAAATCCGGATAATTTTCATCCCCTGCAAAATATCCAAGAGCGTTTTGTTATAGATTTCTTTTGATTTATTATACAAATGGCCAACGTTATGGATGTGCTTGGAATAAAAACTAAACATAACCGAAAGTCCCACGACGGCAATCAAGCCTGCCAAAGTTATTTTCCACGAGAGGATAAAAAGAAATGCCAATAGCAAACAAGAGGTAAATACTCCGGTCAAGACCGTCAAAGCCAATTCAATGATCGTGCCGATTGAATTGTCAATGTAACTATCAAAGATAATTTGCAAATCCGAGATTTTCTTTTTGTTAAAGTACGCTAAGCTTGAATTAAGCAAATGTTCAAGACAACGATTTTTTAAAACGCTGACAATACGTTGTCGTATTTTTAAAGACAAGCGGATAATTGTCATAAAAATAATGACTCTTCCCGTCGCAATCGCAGCGATGATAAGAGCAATCGAACGCAATTTTTCCGAAAAAGGTTTGGCTGCAAAAAATTTTAAAAACGGGATAAAAGGCGCAGGGATATTGACCGATAAACTCTGTTGGCCGCCAACCAAAAGAGGCAAAAACGCGCCGATCCCCGCCCCTTCAAGCAAAGAGTTAACGGCGCTTAAAATAAAAAGAAGAATGATCAAGCGGATCTCTCGGGACGTTAAACTCTGAAAAATCATACCGTGATACCTTCACACGCTCTTTTGGTAAATTTACTTTCCGTATTATATTTTTGTATTTTCTGATGCGAAGACCACACGTTTAAATGCCCAAAGACCTGCGGCACATTTTTCATCACCGCTTGACCCAGCCAGGAACCCAGCCATAACAAAGAAAAAACATTAAAATACCCTCGAGACTTGCCATAATCAAACGCCAAAGCCCTCAATTGTGTTAATTGTCCATCAGACATCTGACCTAAGGCCCGTTTGGCATAAAACACTTTTTGACGCTCTGCTTTATACGCCTTGACAACTTCGAAAGAAACAGCAAATTGAGGTTTAAGATTCTCATAAGCTCTGGACAAAAGCGCCAAAGCCGACTTAAACTCCTGGGCACTCAATTGACTCGTCGCATAATTTAATTTCCACAATAGCGCAATATCTTCTTGGGAAACGTTAAAAGAAACCAAAGCATTAAAATTTTTGGACATGACCTGTGAGATTTCAACAATATCAGCGCGCCCACGCTCGACGGCACTGGCTGATTTTTCATGAGCGCGCACCGCAACGAGAACCTCATCGCTTGACGCTAAACGAATCCCCCGGCGAATCAAGTTTGACCACAATTCAAAGTCGGCCGCAATTTTAAAGTTTTCGTCATATCCGCCCAGAGAAGCAATCACATCCGTTTTATAAACCGCGCCGACATGGTTAAGCGGTGTAGCCGTCAAACACCTTAAAATCATCTGCTCGTAACTAGAGGGTGTGTTGAGTGTCTTTTGAATTTTATTTTGGTTATCGATCACAACCGCTTTACAACTGACAACCGCCGTCAAGGGATCTTCTTTTAATAAATCAAGATTCTTTTCTAACCACCGGGGAAAAACAATATCATCCGCGTCGATACGTGCAATATAACGGCCATAAGCCAATGATAAACCTTTATTAAGCGAGCACGTCTGCCCGAGATTAGCATCATTGTTTATTAAACGGATGCGCGCATCCTTAAAAGATTCGATGACCGCAACCGAATTGTCTTGACTGCAATCATTGATGATCAATAACTCAAAATCTTTAAACGTTTGTCCCAGGACGCTGGCAATGGCCTCTTTTAAATAGTGCCCGCCGTTGAAAACACTCATCAAGACTGTGACTAAAGGGGCACTCACTTTTGGGCAAACTCCGCTGCAAGTTTATCGACCAGAGGGTTCATCAGACTTCCTATCCAAAGCTGAAACTTTTGAGACGAAAACGGGAAATATCGGCCGCTGTCGATAAAACGAGAATACCGATATTTTTCTGTAGGGGGATGATAATGTTTTTTTTGCGCATCATGCATAATGACAAACCCCCGATGGTCAACCGACCCGAATGCGACTTCCAAACAACGCCGGCGAAAACGCCCGTCGACAAGAATCATATTAAAAGGCAAGTTTAACGTTTGCGGTAAATGGATGTATTCTAATTCCGCCGGGGTCTGAGCCGCAAATGTTTGGCACTGAGGTTGCACGTTCCAATCCCAAAGCGGCTTTTGCCAAAATGGCGTAAATTCGCGCAGATGCAAAGTAACATTGCCCTGCAAATGCTGCTCATTAATCATCGCTGACACTTTTTCATACCAAAAGCGATTGTTGTCCACGGCATGTATCTCAAACAGATACCCGGACTTTTTTAAAAATTTCGCAAAATAAACCGTCGAGAAACCCATGCCATATTCAAAAATATATATCGTTTGATATTTAGAAAACGACTTAAAAATTTTTTTTAAAATCCGTATCTCCTTGTGCGTCATGGCCGGCCAACCCAACAGCCCATGCAGACGCAAGGTCAATTCAAAGGGTTGGAACTTCTGTTTGAAGTTTACAAAACGCATCCGCAATCTTTCTTTTCCCAATAAGCCAAAAGATTTTCGACAGCTTGCGTTTCCATTTCAAGCCGCGACTCTTCTGTCAAAGTGGCGATATGAGGCGTCATAATCACATTGTCCAATGACGACAACTTTCCCGAATACGGCTCCTGCACAAAAACGTCTAGCCCAGCCCCAGCCAAACGGCCTTCTCTTAAAGCATCATAAAGCGGCTGTTCATGGACCATTTCTCCGCGGGCAAGATTTAATAGAAGGGCACCTTTTTTCATCAGTCGTATTTCTTTTTTTCCTAAAACAAAAGGCGTATCTTTATCCGACTTCAAATGAAGTGTCACTATGTCCGACTCTTTAAGTAAACTTTTTATTGGGACTATCTCGACATTATTCTTTCGGGCCCACTTGACGTCGGGATACGGGTCAGCGGCAATCCGTCGGACGTCAAAACTTTTTAACAGTTGTGCTACTTTTTTTCCGATACGGCCCAAACCGATAATTCCGACAGTTTTGCCGGCCAAATTCTGCCCGCCTTTTTTTTGCCATTTTTGACTGCGCAAACTCACGGTGTGCCAAGTGATCTTGCGCAAAAGATCGAGTATCATGCCAATCGTCAGCTCAGCGACGGGAACAACGACCGGATCCGGCGTGTTAAAAACTTTGATCCCTAATTTCTTCGCTTTAATTAAATCAATGTTGTCTATGCCTACCCCGCAGCGGCTAATGCATTTAAGTTTGGGTAGTTCTGACAAAACTTGCGAAGTATACGGCTCAACTCCGGCGACAATGCCGTGACAGTCGGCCCCCAGTTTGATAATCCCCTGCGCCGTCAAACGCTCGCCCGACGGGTTAAGCACAAACGGACACCCGCTTTTTTTCAAAAGAACCAGCGGCGTTTTGCCATACTCGGCAAAAGTCGATAAAGCGACAAGAATTTTCGGCTTTGTCATTGGCAAATGAATTCGTAAATCTTTTTTTGAACGGGATCGTTCTTTAAAATATTTTCGACAATCGCGATATCATCCGGCCGATCTACCCCAACGGTAATCTCATCACAGACAACACCTAAAATTGGATACCCATTCTCTAAAATACGCATAAAATCAATCGACTCTGTTTTTTCCAAAACGGTTGGGTCTAATTGGGAAAATTTTTCCAGAAAATCCCGCCGGAAAGCAGAAAATCCGGTCTGGCGATACAAAGGACAATCTCTCTTATCCCGCCGATACGGTATCCCACAACGAGAAAAACATAAAATTTCCCTTTTGCAATTTATAACCGCTTTGACAATGTCGCAGTCATCCAAATCGGCCTGATTTTTAATCACAGAAAGCAAATTCGTGCATAAAACATTGTCCCCGCTCTTAAATGGCGCGATCAACTTATCGATCACATCGATTCCCAAGAGCGGCTCGTCTCCCTGCAAAATAACGACAATATCAGCGGGATTTTTGCGCACCGCCTCTCTGACGCGGTCGGTGCAGCGCTCATGCTTGTCGGACGTCATCAGAGCTTTGCCGCCGAAACGCTCAACAGCATCCCTAATTTCTTTGTCGCACGTAGCGACAATAACCTCATCGATCGATTTACATAATAACGCGCGCCGGCGGACATGCTCAACCATCGGTAAATCAAGGATTTTTTCCAGAGGCTTCCCGGGAAAACGCGACGAACCCATACGTGCCGGAATGACAGCAATGATTTTCATTGAGGCAAAACCCCGCAATCAACGTTTAACGATTGGCCGGTGATGGCTCCCGCCGCAGAGGAAGCTAAAAACAAACACGCTTCTCCGATATTTTTTCCCGTCGGCAAAACACCCAACGCGGTTTGCTCTGCAGCAAATTGATCCAAGTACGCTTTAACATTTTTTCCCTTGGCTGGCGAATTTTTGTCTTTCAGTGCTTTTAATACGCTTTGTGTTTGCACATAAACCGGGCACACGCCAACGACACGAATCCCTAAAGGGCCTAACTCTTTGGCCAGCGCTTGCGTTAAACCGACAACCCCAAACTTTGAAGCGCAGTACACCGAATTATTGCTACTACCGCGTTTTCCGGCGAGACTCGAAATATTAATAATCACCCCGCCTGCCGAAAGACAACTGGCCGCAGTTTTGCAGCCTAAAAATGTCCCTTTCAAATTTGTATCGATCATCTGGTTCCAAAAATCTTCCGTAACTTGCAAAACCGGTTTCCATGCCGAGAATCCCGCGCAATTGATATACACATCGAGCCGGCCAGTCCATTTCAAAGCACAATTGACCAAATTCTTATGGTCTTTTTCTCGACGAACATCGGCTTTGATAAATCGAGCCCGATCACCTAGTTGCTTAATCAAATGACTCTCCTGCCGGCTGCCAAGGACAACATAAAATTTGGCCTCATAAAAAACGCGCGCGATTTCAGCGCCAATGCCCTTAGTCCCGCCGGTAATAATGACTGTTTTTTTTAGATCGTCATGCATGTGAATCCCCCGTCGATGGTCACCTCAGACCCCGTGACAAAGCTTGCCGCGTCAGAAGAAAGCCACAAAACCGCCCCAACTAATTCGTGCGGCGTGCCATATCGCCCCATAGGGGTGTGGTCTAAAATTGCGGCGTTGCGGGTCTCGTCGATAAAATGTTTTTTGCTCCACTCTGTCGGGAAAAACCCCGGACGCAAGCAATTGACGCGCACATTAAATTTTGCCCACTCTCGTCCTAAATTTTGTGTTAAATTTCGCACACCCGCCTTAGCGACGGAATACGCAAACGCTTTGGATAACGGCGGGCCGGCAGAGGCCGAGGACATATTGATAATCGAACCGGTTTTATCTTCAACCATTTGTTCCCCAAACACCTGACAGGCCAAAAACGTCGCCGTAACATGTGAGTCGA
>CAZWOH010000004.1:0-5737 GCA_964635405.1 uncultured Planctomycetales bacterium | reverse complement strand
GGCATTAAATTGTGTTAAACGATGCGCAATTGTTCCGTCAAAATAATTTACAAATGGGACGCGTTTTTGGGCAATCGTCGGGCCACGCTGGGCCTTACGGAAAGAAAGAAAAAAACGGTACCATGGACAAACTTCATCCAACAGATGCTTATCATTTTTCTGCCACGGATACTCTGCCAAACGTGAAACCTCACCGCCGGGCATGACTTTTTGCTGACGGTTACAGCAGTAAAAGACCCCCTGCGGCGACATTGTCTGACGCAAAAAGTCAAAATAACTCTTAATCGTTGGACTATTCATTTCTTGCATCGAGGCTATGTTAAGGGCAACATCAAACTTTTGTGACCCTAAAACTTCTAAATCTTCTGCCGGGCAAAGAACAAAGTCAGCCTGCCCGTCAACAGCCTCGCCTTTTCTAGCCAAATAAAACCGCGCCTGCGGGAATGCTCTCTGGCAATAATGCGCCTGAAATAAAAGTGTCTTACCCAAATCCACCAAAAAAATCTTCGCTTGCGGATATTGCTTTTTTATCAAGGCCGACAAAAATCCATAGCCGTCACCAATATTAATTATCCGCAGATCCGGTTTTTTTAAATACGGCTCTAAAACAACCAGCGCGCAAACCTGCCGAAACGCGTCATAAGTAAAATTCAAACCCATCTCTCTGGAGAGCTTCATCGCTGCCGGGAACAATGCCAAAATCTTGTTGCGCTGTTGAAGAATCGCCAGATAACAAAATATCGTCATCCACGAAAAAAAAAGATACACAATCGAGTGGTTCTGCAAGTCTCCAAACCCGCATGCCGTCAACGAAACCAAATTGTCTTTATCAAAAACGACTTTAGCGTCTTTATGCAGTTGCCGCCAATGCGATGAATAATGATGTCCGTCGGCATTCTGCGGTTTATCGTAATACTGTTTGAACAAATACCGTGTGATACTCCCTGTGTCAGACGACTGCATTTTTTTGTATTTCTAAATAATTGGCAATTTGTTTAAGATCATTTAGCACGATGCCGCATTTAACGTCCCACGAACGCTTAGCTTGCCGGCCGATAAAATCAATGCCGACCATTTGAGCTGCACGAAAATCTTCGGGACTGTCGCCGATAAAGACAACGTCTTTTTCCAAAAAATCGTTGCGTTTTAAAATTTCGCGGATCGCGTCGGCCTTGCTCCACGGATAGGCATAAACATCACTAAAATAATGGTCGATCTTGCGGGCCTCTAAAATCGCTTTTAATTCTTCCGCCGGGTTAATCGACACAACATACAGTAACGACTCTTTGCTAAATTTTTCCAAAAATTCACTGGCCCCCTCGACAAACGGGCAGAGCACAATCTTTTCAAAAATCATTTTTGAAAACTGCACCCCCAACTGTGTTGAGACAGCCGCGCTAAACGGCAATCCCAGAATTTCCTCATAAATGACTCTGAATTTTTCATAACGGATCGTCGCATTATTCGCACAATGATACCGCATGATTGCATCCAAATGATGGGGAAAGTCTTTGAACAATTCCCGAAACGCATCATCCTTAATTCCGACGGACTCAACGATGACTCCATCAAAATCAAGGATAATGGCATGATAATTTTTCATATGAAAGAACCGCTGTTAAAGACGCTTACTTTGGGGAAATCAAATTTTTCATCTCTTCTGCCCATTTCCAAAGCAGAAAAACGTCTGACGATAAAATCACAAAGGTAAAGCCGTCTGCCACTGCTTTTTTAATTCTAGGTTCATCGGGTTCAACTAGTTGTGTCCCGCAGGATTTGCCGTGACGTTTGCAAGCGGCAATGATCTTTTTGCCCGCTTCGATAACACTCTTATGTTCCAACTGACCCGGAATCCCCAGAGAACCAGAAATGTCATACGGGCCGACCATGACCCCATCTAATTCTTGATACGCGAGAATTTCATCGATGCGCTCAACGGCCCCAATCGATTCAATCTGGGCGATCATGATTGAACTTTCATTCCATGTTTTAGTATATTCGCTAAAATCCATACCATAACCTTGCGCACGCGAAACCCCAAAGCCCCGACGGCCCAAAGGCGGATACTTGGCCCAAGCGATCATCTTTTCGACATCTTCTGCGTTTTGGACCATAGGGACAATGATCCCGTCGGCACCCGAATCCAGAAGTCTGCGGGCCATCTCAGGGTCATGCGAAGAAATGCGCGGCAAACAAACAGCGCCGCCAGCTTGGGCGGTTGCGATGATCCGCTGCGACTGCTCTTGGCTGATTGTGCTGTGTTCAAGGTCAATGCCCACAAAATCAACCCCCGTGCGGGTAAAAATCTCGGTAATCGACGGATGCGCCAGCGAAGTCCACGATCCAAAAACTGTTTTTCGATTTTGAAATTTGTTTTTTAATACTTGTCGTTTCTTTAGAAAATTGTTCATTTAATTTATCCTATTCGTTTTACGTCATAGCTTAGATTATACAATCCCAAAATAAAAACTACTGTCATTGCGAGGAGCGAAAGCGACGAAGCAATCTCTTTTTATGATATGTCTAAAAACAGGATTGCTTCGCTTCGCTCGTCCTGAAAAGGACTCGCTACCGCTCGCAATGACACAGTTATCAATGCCCTGCCTTTTGTGCGTCAGCCAAAAACATTTGGACCGTTTCTTTCGTATACGGATGCACAAGCATCCCTTCGACAAAATGCGGGGCAACGGTCACAATGTCCGCACCCGCACAAAGCCATTCAACAATATTTAAAACTTCGCGGGTCGACGCTAAAATGATTTTGGCTTTTAGCTTATGGCGGTCTAAAAGAACACGCAGTTTTTTTATTTCTTCGACTGCGTTATAACCCATATTATTGACTCGTCCCCCTAAGAGCGAAACATAACTGGCAGAAGCCAAAGCCGCCAAAAAACATTGCTGCGTATTCATCATCGCTGTCACATTAACGCGAATATCGTGCTTGGTTTCTAACTCATGAATGACCGACATATTGTCCATCTCGCCGTTGGGGCCGTGGACAGCAATTTTGACAACAATATTCTTGGCCCAGCCGGCGATTGTTTTGGCTTGCGTGATCATTTCTTGCGGATGATTCGTCGTCACCTCGACGGAAAGCGGATGCGGCGCAATAATACGCGCAATTTCAATCATTCTTTTCTTAAGGCCCTTCATCCCGCCGGCAGTACCTTCCTTATGAAGAATAGACGGATTGGTCGTCACACCAGAAATAATCCCCATCTTTCGATATTTGCGAATCTCGTCGATATTACTGGTGTCCAAATAAATCGCCATGTCTTTCCTTTCTTATTTAGGTTACCGTAACAGATTCCCACTTGTCCCGCTTTGCGGGACTGCGCGATTTTACTTTTTTTAAATAACAGTAACAGATTCCCACTTGTTCCTCGTAACCATGATGCGCGGGTCAGAAACGATCATATGCCAAACAAAGGATTGAAAACTTTCCGTTTGCGGCGTCACCATAGACAAATTCACCGATGAGATGACCACACAGGCATCGGCGACTTTGGCCGTATATCCGCCGTCACGGCCGACGACACCCAAAATTTTGGCCCCCACACTTTTGGCAAAGTCCAAGCCATAAACCAAATTGGCGCTGATATTTTTTTCTTTGCTTCCGCCTCCGACGGAAAAAATAAAGACAGCGTCCCTATCATTAAGCCTTGAGCCTTTGAGCCATCCTTCAAAAACACTGTTCCAGCCCTCGTCATTGGTGCGGGCTGTCAATTCCGCGACGTTATCGACCGGCGTATACGCTTCAAAACCGCCGATTTTACGAAAATCATTGACCGCGTGCGAACAGTTGGCCGCACTGCCCCCGACACCTAAAAAAAACAAACGTCCAGAGTTTTTACGGACGTCTAAAAGGATCGCAATAATCTTTTCAATTTCCTGGTGATCCACAGCGGCGATGATTTGACTGGCTTCACGACAATAATCCTGAATATAAGTCACGTTCTTTTTCCTTAAATCTTTATTTCCTGCAAGTTTTGGGCACCGGGTTTGATCTTTCGGGCATCTGCATAAGCGGCTTGAATGATTTCCATGACACGCAAGGCGTCTGCAGACGTGCTTGACTTAACCGGTCTATTTTCGGCAATAGCGCTCACAAATTCTTCAACTTCCAAATCCCAAGAAAGGTCCTGATCAAAACAGGTGATTTCCTGCGAAGGATTCCCGACGGCAGACGACGCGTCCTCAAACTGCCGGCCTGCAACAATCAATTTTTCTCGGCCGTAACTGCCCGACTTGGACAATAGGCCTTCGACGGTAATCAAGCCGTCTTCTAAAGTAATGTCTAGGCGAAATGTGTGTTTCCAGCATGTGGAGGAAGAATGCAGTAAAGCACTTTGACCGTTGTGGTTTTGAAGAATCACAAAAGCATTGTCCTCGACAGCCAAATTCCAAAAATTATCGCTGGTAAAACATTTCACCTCTTGAAAATCACCGCAAAAGTACGAAAAAAGATCCAGCATATGGATCCCCTGATCTAAAAGGATCCCGCCGCCGGAAATCTCCCGATTATTGCGCCACGACTTTTTAAAAGACACACCGCCGCTTTTGCCGTAAACTCCGCGCATGTTAAGAATGCGCCCCAAACGCCCGCTGTCGACGATTTCCTTGGCTTTAAGAACAGCCGGATGAAAGCGATGGTTAAAACCAAACATCAGTTTGGCCTTATTTTTTTCATGGGCCATAATACTTTTAATATCAGCGACACTACGGCCCGGCGGTTTTTCACAAAAAACGTGAATACCAGAATCCATCGCTTTTATACAAATTTCGGGAGAAAAACAGTTGGGGGTACAGACAAAAAGGACATCAATTTTTGCAGCTAAAAGGTCTTCAACACAGCTAAAAGTGCTAGCGCCGCTAATCTTAGCGCGAATCGCTTGATTAGTGTCACAAATACCGACTAACTGCAAAGTTTGCGGATTGCGTTCGACCACAGCGCGGCGGATTTCGCCCATATACCCGTAGCCGACGATCCCGCATTTTAATGGTGTATTCATGAGTAAATATATCTTTTAAAATCCAGACAATTCTAACGGAACCACCGACAATAGTCAATTTGAAAATCAGGCGTTTTAAAGCTGTTTTTCGTCGAAATTATGGCAAAAAGTGGGCAAGATTGGATGGGTTGACAGGATAAAAATATTTTTCCAAATATTCGCGCGCTTTTTGGCGGCTGGCAAAAAATTCCTGATCAGAAAGCTCATAAATATTGTTTAAAACTTCCGTTAACTTTTGCCGGGAATGAACTGTCCACTTTAAGTTGGGACAATCAAATAAGGGATCGTAACTAAAAAGCGTCTGCGTATCAAAATGAACCACCGGCTTTCCCAGCCACAAAGCTTCTAGAGAAACCGTACTGCCCCAATAAATTGTCAAATCCGTACGCTCAATATCCGCAAGCAAAGATTTTTCGCCGGAAATTTCGACAAATGGACAATCAGAAATTTTCTTCAACAATCTTTTTTCAAGTGCTTGAAAAGGCAAAACCGGATGCGTCCGGATGATCATTTTAAACTGCGACTGTCCGTCAAGCTCGCGCAATAAATAGTCAACCATTTTATAAACATCCACGATCCCCTCTAAAGCGACAAGGATTTTAAAAGTTTTCGTCCGCGGCAATGGCTTTAGATGCAATAAATTTTCATAACGCAAAGCGCAGGCGCTGAGAATCGGCAAAGAAGAAATCTGTGTATAGCGTTCGATGATTTCTTTTGTCACGGCC
>CAZWOH010000003.1:23412-38990 GCA_964635405.1 uncultured Planctomycetales bacterium | reverse complement strand
TTGGGCGGCGACATCGTTTCGCGCAATATCCCGTCAATCCGGTAACGGATGCGCAGGCCCTTTTCATCCGGCTCGACGTGAATATCGCTGGCCCGCTGCTTGATCGCCTGTGTGATAATCGTATTGACCAGACGGATAATCGGTGCATCGACCGCTTGAACATCAACCTTTTCATTTTCTTCTTCGCGGGTTTCCCGAATGATCTCAAGCTCTTCGGCTTCCTGAGTCATCCCTTTGACAATCTCTTCAATATTTTCTTTTTCTTCATAAAATATACTCAGCGTCTTTAAAATATTCTCTTTTTTGCTTAACACCGATTCAATCTTGCATTTTGTCAGTGCCTGAAGATCATCTAAAACAAAAACATCAAACGGATCAAACATCGCGATCGTCAAAACGTTTGCAGTTTTATAAAGAGGCAAAACAAAATTCTGGCGACAGGTTTTTTCGGGGACAATTTTGACAATCTGCGGGTCGGTAATCTTGCTTAAAAGATCTTCAACAACAGCAATGCCCATGACCTTCGCTGTAAACTCCAGGAGTTTATCTTCACTGATAAACCCCAAGTCAACTAAAATCTCGCGCAAAAGGACTTTGGTTTCCTTGTGTTTTTTTAAGGCTAACTCAAATTGCTCGGCGGTAATCAACCCCTCTTCAACCAATCTTTCGCCGAACCTTTTGCGGATGTATGTTGGCATACGCGAAGTTTATCCTTTATCCGTTGACTCAATGTCCTTGATCACGGCAAGAAACGATTCAACGTCTTGCGGGTTTTGCAAAATTTGATTGACCCCGGCCTGATAACTGCTCATCGGCACATTTTTTCCAACCGCGTAAGTATAGGCCACGACAGGAACTTCACTTAAATCCCGATAACTTTTTATTTTTTTGATTATTTCTTCCCCGGCACCATCCCTTGGGCCGCATTCTAAAAGAATAAAGCGCGGTTTGCGCCTGTATGTAATTCTTTCAAACTCTGTCGAGCTGTTTACTCCAATAACATCATAATTTTTTCTGATAAGAATTTTGGTAAGCTGACGCACTGTTTCTGAGGCCGAATGGTCAATGAGAAATACGATCGGGCGTGGGGCAAGAGCAATAATCCGGTGGACTTCTTCGATCAAATGATGGATAAGAAAAGGCTTCGGGATAAACCCGGCGGCGTTGACATCCTTAAAAATACTTTCGAATTCGATGCGGCTTGTCAAAACAAGGACAGGATACAAAGAATGCTGACCATCAGCCATAATGTGCCGAAAGAATTCCAGACCATTCATCTGCGGCATATTAATATCAAGAATAATCAAAGACGGGATGATGGTTTTTAACTTTTCTAACCCTTCTTTCCCGTTAGAGGCGACAACGACGTCATATCCGGGATCTTCAAGCTGACGTTTCATTAAACCTGCGAGATGAACATCATCATCGATAATCAGAATAGTCGGAGCATGATCCATCATTTTTCCAAAAGTTTTTCGATCTTGCCTTTTAACTGCTCGATATCAAAAGGTTTTGCCAAGCACATATCCGCGCCGACCTTCAAAATCTTTTCTTCTGACTCGGTCGCAAATGAACCGGACACCGCAATGATTTTAACGTCTTTATTGGCAGGGTCTTTGCGGATATTCGCACAAACTTCATACCCATTAAGGCCGGGCATCATAATATCCAAAACAACAAGGTCGGGGTGAAATGCAGAAAATTTTTGGCCGGCACTAAAACCGTCGTAAGCGACATCAAGCTGATAACGGCTGTCGATTTCAAGCGCGGCACGGACCAAATGAGCAATCTTTTGGTCATCGTCAACAATCAAAATTTTATTCTTTTGTGTTATTCGTTCGAGGCCCGCAGGAATGGGCATATGGAATTTTTCTAAAAAATCGAGGAAATCATTGACAGCGACCCGGCTATGTTGACCGGGAGTACGGTAGGCTTTGAGCTTGCCTTCGACAATCCATTTTAATACCGCACGATAGGTCACGTGACAGTATTGAGCGACTTCTCCGGTTGTCAAAAGTTCTTTTTTCATTCAAGTCCACAATCCTTGCAATGAATATAATATATTTTTATGAAGTTTTATATAATAATTCCCACTTTCTTGAATCGACATTTAAGACTTTGCTTAAAAGATATCTATTTTTTGACATCTTGTTTTTAGCAAACTCAAGGACGCTTGATTCTTCGATTTTCTTTAAATTCATGTTATCAAAATAATAAAACTGTCCATGATCTTGGAATACCGTCACCGCATGATTTTGAACATCCGGATTAAAAAATGCGACAAATTTTGCGTCATATCCCATCACTCTTAAAACAGCGATATTCAAAAAAGTAAAATCTTCACAATCCCCAAATTTGCGAGCTAAAGTTTCCAAAGGATTAGACCATTGGTCACTATCTTGATCTTTCTTGAATTGAACATTTTGGGCTAACCATTGGGCATATTCCTGCGGATTATGTATATTGTTGTCCTTCAAGAACTTAACAATTTCGACGTCCTCATTCGAAGGACGAGAAACCAAAACGCCATTGAGATTCAATTTTTCCTGGCGAACCTTAAAGCTGGCTGAAGTATTAGCAAAAGCGTAATTATTTGATAATAAAAAGGATACAAAAATAAAAGCCAAGATGCCTTTGCCAATGATCGCTCTTGGGCCTTGTCTTTTTTGAACCTGATTTTGATGTTTTGTATTCATTTTTGCATCCTTTTCTACTTAGTTCTTATTGTTCCATTTGTTCTTCTTATTCATATAGTATATTATATTCTTATTGTTGTCAATGTATACAATAAAAATATTATTGTTATAAAGCATTGGAAATAAAATGCTTATAATTATTTCAAAAATTTTTTGATTTTTTTAAGTAAAAAAGGAAGCTTATTTGCTTTTTTTCTGAAACTGGGCTTTAACAAGGTCAATCAGCTGGCCCCGATCAAACGGCTTGGCGATAGCAGGATAATTCTGATTTTCAACTTTTAAAGTAATATTATTGACCTCTTCTTCCTTTTTGGTGATCATCCCGGTCAAAAAAATTACCGGCGCCTGGCAGGCATATTTCGTTTTGGCCTCTTGGATAATTTCGGCCCCATTCATATCCCCAAGCATCAAATCAACAATCAAAAGATCGGGACGCACTTCTTGAATTTTTTTTAAGGCCTCGGCCCCGGTGCTTGCCTTAGCAATGTCAAACCCTTCTTGCGTTAATATGTGCTCGCAAAGCTTAAGAACTTGAGGATCATCTTCAATAATCAATATTCTTTTTTGGTTTTCCACAAGCGGCTCCTTTTGAAATAAACGCAAAAAAATCTAATAATGTGTCTGATGTTACCACAAAAATTTTGTATCAAAAAATATTAAAATAATTCTTTTGCCGCTTTATATTTTTTAAAGAACCCGCCTGTTTAAACACCAAGCCGCTTGAAGCCCGCTAATGCTTTCTATATAATGCCCGTCATGCGCTGGCTTAAAAAAACGTTTTTTATTCTTGTCTTTCTTTCGCTTGTCATAGGTGGCGGGATATTTTACCTGAATACCATTTTTTTCCCCCTTCAAGTCAAAGATATCCTTAGCTCAAAAGCAACCGCCTGGCTAAAACGCAATGTTTCCATCGGAGAAATAAAACTTCATCCTCAAAAGGGATTTATTCTCAAAAATATCCGCGTTGACGAGCAGCTTTCTTCTGCTGTTGCGTTTATTAGCATCGATGAGGTCCGCTTTAACATTGTCCTTCCCAACTTTTTTCGGGCCCGCGAGATCTTTATCCCTTCGATAACACTCGACAAACCCGTTGTTAACCTTAAACGCATAGAAGATACCCAATGGAACTTTTCTGATCTTCTAACCAAAAGCCCGACGAAGACAGCGAACAATTCTAGCACAAAATCCCCAAAAGTCAGGTTTTCTCTGGGCGGCGTCAAAATCCAAAATGGGCAAATCATTATTTCAGATCCTGCCAGCAACGAAACAATCAGCGCGCTTGATGCAAGCCTGCAGTTGTCTTTGCCGGATGCAATCCGCTTTGAATCTGATTTTGTCATCGACGCTGACCATTGCACTTTTAGCACAAAAGGAAAATTTTCTCTCGCGTCCCAAGAATTAAACGCCACGATAAAAACACGCAACTTTAATCCACCGCGTTTGATTCACCTAACCGGTGTGCCGCTGTATGTTATTTTTGACCACTGGCTCATCGACGAGGCTGACCTTGCAGTGCAATTTAAAAACAAAGAGTGGACCCTCAAAGGCATGATCATAGGGCCCGTTGATATCACGACCAGAACAGATATTGCCGTCAGAACAACCGGCATTATCCGTTCCAAAAACTTCACTTACCATAAACGGGGACGCGATTTTGATCTTGCCGGAAACTTTTTAGCGACTGATACGAGCGTTGCGGTAGGCGCGGACAAAATGTTTTCGGGTAATTTTTCGGGTACAGCAATTTCATTTCAAAAATCCGGCGATCATTTTACGATGACAGGGGACCTTGCGGCACAAAAAGCGAAAATGCTCTGGGCCAAAGAAACCTTAACCGGCGACATTGAAACAAAAAAAATATTTTTTGATAAACTCGACGACAAACTGGTCCTTGCGGGCGAAAGCAAAATCATAAATTCAACGTTCAAGGATCCCGTTTGGGACATGGCCATAAACCAAGCCGCAGCCAACTGGAAATTTGATAGGCATAAAAACGGCTTTCTCTTAGACATCCCTGATTTACGCGCAAAAAATCTTTCGGGACTATTTTTGACAACACAGGTCGATGGCAGTGCAACGGCCCAGAATATTAAAATCGATTCGGCTGATGAAATTTTAGACGCCAAAGGCCATTTCGCAACAGAAAACTTAAAGCTCCTGTGGCCAAGCAAAATATCTTTTGCGGGCAATCCGCAATGCGATTTGACGCTTTCCCGCAATCCCGCCGTCGACGACAACAAGATGATCCCCAGCGGCGTTATTCATTTTTCGGACGACACATTCCAAGGAATTCCCAAGATTACTCAAGTCAAGAACCTCACCGGTCAACTGGTCTTTAGGCAGGATGAGGCTTCGAGCAAAAATCTTACGTTGACTCTTGGACAAACGCCCTTATCGCTTACCGGGACGATCAAACATTTTAGCGTCCCTGACATTGATGCAAACGTTTCAGGAAAAGACTTTGATGTTTCTGTTGATTTTAAAACAGCCAGCCAACGTCAAAATATCCGCCTAGAAGGCCTTGTTTACGACGGAAAACTTTCCGTGGATGCCAACGTTGCGCTACAAGAAAAAAATGTGCCCGGCGAAATTACGGCGAGTCTCACGGGACTTAATGTTCAACGCCTTAAAAATACTTTTGGGCAGATAAAGGATAAAGACTTGTCCGGAATTTTATCAGTGAATGTCAATCTTAAAGGCCCGCTTGAAGATTACAAAGCTCTTAAGGGAGATGGCGCGATAACCATCAAAGAGGGAAAGCTCCTGGAGCTGGAAATGCTCAAAGGGATATGGAAAGTTTTATTTAACAATTTGCTCGTCGAAGATTATCGCAAAATCGCTTTTACGCACGGTAAGGCGACCTTTAAAGTCACAGATGGGTCGATCAAAACTGAAGACCTTCTTTTAGAAAGCGAGCCTGCGGATATTTCAGCACGCGGTTCGTTGAGCTTAAGCGGCCAGCTGAATTTTGATGTGATTGCAAAAGTGCGGCAAGCGCCGATCGTCAGTGCCTCAGCCTTGCAGGCTGTCCCCACAAAATTTTTTTCGAATTTAGAAAAAATTTTCGTCGTAATAAAACCCACCGGACAAATCACCACCCCGCACTTCCTAAACAAAATTCTCCCCTTAAAAGTCCTCTAAAAAACGACCGGGTCGATCTTTGAAGGGATCCAAGGAATGCTGGAAGATATTTGGGATAATTAGTCGGCGAAATATTTTGCCAGAAGGACTTTAAGTTTTTTTAAAGCGCGGGCACGATGACTGATCTTGGCTTTAATTGCGGGATCGAGTTCTCCAAATGTTTTGTTATGCCGTGCAATAAGAAATAACGGGTCATACCCAAAACCATTGCTTCCTCGACGATCTTTTGTAATCAACCCTCCGCAGCTACCATCAACAACCCCGACAAGTTTTTCCCCATCGGATAAAGCGACAAAACAACGATACCGCGCTTGGCGTTTGGATAACGGCACATTTTTTAACGACGCTAAAAGTTTGTCATTGTTTTTTTCGTCCGTTGCGTTGGGCTGCGAAAACCGCGCCGAATAAATCCCGGGCTTGTTGCCGAGAGCTTTAACTTGCAATCCCGAATCTTCGCCTATTGTCAATTTGCCGGTGTGCTTTCCAATGACGGTCGCTTTTTTGACCGCATTGGCCTTAAAAGTCTTGCCGTCCTCGACGATCTCCGGGCAGTTGGGATAATCCGCTAAAGAAGTGACACGCACATCAAAATCTTTTAGCAGTTCACGAATTTCGCGAAGTTTCCCCTGATTTTTTGTAGCCACCAAAAGTTCACGCATATTTTTTCTGTATTTTAATTAATTCTTTAATTCCCTTTTCAGCCAGCTTCAAAAGGGCATCGACTTCTTTTTTAGAAAACGGGTCCTTTTCTGCCGTGCCTTGAACCTCGACGAACTTACCCTTGCCAACCATAACGACGTTCATATCCATGTCCGCGGCCGAATCTTCTTCATACGGAAGATCCAAAACCGGCTGTCCCTTATAAATCCCAACGCTGACAGCTGCCACAGAATCCAAAAGCGGATTGACTGTTAATACCTTATTTTTTAATAATTTTTTGACCGCCAAGGCCAATGCAATAAATCCGCCCGTGACTGAGGCTGTGCGCGTCCCCCCGTCGGCCTGCAAAACATCGCAATCAATCTTAATGGTCCGCTCACCGAGTTTGCTTGTATCAACGACAGCACGAAGCGAACGGCCGATGAGCCGCTGGATCTCCAGTGTACGTCCGGTCGTGAGCGTCTTATCCCGATTAAGCCGCGTATTCGTCGAGCGCGGCAGCATCCCGTACTCGGCAGTGACCCAGCCTTTGCCGGAATTACGCAAAAATGGCGGGACATTTTCTTCAACCGTCGCCGTGCAGGCTACACGTGTGTCACCAAATTCAATTAAACAGGAACCTTCGGCATGCTTATTAAAAGGCACTGTCACTTTGATTTTGCGCAACTGATTAAATTTTCGTCCGTCGGATCTGGTCATAATATCCTCCCTTTAATACATAAGGTTTATTCGGTGAATTTTTAAGGCGAATCGGAACGCAGCCTGTCAGATTATTCGTCATCGTGGGCTGACCAACAATATGTCATTGCGAACGAGCCGCAAGGCGAGTGAAGCAATCTCGTTTTTAAGATATTTTCAGCGATTGCTTCGTCGTCCTGCCGGACTCCTCGCAATGACGATTATTTTTTATACTCGGCGCGTACCGTCGTTGCAATGCCGCCGCGGGGATTCATGATAGCCTCAACGCACGCAGAACGCGGACCGCAGGCTTTGACAATATCGTCGAGAATTTTATTGACCAAATGCTCGTGAAAAATCCCCACATTGCGATAATAAACAATGTACATTTTAAGCGACTTTAATTCAAGACATGTTTTGCCCGGGACATAATCAATTTTGATCGTCGCAAAATCCGGCAAACCCGTCTTAGGACAAATGCAGGTAAATTCCGGGATTTCGATTGTAATCTGATACTGCCGATGGGCATACTCGTTTTCCCAAACTTCAATCTCAGGCGTTGGCAAATTGCGCACATGTGACTGCAAACCATGATAAGAACTTTTTTTCTGTTTCACGTCTTTCCCTCCGCTAAACTATTGAATTTTCATAAATTTGTGCATTTGCGGCAAAACGCGGGTATTGGGCAACGCTTTGAAACACAGCCGCTGAAAACGATCGCATTTCTCGACGGCACCACTTTCTAAATCAAAAGTATTAGGTTGCAAAATAAAAAGCACATCTTTTTTTGCACGCCTTAATATCTGCACTGTTTTTAAAATATCCTTTTTGTCTGTCTTAGCTGAAACCACCGCTTTGACAAAAAAATCTTTTTTATGTTTTAAAACAGTGGCAACAAAGCTCTCATGTTCTTTCCAAAAAGCCCTCTCTCCCGTCGAGCTAGGCATTTTAATGTCCATCGCGACAATGTCAATATTCTTAATCACTTGAGCTAAAGCCTTATGAAGAACACCGCTGGTTTCCAGATAAACCGGCATCTTTGCTTTTTTCAAAAGCGGCAAAAGCTTGCCAATAAAGTCCACCTGCAAAAGCGGCTCCCCGCCGGTTAAGCTGACCGAATGACAGTCTTTAAACAGCGCCTTGATTTTGGCAAAAACCTGCATGAGCGTCATCTCTTTGTAATCGCCCGACGTGTCCCCAATCGACTCGGGCGTGTCACACCAAGTGCAGTGCATGTGACAGCCAAAAAAACGCACAAAAACCTGCCGCAGTCCCGCATACGGCCCCTCGCCTTGAATAGACACAAAAATTTCTGAAACTTTAGCTGTTTGCATAAAACTTTTACTGACCAACTTTCGCCTCTGCAAAGCCTTTGGCGCGGATAAGACAACTGTCACACACTCCGCAGGGCTTTTTGCCGCCGGCGTAACAGGACCACGTCAGCTCGTAAGGCACCTTGAGTTTTTGTCCCAGACGGATAATCTGTGCTTTCGTTTTACGAATCAGCGGCGTATAAATTTTGATCGGTTTTCCTCCCACGCCTGTCTTTAACCCGCGCTTAAGCGCGAGTGCAAAAGCCTCATAAAAT
Source organism: uncultured Planctomycetales bacterium (assembly GCA_964635405.1). Lineage (GTDB taxonomy): Bacteria > Omnitrophota > Gorgyraeia > Zapsychrales > JANLHA01 > JADLGJ01. Next base: position 30,227 of record CAZWOH010000003.1, on the reverse strand, counting down.
TCCGGCCGGCAATCCGGATACCCCGAATAATCAACCGCATTGGCGCCTATAAAAATTGCCCTAGCCCCGATGGCTTCAGCGAAGGATGCGGCGAAACTTAAAAAAATAATATTGCGTCCCGGAACATAGGTCACAGGAATATCCGACGACATATCTTTGCGGTTTTTAGGAAGAGCGGCTGTTTTGTCCAAAAGCGCTGATCCGCCCCAGGGGAGACGGATTTTGATAACGTGATACGCGCTTTTTGTAAATTGCGCTAACTTTTTGGCTTGCAGGATTTCTTTGGCGTGGCGCTGGCCGTAATCAAAAATCAGACAATGCGTTTCAAAACCTTGAGCGCGGCAATAAAAAAGAGTTGTGGCGGAATCCAAGCCGCCGGAAAGAAGGACAACGCACTTTTTGTTCATCATTCAAAATAAGTTACACTCGAGGTCTCGCTTTCCCAGACCCGGACACGTTTTAGAATAAAAGGTGAACTGACTTTTGCAAATTCGCGGTAAATGTATTGCGCAAGATTCTCCGTCGATGGATTGACATCGTGAAAATACGGCAAGTCATTAAGGCAAACGTGGTCCAAGGGCATCAAAATTTGTTTGAGCTTTTGTTTTAAGTCGCGAAAGTCGACAACCAACCCAATATCGTTGAGTTTGTCTGACTGTATCGTCACTTCGACTTTCCACGTATGGCCGTGCAAATTTTTGCAGGGACCTTCGTAATTACGCAAAAAATGTGCCGCAGCAAAATGTCCGCTAATCGATAACTCAAACATGGCACCGTTCCACATTATTAATGTCAAATCCCAAAAACCGACGGGCCAACTTTTGAAAATGCGCCGGCTCATCGCTGACCAAAAATTTATACTGCGCTTTATCCGTCTTTTCATTAAGCGCCTTGTGGCTGTCTAAGACTTTGCGCACATCCTCGACAACTTCCTCAGCGGAATCAACCAATTTGACCTTAGGCCCCAACACTTTGCGCAGCGTAACTTTTAACAGCGGATAATGCGTGCATCCTAAAATCAAAGTATCAATCTTAGACTGGCTTAATTTTCTTAAATATTCTTGCGCAATTGTGACCGTGACAGATTTTTGGGACCAGCCTTCCTCGATCAGCGGCACAAAAAGCGGACAGGCTTGACCGATGACTTTGATGGTCGAATCTAACCGTGCGATTTCCTGCGGATAAGCGTAGCTGTTGATTGTCGCAGGGGTTGCAATAATGCCAATTCTTTTATTTTTAGTGGCTTTCGCAGCGGCGCGACAACCCGGCTCAATAACGCCAATAATCGGCAAATCAAAAGTTTCGTGCAAAGCGGCCAAGGCATGGCTCGACGAGGAATTACACGCAACGACAATCATTTTGACTTGTCGCTTTAAAAGCAAAGCAACATTTTCTTTCGAAAAACGGATAATCGATTCGCGTGATTTTGTCCCATAGGGAACGCGCGCCGTATCGCCAAAATACACAATGTCTTCCTGAGGCATTCGGCGCATCAGCGCTTTGACAACTGTCAAACCGCCCAAACCGGAGTCAAAAACACCAATCGGCTGATTTTTTTCTTTTGAACTTAACATCATTCTAACCCCTAATCCCTAGCCACTAACCCCTATTTTTTAACGTGCCGAAAAACTCGCCAAGCTTGCCGCAACCCCGTCGGCAATCTTTTGACGGTATTCTGCCTTTCGCAGCAACATTTCTTCCTGAGCGTTCGTCAAAAACCCAACTTCAACTAAAACAGCCGGAATCAAAGTGTTGCGAAGAACATGAAACCCGGCTCGCTTAACTCCGCGGCTTGGAACACTTGCCCCCAAACTTGTTCCTTTATTAACATACGCCGCCAAAAGCTGGGACTCAGCTATTTTGTAATTGTAGAGCATATCCGCAATGATCGACTCAAGACTGGCGTCATTGCTTTGCATCATCAAACTTTTTGCTAAAACACGCTGATTTTTAAGTCGTTGCGGATCGCGTTTTTCAATACTGCTCAAATCCCTTAGCGCATAAACTTCAATCCCATCGACATTGCGAGTCGGACTGGAATTTGCATGGATGCTGACAAAAATATCTGCCTTGGCACGAGTGGCCATTTCGGTGCGTTCCTCGAGCGAAATAAAAACATCACGATCGCGTGTCATCGTGACTTTAAAACCCTTGTCTTCCAAGTTTTGTTTTAAGCGCCGTGCGATATCAAGCGTAATATCTTTTTCTTCTGTCCCGTTTCGGCTCCTGGCTCCCGGGTCCTTGCCGCCATGCCCGGCATCGACGACGATATGATAACCCTGCCGGCCTGCAATCGATGAGCCGACAACACGCAAAATAACTTTGGACAGAAAATCTTCGGGAACAATCACTTTGCCCTGTTCCCGACGTAAAACGTCACTTAAAAAAACTTTTTGACCCTCAACAACAACGATATTGCTGCCGACTAAAGCTTTCGCTTCACGGCCAGCGGCCCGAAGGTTCACAACCTGCGAAACATTGTCAAAATACCATTGGATATTGTATTGTTCACAAAGGACTTTTAAATCACGCGAAACCCCTGGAGTCACAGAAACAGTTTCGCAACCTGCGGCCCAGACCATCAAAACACCAATAAAAGAATAAAATAGAAATTTTTTAAACATAATGAAAATTTGTCTTCGGCTAGTGCAAAATCCGGGTTTATTATAACAGCATTTACCAAAAAGCAAGTGCCCCAAAAACATTCTTCAAATTGTTGCTTTCAAACAATTTCGAAAATGGTATCCAACGATTCCTAGAGCTACACCGACATTTAAAGAATTCTTATGTCCTGCCATCTCAATCTCAACAGACGCATCGGCTAAATCGACGAGTTGATCAGATACCCCCTCTATTTCATTACCAAGAATCAGGCACACCGGTGGAGTCGGCAAAAAATCATGGTACGAAACACTGCTGTCGGTCTGTTCTAAAAGGACAATTTGATAACCGTTTTTTTTAAGGTCCCTTACGACCGAAACAGCATCATAGGCATGGCTCCAGGGCACGCGCGTTTCTGCGCCGAGTGCGGTTTTTGTAATTTGCGAATCCGGCGGATAACCGGTAATCCCGCAAAGCCAGATTTTTTCGACACCTATTCCGTCGCAGGTACGAAAAATCGACCCGACATTATAAAGACTGCGGATATCGTTAAGAAGAACCACAAACGGTAGCGGTTTTTGCGAGAAAGCCTCTTGGCGAGCAACAATTTCTTCGTGAGTGAGTTTTCGCATGAAGTTAATTGGAAAGATGCTCTAAAAAAGTAGGGAACGGTTTGAAACCGTTCCCTACCAAACTGACGCTAAAAATTACTTGACCGAATCGATATAAGAAATAAGATCAATCAATTTCTTTGAATAACCCCACTCATTGTCATACCATGCGACGACTTTGACGAATGTATCGTTTAAGGCAATCCCCGCGTTAGCGTCAAAAATCGACGTACGTGCATCGCCTAAAAAGTCGGTCGAGACAACCTCATCTTCCGTGTAACCTAAAATGCCTTTTAATTCGCCTTCAGAGGCTTTTTTCATCGCATCCTTAATCGCATCCCAGCTGGCCGGCTTGGCTAATTTAGCGGTCAAATCTACGACAGAAACGTCGGGAGTCGGAACGCGAAAGGCCATCCCGGTCAACTTGCCGTTTAAGGCAGGAATAACTTTCCCGACGGCCTTGGCCGCACCGGTTGAGGAAGGGATAATATTTTGGAATGCGCCGCGTCCGCCGCGCCAATCTTTTTTAGACGGGCCGTCAACGGTTTTTTGTGTAGCTGTGACAGCGTGACACGTTGTCATAAGCGCTTCGACAATGCCCCAATTATCATTTAAGACTTTCGCCACCGGCGCCAAACAGTTGGTTGTGCAAGAGGCGTTAGAAATAATGTGCATATCATTTTTGTAAGTCTTGTGATTAACACCCATAACGAACATCGGCGCATCCTTCGACGGAGCGGAAATAATGACTTTTTTAGCCCCGGCGGTCAAATGCGTTTTGGCTTTGTCCATATCGGTAAAAAGGCCCGTCGATTCGATGACATAATCCGCGCCGATTTCATTCCACTTTAAGGTTGTCGGATCCATGGCCGCGGTCATACGGATTTTTTTGCCGTTGACGATAAGGTTTGTGCCTTCGACCTTGATGTCCCCACAAAATGCACCGTGCGTTGAATCATACTTGAGCATATACGCCAAATAATCCGGCTCAAAAAGATCGTTAATCCCGACGATCTCGATATTTTTGTTTTCGACGGCGGCACGAAACGCCAAACGCCCGATACGCCCAAACCCGTTAATACCTACTTTTACGACTGACATGACTGCTCCTTTTTGTTAATGTTGCTTTTTGTTAGTGAAATTTTTATGTTTAAGAACGAGACTTAAGAAATTGCGCCGCGCAAGTGCTCGGCGGCAACCGATGGGGCCGTGCGGACAACATAAAAACCGGTGCCCCACTCGAACCCGGCAACGCGGGTCAACTGCGGGACAATTTCAATATGCCAATGATAGCTCTGCGGATTTTCGTAATCCACAGGAGTCACGTGCAGATAAAAATTATAGGACGGGTCCGACAAGCAAACCTTTATCCGCAACAGAACACTTTTAAGGATTTCTGCTAATTCCCGTCGCTCTTTCTCTTGCAAAGTGACAAAGTCGCACGCATGGTCTTTGGGAAAAATCCAGCTTTCAAACGGAAAACGCGGGACAAACGGACAAAAACTGATAAACCCGTCATTGCTGGTAATAATCCGACGCTGGTCCTGATACTCCTGCTGTATCATATCGCAAAACACGCAGCGCCCGCGAAAATCATAATACTGCTTTGCGCCTTCTAATTCTTCAGAGACATATTTGGGCACCATCGGCAAAGCAATAATCTGGCTGTGCGCATGCTCGACGGAGGCGCCGGCCGATTGGCCATAATTTTTAAAGATCATAATGTACTTAAAACGTTTATCGCGCGCTAAGCTCGCTGAGCGGCTCTGATAAAGTTTAAGGACATTGACGACTTCATCAACGGAATAATCCGCAAAGTTTTTTGCGTGCTCCGGCGTTTCGATTAAAACCTCATGGGCTCCTACGCCATTGCTCATATCATAAAGTCCTACGCCCCGACGGCCCAAATCGCCTTCAATACGCAGTGCCGGAAATTTGTTAGGAACAACACGCGCCTGCCAGCCGATCGCATTGGGGGCATACACACCCGGCCGAATCGCGTCGACTTCCGGCGGAGTTTGCGCTTCACGGCCTGCGCAAAACTGGCAAACCGCATCCTGTTTGATGATATGCGGCTCTTTTTCATAATCGGCAGGGCCCAACGACTTTTCGCGCTGCTCGACAATCACCCAACGGCCGATGACCGGATCTCGCCTGACTTCTGACATTAAACTTTGACCTCCCGCAAAAAGTCCGCAACTTTTTCCGGCGGAATCGAAGAAATATAAAATCCGGAACCTTTTTCAAAACCGGCAACACGTGTTAACCGCGGCAAAAGTTCAATATGCCAGTGGTAATCCTCGGGCAATGTTTTCCACTTCGTGGATTTTTCCCCGTGACGAAACGGCGCAGAATGAATGACATAATTATATGCCGGGTCATCCAGGCCTTTTTTGAGTTTCATCAAAAGGATTTTGATCAGCCCTGCCAAGTCATGTTCATGCCCGAGGACACCTTTGCCAAAATCGCAATGGTGCTTCTTGGGAAGAATCCAAATTTCAAAAATAAAACGCGGCGCAAACGGCGTCATCGCCACAAAATGTTCGCTTTCGGCAATGATGCGGACCTTGGCTTCAAGCTCCTGGGCAATCATATCGCAATACAGACAGCGTTCGCGGTAATTGTAATATTTCTTGGCTCCGGCAAGTTTTTCTTTGGCGCTAAAAGGAATAACCGACGTAGAAATGATCTGCGAACGCGAATGGCCTATCCGGCGAGAACCTGCTGCCCAGCCGTAATTTTTGTAAGCAATAACATATTGAAAATTGGCGTTTTTTTCAAGTTCATTATACCGGATCGCGTACGTTTCAAAAACCATGCGGATTTGGTCCTGGCTTAAATCCGCCATATTCGCAATATGCTCCGGCGTTTCAATAACGACCTCATGGGTGCCATAATCATTGACCACATCATAAAGACCGTGGCCCTTTCGGCTAAATTTTCCATGGGCCGACAAAAGCGGTGTACCGCTTTCGACAACGCGGACTTTCCACGGGCCGCCCTGATGCGGATACACCGCATAAATCTCCTTTTCCTGATTGTCACAGAACGAACACTGCCCCGGATCAAAGGTGTTCTTTTGGGAGTCGATAAAAACGCCTGGCCGCCTTGCCCTTTCGGTAGCAATAATAACCCAACGGCCGATGACCGGATCTTTACGTAATTCTGGCATATATTAGAGAAAACGATTAAATACCAAATATAACAATGATTAAGATCAGCGATTATAGCATAATGCCAAAGACGTGCAAATTATTCTCCACTTTCCTATACGACCGGACTTAAAGCTTTTTCAATGGCTGCCAGTATTTTTTCGGTCTCGTAAGGTTTAGTGAAATACGCTGTTACCCCTTCGACTTTAAACAAAGAATCCAGGTTCGCGTGCGCCGTTAATACGATAACCGGAATTTTGGCGTTTTCTTTTTTGGTACGCATTTCCTTAATAAAGGTATACCCGTCGAGCTTTGGCATTTTAATATCAAGAATGATCAAATCTGGCTTGCCTTCCTCGACTTTTTTTAGCCCCTCTTCTCCATCCGACGCCTCCAAAACTTCATAGTGATGATGTTCCAAACGCTGTTTGAGTATTGTCAATAAGTCGAG
>CAZWOH010000003.1:0-23312 GCA_964635405.1 uncultured Planctomycetales bacterium | reverse complement strand
AGGTTGACTTTTTGTCCGACGTTTCTTTTTAAAGCTTTGCGATAAACCAAATCCGCCAGCGCCAAATCCTGTATCGCCAAACCTGTCGAATCAAAAACCGTAATTTCCCGGTCAGAACTGCGGCCTTTTTTATTGCCGCAGACAATCTGGCCTAACTGCGCATAAATATTTTTTCGGGTTAAATATCCTTTGGAAACAGGCACATTGATTTCGCCGCTATGGCTGGCTTGACGATAATCATCGACGACAACTTTGCCATTTTTCAAAATCAAAGGGTCGAGTTCCTGTTTGCCGGCGGCATCTGCGCCAATAGCGTTGATATGGGTGCCGCTTTTGATCCAAGAGCGCTGGACAATCGGATTTCGGGAAGGAGTTGTCGTTACCACAATATCACAATCACCGACACAGTCTTTAACCGTCAAGCAAACGCTCATCGTCTCGCCGGGACGCTGCATCTGTTTTATAAAATTCCGGGCAACGCTGGTTTCTTTGCCCCAGACCTTAACGCTTTTGATTTTAAAAATTTCCCGCAAAGCCAAAAGCTGTGTCTTCGCCTGCACCCCACAGCCGACTAAGCCGACTGTTTGACTCTTTTGAGAAGCAAGATACTTTGCCGCAACACCACCAGCGGCGCCGGTACGAATACTCGTCAAAGCCGTTGCATCCATAATGCTTAAAGGAAATCCTGTTTTAGGGTCATTCAAAATAATGACCGCCATCACTGACGGAAAACCATGCCTGGCATTATTCGCATGCGCATTGACCCATTTGAGCGAGCATTTTCCGATCCCTGGAGCATAAGCGGGCATCGCGCGAAAATCCCCGCCAAACTGCGGTAAATCCAAATAGATCTTTGGCGGCATGACTGTACGTCCAAGCCCGTGCTGCGCAAAAACTTTTTCAACAGCGCGGATCGCAGATTTCATGTCAACGAGTGCCGTAACACTCTTGCGGTCAAGGATAAGCGTGGTCGGATTTTTCATCAGTGCCCTAGTCCACGCGTTTGGTAATCTCGACTAAATGATACCCAAACTGTGTTTTGACCGGGCCATGGACTTTGCCGACCTCACCGCTAAAAACCACCTTGTCAAATTCCGGGACCATTTGTCCGGGACCAAATTCCCCTAATGCGCCGCCTTGCTTTCCCGACGGGCATTGCGAATGCGCCTTTGCAACAGCCGCAAAATCTTTGCCGCCTTCAATTTCATTCTTTAATTTGATGCACTGATCCTCACTGGCGACAAGAATATGCCGCGCGCTTGCTCTGGCCATAAAATCTCCTTTAGTTATTACTTTCTTTTTTTGGTTTGCTTGGTTTGCTTTGCTTTCTTTGCAGCTTGCCGACGCAGACGAAGATTATCAGCCATGCGCTTTTTGGCCGCGATGCCTTCTTGCGTCGCAAAGTACTCTTGCATAATAATTTTTTTACAAGGACGGCAATAATGCGTTAACCCGTCGCGGCTCTTGGCATTTTTGACGAACTGGTCCAAAGGCTTTCTGTTGCGACAGCGTGAACATCTTTTGGTGGTCATGACGTCTCCTTTGTCAATGAACAAGCGTTAACTTTTTAAAAATTCGGTCGATACCTATCCGGCGCACCATTGACCGCTTTTAAAAAAGCCGGAAAGCTCCGCGACGGGATCACCATTTCGGTGACCTTTTCGTGCGTGACATCTTCAAAAATCATCGTCATGCCCTTGCGGCCGTCATCGTCGGTATAATGTTTGATGTAAACACTAAAATGCGAACCTAAATAATCCCACTCAATCAAATTATTGACCTGCGCCATAGCTTGCCTTAGTCTCTGCTGCGAAGCTTGGAAAGCAAGCGCAAAATTTCCATGTATAACCAAATTAAGGTCACCATCAGGCCAAAAGCGCCGTACCATTCCATATATTTAGGCGCGCCTGATTGAGCTCCTTTTTCGATAAAATCAAAATCAAGAACAAGGTTAAGCGCCGCAACAACGACAATGATAAGGCTAAACCCAATTCCCAGCAAACTGTTACTATTAATAATCGAAACATTGACATGGAAGAAACTTAAAATCCACGTCACAAAATAAAACACCGCAATCCCGCCGGTAGCTGCAAAAATTCCTAAACGAAAATTATCCGTCACCTTGATAAGGCCACTTTTATAAACGGCCAGCAGGGCAAACATCGTGCCAAAAGTCAAACCCACTGCCTGGATCACGATGCCCGGGTAGGCCTTTTCAAACATCGAGGACAAGCCGCCTAAAATAACCCCCTGGACTAAGGCATACACCGGCGAGGTAAACATCGCCCATTCTTTTTTGAAAACCGTGACGAGCGCAACGATAACACCGACAATCATCGCCGGAAGAAAAAACATCGCTAATTTGGCCGGATTGCTCCAGACCCACGACGCACTCAAAAGGATAAGGCCCAAAAGCAAAAACGCCTTATTGGTCGTTCCTTGAATCGTCATGGCACTACTTTGATCATAAACAGACACATTGTTAAATGTGCTGTCATTGAGGACCGGATTTCCTGAACGCATCATTTTGTCGCTCCTTTTGTTGAATTATATATCGTTAAATTTTACTCCAAATTAATCCTGTTTGTCCTGCATATCAATATAACGAACTTTTTTTAAATTTCAATGGTTGCATTTTACCACAAAACTCCCGTTATTCTTTTTTTTCTTAGAATTAATCGATTTATCCAGAACTTAAGTCGTTGTCTTCCTTAGCTATAAATCAAAAGAAAGCCCTTGCTCCAATACAGTCCCAGCCGTTACCTCACACAAAATTATATGGCATAATTAAAGCGGAAGGGGTGTTTAAAGAGGCTTGGCCCCTTAACTTAAAAACCGTACCAGGGCATCCTAAGGAGCTGCCTAAAAGACTATGAAACGCTTACTGGGAAGTAAATATCTGCTGGTTTTGGTTTCCTTGCTCTGGGCAAATCCAAGAGCCTGGGGCGATACGTTGGAATTTGGCAACGGCCAAACGATGCAAACAGAGGCGATCAACCCGGCCGAAACCGTAAAAAACTTCCAGTATGGCCTTGTCCGAGTCAATTACACCTCCGCTACTGTCAAAAATTTAAAAATCAATGCCGACGAAAGCTATAAAATTTTGCCCGAAGATTTATTTGTCAGCGATGCGCATGCTTCGGCTTCTTCTCTAGATAGAAACATTTTTACTGCCGGACGTTTTGCCCATGAAGCTCTGCGAAGCGCAATGCGCTTTGAAGATATCCGCCCCTTTATCACAAAAGAGGCTTATGAAAATTTAGTCAGCAAACGTAATGACGGGTCCAAGGAGCTTCTTGTTCTGCAAATACTTCGGACTTCTATTCCAGACCAGATTGAAATTGTGCAAACTCAAATCAAAAATGATACCGCGCAGGCTGTTGCGCGCGGAAAAATCAACGGCCAAGACTTTTGGGGGACATTGACTTTGGAGCGGCAAGAGGGGAAATGGAAACTAGCCCAAGAAACCTGGTACGGCAACGAAAGCAAACCTGTTCTTGTCAAAAATATCCGAACAGCGGATGATTTTCTCAATGAAATCAATGATCGGCCGGACAAAAATTTTGTCAACTGGGTAGATTCAGCCGGCCGGCCCAAAAGTACGCTGCCTCTGGAATATGGCAAAATCAGAACTCCCAAAAACTCTTTTTGTTTCTTTTTCTTTTTGAATCCTCAAAAACACGAAAAAAAAGATACCAACGAAACCTCGCCGCTGGTATCTGCAGTCCCTTCGCCGGATATGCACATCGTCTGGCCGTCGGGATTGCGCCATGATCCCAAAGTTTATGAAGGCAACAATGCCGATGGTTTTGATGTTTCTGTCGCGGCAGACAAAGACGGGTATTATCCCAACAAAATGAATTTGCGCCTGCCCAGCGGCAAACCCCGCGAAGTGTATGTCGGGTTTTTAATGTCGTTTTAATCCCAAATCATTTAAAAACTTTATCGAGTATCCCGCCGATGATTTGCTCACCGGGCGACTCCTGGCGCGGCATAGAGGGGTCTTGGCCCTGCTCTTGATTTTGGGAATCGCGGGGAATTCCCAAAGCTTTATCTAAAATCTTGCCCAACTCTTTTTTGCCTTCATTGCGCGCTGCATTTTTGCCAAGATCAAGGGCCGATTGCAGGATGGAAATAACAGGCATTTGGCTGCCTTTGCCGCTGATATGGACCGGCAAACTGATATTGTTATCCGTATCATATAAATAGGTCAATTCTTCTGTCGACTGGCCCATGATCGCCGAAAGCTCTCGGGTAATCTTAAAGGCGCCATCGAGCGTATAAGCCTGTTCAAAATTGACGTTCGATTTTCCTTCAAAAACAAACTCATCGGCCTTAACCGCAATCGGGTCGACGAGAATATTGCCGCCAGTTAAATTAAAGGTGCCGGTAACTTCATGGATTTGAGTATCTTTATCGTCGAGCTTGGCCTTATAATTTTCGGGCAGTTTAGCTTCAACGCGAGCAGCCAAATCAGGAATAAAAGAAATTTTGTCAAGGACCTCTTTAAGAACATTCAAATCCTTTAACTTCGCTTCTTTGACTTCAAAAGTTCCGTCGCCGACAATCGACTTCAAATCCGCGCCGTGGCCTTTGGCTTTGAAGTTTGCAAAAACCACCCCCCCAACCTTGAGTGAAGCTTGCGTTTGGTCAAGAAGCTGCGAAAGTTCAAGACCCTTGATTTGCGTTGTTAGATCAAAATTTTGTTGCCGCAGATAGTCGGTAACATCGATCTTCGAAACAATTTGCCCTTGCCCGGCAGTGACCGCCAGTTCATCCGTCGAAATTTGATTTTCTGTCACTTTAAATTTTGCTTCGACACCGCTTATCGGCACGAGAAGCTCTTTGAGTTTGACTTCCCAATTCTTGAGCGTAACATCACTCGTCAAATCCAAAAGTCCACCGGACCCGACGCTGGCATGAGCAATCATAACCTCAAGTTCGCCTTTAATTTTTTCGGGCAGCGACACATCTTTCAGGGAAACGATCTTTGTTTTGATCTGTTCCAACGACATTTTCGCAAGATCTGTCTTAAACGTGGCTTCTGTTATACTCACTTTTGGGGCCGACGTATCCAGCAGGACTTGCCCTTTAAACGAAAGATTCGGTTCATCGCTTTCATAGCCCAGCGTTGCATCGACGGCAAATGGCTTGACTGGCGAAAAATCCGTGATTTTGACATTGACCTGGTCTAGCGCAAGAGAGATTCCCGGGGCAAGTTCATTGACGACAAGTTTACCGTTTTGCCACTTTAAGTCGACGTTCATTTCCCCTAAACCTTGAGGGGAAACATTAAGGTCATTAATCTGCGCCTGAAAAACACCGGCAAGCGTCTGAGGAAAAACAATATTGGGCGGCACCAACCCTGACGCTTTAAACCGCGCTAGATCAAAACTGTTGGTGTTAAATTCGGCAATCCCATTTTTAATTGAGGCCGTTTGCGTACTTGCATCCACAAGGACAGCGCCGGAAAAAGAAACGTTTTGAGATTCACTTAAATAGGCACTTTTGACTGAAACACTAAACTGTTTGCCAGTGGAAAAGTTTTCGATTTTTACATCCGTTTTTGCCAAAGCGACCGATGCGCCGGGCAGGATATCTTTCAACAAAATTGTGCCGTCCTGCCAGTTTAAGTCCAAAAGAATACTCTGCAATCCGCCTGACGAGACGAGCGCTTCTTTAATGCTGACTTTAAATTTGCCTGACAAATCTTCGGGCAAAGCGACATCTTTCAGAGGGGCCAGCGCTGACTTGATTTTTGCAAGCGGCCAGAGGGCAAGGTCCGTCGAGAATTCTGCATTGGTAATCTGGGCCTGCATTTTTTGGGAATCAAACAACACTTTGGCGCTTAAGTCAAAATTCGTCTGCTCCTGATATAACGCCGCCTTGATGTTTAACGAGGACGGCAGGGTATTATCCAGTGAAAAATTTTCCAAAGCGATATTCAATCGCCGCGCTTCCAGAGAAACCCCGGGAACAACTTCGTCGGCGACGACTCTGGCGTTGGTCAAATACATGTCGGTATTAAATTTTTCAACACCTTTGGGGGAAAGCTGCATCTGATGGATTTTGACCTTTAACTCTCCGTCGAGGATTCGCGGGAAAGGCACTTGGGCCAACACCGGCAGGGCTTTTAACTTCTCCAGCGGCAATGGACTTAAATTAACAGCTAAATCAATTTCTGACAGTAGCATCTGTGTCTTGGCTAAGTCGAGCTGGGCCTTGGCATTAAGCGAAAAATTCTTTTGGTCGGACAAAACAGCCGCACCCAGAAGGACATCAAAAGGCTTCGTGAGAGAAAATTCTTTAACCTCCAAAGTCGCCTGCGTAACGTCGAGCTTAAGCTGCGGCACAACCGTTTGGTCAATAAAAGAAACTTGGGCGTTTTCGATTTTAAAAGAATTAATAAAAATGACCCCCAACGCCGCCGCAGGCGTCGAAGTTTGGGATTGTCCGGAACCCTGTTTAGTCCCGATTGTTTGGATATTCAAAAGTCCTTTGGGGTTTCGGATGATTGAAATTTTTGGCGAATCGACGAGAATGCCGGGAACAGCTATCTGCCGGGTCGTCAGAAATGTAATCAAATCAAGTCCCACATCAACTTGTTTGACAGTCATAAAATTTTCTGCGCCAAAATCCGGGTTCTCGGCAATCGAAAAATCAGTCAGATGAAACCGCACGCCTTTTTCCATCGAGACCGCAAGGTCGATATCGTTAAAATTGACCGCCCGTCCCAAAGCATTGGTCACAGCCGTAATAATTTGCGGTTTATATTTTTTTATGTCAAACGTCTTTAAAAAAATCAGTCCCGCCAAGAGTGCTAAGACGATTAAAATAAAAACGCTAAACGCAACAATCCCAAAAATCTGAAAAAATTTTTTCATAATGCATTATTCCTTCGGTTGGTCAAAGGCCGTTAACGTAAAAGTCAGCGGCACAAATCCCAAACTAGCCTGTTGTTCTTGATTATTGACAATACGTACCCGACGAGGATCGACATGCTCTTGAAGCAATGCCTCATAAACGAGTTTGGCCCGATCAGAGGCCAATTGATTTAAAGCCATTTTGTCAGGAAAAGCATCTTCGCTTAATTGACGACGGATTTCGGGATTGAGCTTTTCGTAATCATAGCCGCCTTTGACTTTAAAGCGTTTGGTTAACTTCCATAATTGGCTGATCCCATAGTGACGTTGATACAGAGTCTGCAAAACCCAATATTCATCACGGCTGCTTTCTTTGCGCAAAGCCTCATATTCTTTTGTAAACCGGTCTGTTTTGATGGCTTTCCAGTCAAGCGTCATATCATAACTGCCACTTATTTCTAAAAGCAATTTGGGCCGCTGATTTAAAGCTTTGGCCAGCAAAACAATCTTTTGCTGTTCTTCCGACGACAAGTCAACTTGCCCGGGCAAAAACTTGACCGAGCCTAATTCCTGGCTGCCAGCTTGCGAGCCGATCAAGGACCCTAACATCGAAAAAGGAGCAGTCGTTAATTTAATAAAAAAGTTGCGCGCAGTTTGCCAGATCAAATGCGTGTACTTAAACTTTGGGTCGCTCAAGTCGCCTTTAACCGGCAAAGAAATATCAATGCGCCCTTGCGCATCTTCCAATAAAGCAACAGCCAAACCAAAAGGCAAATTGAGCGCATCTTTACTCGCAACCTTTTGGCCGAAAGTAAAGCGTTCGATCAAAAGTTTGTGGGAAGCGGTCAATTGATTTTGGCTGATCCGATACGTCGTCGAAAAATCGAGTTTTCCATCCGCCAAACCACGGCCGGTATATTTGCCGACATAGGGGCCCACAACCGTCAAAGCATAATGATCCAAGCCAAAAGTCAAATCTAAGTCAGGCGGCTGAGCAAAAGGTTTAATCTGCGCTGAGGCATTAATGGTCCCCTGATCATCGAGCAATGCTTTCAACGTCAAAGCCGTCATCCCCTGCGGTAGCGTTGAAAAATTTTGGACCGTCACATTAACATCACTTAAAACCGTTTTGAACATCGGGGCAACCGTGTGGTCTTCAAAACTCACACGCCCATCCTTTATTGTCATAGCGTCGATGAAAAGAACAGGTACGACGATTGGTTTTTGCTGCGCAGGTGCTTGCGATGTTTGAGGCAAAAGATCAAGCAAATTGATTCGTCCGTTTTCGGACAATGTCGCGTTAACAACAAGCCCAGATAATTCGACCGACTCAATACGATAAATCTTTTTTAACAGACTCAAGCAACTGACGTCGACACTCAAGCGATCAAAAGCAACAAGCACTCGGGTCGACGCATCCTGAATTTGAAAACCTTTCAACGTGACACGCCACAAAAAAGGATTAACCACAGCCGACCGAAGCTTAATGGGGACTTTCAAAAATTTTGTCGCCTGTGTACTCACAACCCACGGCAAAACCAAGGGGATGATAACGAGGGTTGCAACAAAATAGAACAGGATAAAGCCAATAAAAAATTTGGCCATCAAACGGCAGAATGACTTTAAAAATTTCATGGGGTATTTTAGCATTGAGCAAACAGATTGTCATTATAACGGATCGATTTTTATTCTCATAAAAATATGTGTCTGTTTCGCTTTGCAAGCAACCGTGTCATTGCGAGGAGTCTCGCTTTAGCGAGACGACGCGGCAATCCCAAAACAAGATTGCTTCGCTTCGCTCGTCCTAAAAAGGACTCGCTATCGCTCGCAATGACAGTTCTAAAAGCTGACCTATTGCCAAAAGAAAAGATTACTCACCGGATTCTTGCGAGGCTTCCAAATATTCCCAGCGCTCATAAAGCTTAAGCAGTTGTTCACTGATAATATCAACACGCTCTTGGACCCGACCGACTTCTTGGGGGCCTTTTTGGTAAAAAGCAATGTCCGCTAAGAGCGCATACAAATTTTCTTGTTCGGCTTCAAGCTTTTGAATTTCTGACGGCAAATTTTCAAGTTCGCGCTGTTCTTTGTAGGAAAGCTTGCGGACGGTGATCGGTTTTTCTTGTTGGGGCGGACGGTCCGCTTTAAGTTTAGCGGCTGTTTTTTTCTCCTGTGCGCCTCTCTGGGAGAGCCAATCGTCATAACCGCCGGCGTATTCATAAATTTCGCCCGTCCCATCGAGCACGATCGTCGAGGTCACAACATTATTCAAAAAAGACCTGTCGTGGCTGACTAAAATAAGCGTGCCGGAATACTCCATCAAAAGCTCTTCTAAAAGTTCCTGCGTTTCAATGTCCAAATCATTCGTCGGCTCGTCCATCACCAAAAAATTCGACGGGGTCGTAAAAAGACGCGCCAAAAAAATCCGGTTGCGCTCCCCTCCCGAGAGGACTTTGACCGGCGTGCGTGCGCGGTCCGGCGTAAACAAAAAGTCCTGCAAATACCCGATCACATGCCGCGGTTTGCCGTTAATCGTGATCGTGTCCCCGCCTTTGGTGATATTTTCGATAACCGTTTTTTCTTCTTCCAGTTGCTGGCGCATCTGGTCGTAATAAGCGATTTCCAAATTGGTCCCCAAGCGGACTTTGCCTTTGTCTGGCGGCAATTGACCGAGTAAAATGCGAAGTAACGTCGTCTTGCCTGAGCCATTAGCGCCGATCACACCGATCTTGTCCCCGCGCATAATTTGTGTGGAAAAATCCCGAATAATACATTTCTCGCCGTAGCTAAATCCGAGATTGGAAGCTTTGATAACCAAATGCCCCGACGCCTCTGCCTCATGCGACTGGATACGCGCTTTACCGATTTGCTCTCGTTGCGCCATTTTTTCCAGACGCATACGCTCAAGCGCTTTGACGCGGCCTTCATTGCGCGTCCGACGAGCTTTGACGCCTTTGCGAATCCAAATTTCTTCTTCGGCGAGCTTTTTGTCAAACTCAAGCCGTTGCACTGCTTCGTTTTCCAAGGCCATCTGTTTGCGCTGTAAAAAAGTCTGGTAATCACAGGCCCAGCTAAAAAGCTTACCGCGGTCAAGCTCCAAAATGCGTGTCGACAAATGCGACATAAACATCCGATCGTGCGTGACAAAAAACAAGGTGCCCGGATAATTTTTTAGAAACCCCTCGAGCCAATTGATGGTGTCGATGTCCAAATGGTTCGTTGGCTCGTCGAGCAAAAGAATATCGGGTTTGAGGATCAGCGCCTTGGCCAACAGCGCACGGCGCTTCTGTCCGCCGGAAAGCGTTTGAAAATCCGCTTCCCCGTCTAAATGCATTTGAGTTAAAACGTTTTCAACTTCCGAGTTAAGATCCCAACCATTGATTTTGTCGACCTCGCTCTGAACGCGGTCAAGCTCGCGCATAATCTCATCGGAATGGTCCGTGTGCATTCGATGCGTGACGTGATGATAATCGCTTAAGATTTTGGCGCGCTCGCCTAACCCGGCAAAAACAACATCAAAAACCGTTCCGGTGATGTCATTGGGAACTTCCTGCGGCAAATGCGTGACCTTAACGCCTTTTTGAAAAATGATCTCTCCCCCGTCGATCTCAACCTGACCGGCCATGGCTTTCATCAAGGTCGTTTTACCTGTGCCGTTTCGCCCCAGCAAAGCGATGCGTTCATTAGGCTCGACCTGCAAGCTTAATCCGTCAAAAAGCAAAGGCCCGCCGAAGGCAAGGCTGATTTCCTGTAGACTAATAAGGGCCATAAGAGTAAGGAGTTTAACACAAGAAAAAATTTTTATCCAGCGGCGTAAACCGCACCTGTATTTTTACCAATCCACCGGAAAGTAGTCTTTGAGGAACTTGCCGCACCAATGCTTGCCCGTCAATATCCCATGAAAAAACGGGTCACAGACCCGCGCGGCTCCATCGACAATGTCTAAGGGCGGTTGAAAATCGTGCATGTCCTGTTTGCGTTTAGAAAGCAAAAGCGGATCTTCGTCCGTGACCCAGCCGGTGTCCACCGCATTCATAAAAATCCCGTAATTGGCTAAATCGCTGGCCGAGGTATGCGTGAGCATATTAAGCGCCGCTTTGGCCATATTTGTATGCGGATGCCGGTCGGTTTTGGTAAAACGGTGAAACTTGCCTTCCATCGCCGAGACATTGACAATATGCTTTTGTCCGGTGTTCTGGCGCTTCATCAAAGCTGATAATTTATTGCACAGGACAAACGGGGCAATCGCATTGACCAATTGCAACTCGATCATCTCGGCAGTCGGGATTTCGCCCAAACGCAAACGCCAGCTGTTAGTCTGGCGCAAATCCACTTGCTGCAAATCCGCGTCTAATTTTCCTTCAGGAAAAATCACTTCTGCCGACAACGCATTGTCGTGCGTATAGGGAATCTGGGAAAGTTGCGCCGACGCACTTAAGCCGATGCCGACCAAACTGCCGTTCCAGCCTAAAGGCTGGGTTACAGAAACCGGCAAATTCCCCGACGGGCTTGAAAAAAGTTTGGCCTTGCATTCTTCAAAGGGGCGCAGAAGCGCTTGGATATGCAACGGCAAATCGTTAAACGCAAGCATTTCTCTAGAGAGCAAATGATTGTAGAACCCCGGCGGCCGGCGCACTGTTTGCGCGGCATTATTGATCAGCAAATCCAGCCGCGAATATTTCTGCTCAACAAAATGACAAAAAAGCTCGACGCTGGGCGTATGGCGCAAATCCAGTCCATAAATGTGCAAGCGCTCTTTCCAATCGCCAAAATCTTTTTCGCCAGCGTAGCGAAACGCGCTGTCCACGGGAAACCTCGTCGTAGCAATGACCGTCGCGCCCGCACGCAACATCATCAGAGACGCTTGATAACCAATTTTTAGCCGAGAACCAGTAATAAGCGCCACTTGATCGACAAGCGAAGCCGTTTGAAAACGTTTTGCATAATTAAGCTCAGCGCACGTCGGGCACATTGCGTCATAAAAAAAATGCAGCCGCGTAAATTCGGCCTTGCAAACATAACACGCCCGCGGCTTAACCAAAGTTAACGCTTGCGAAATTTCCTTTTCGCTAACGTGCGTTATCTGCAAAGGAGCAACAAAAACCGCATCTTGCCGCGCACTGCGAATGCCCGTCGCTGCACGCGCACTGCGCTCATGATCGTCGATGTTTTGACGCTTAAGCCGGTCGCGGTCACGATGGCGTTTGCGCAGTTCGTATTTATCCGGCCGCGAAATTTCTCCCGCCGCTTTTAAGAGAGCGATTTTTTGCTCCAGCGACAAATGCGCCAGCTCGACGCTATCTTTGGCAAGATGCTGTAAAACAGCAATGCAGGTGTCGATTTGTTCGACCGAAAGTTTGGGCGGTTCGATGCGCTGTGTATTATGCATACTCGCCTTTGTCTGGGGCAACTTCACCAATCGGCTGGCGTAAAAGCGCAAAAGCGCCAGGGTCCTGCTCCAAGGCTGGCAAAAACGATATCCAACCCGCCTTTGAACCGCCGTGAATTTCGCGCACACCCCGCATCTTTTCATCAAAAAGCTCTTTGATCTCGACGGTAATATCACGGCCCGGCAAACAGATTTCGTGGACTTGCCCGACTTTAAGCAGGTTGCGCGGCTCAACCTTCAAGCGTTTCGTGGCAGAGTCATACTGACGCACCAAACCGGTAAACCGGTGCGTGCTGTAGGCTGAATTGCTGCTCTTATACTCTTGTCCGGCTTGGCCGGGATTGCCTTTTAAAAAACCGCTGATAAACCCGCGATTAGACGTCGCAAAAATATCTTTCAGATGTTTTGGGTCAAATGGTTTGCCGGCGGCCAAGTCATCCATCGCCCGACGATAAGCGCGGGTAATCATCGCTAAATAATAAACCGTTTTGCAGCGGCCCTCGACTTTAAAAGAACAGACGCCTGCGTCTTTTAATTCTTCCAACAAATCAATGGCGCACAAATCTTTGGAGTTCATCAGATAACTGCCGTGCTCATCTTCATCCAATTCAAAAAGCTCGTCGGGACGCTCGGTCTCTTTGACAAAATATTGGCCTTCTGGCGGGGTATAATTTTCGTCTTGCTTGTAAACTTTGTATTCCCATCGACAGGAGTTCGTGCACGCGCCCTGATTGCCGTCGCGGCTGCTTAAATAATTAGAAATCAAACAGCGTCCCGAATAGGCCATGCAAATCGCGCCATGCACAAACGACTCTAATTCCATCGTCGGACAAGCTTCGTGAATATCCCGTATTTCTTTAATCGTAATCTCGCGAGAGAGAATAATGCGTTTGGCCCCATTGTTTTGCCAAAATTTGACAGAGGCCGAATTGATCGTGTTGGCCTGCACCGAAATATGGATGACCTCGTCTGGAAAATTTTCGCGCATCAACATAATCAGCCCCGGGTCCGAGATGATCCACGCATCAGGCTTGCAAAGTGCTAATAGCTCGTCGACATATTTTGGAAACGACGCAAGCTTGTGGCTATGCGGAAAAATATTGGCCGTGACATACGCTTTTTTTCCTAAAGCGTGTGCATAGTTGACTGCCTCGGCAACCTGTTCAAAACTTTTAAACCCGTTTTCCCTCGAGCGCAGCGAAAACCGCGGTATCCCTAAATAGACCGCGTCGGCCCCAAAAGCAAAAGCGAATTTGGCTTTTTCAAAATCCCCTGCAGGCATCAAAAGCTCGACGGGTTGTTTTAACATTTTTTTATTATTCCATTTCCAAAAATTCACGTATCGAAGGATCCGCCCGAACACTGCCGTAATAAAAAACCGCACACCGCCCGCCAAGCGCCTGACAGCTGCGCCATTCTTCCTTAAACCCTTGCGCCGAGTTGACAAATTTATAAGCCCCGACGCCGATTCTGACCTTTGAAAAATCTTTGACTTTGGCTTTGATCGTTTCGTTCCACTCGTCAAATTCTTTCGGGTTATTTGAGTAATTCATCACCGTCACAAAATCGATTAACCCGCTGTTAATCCACGAGGCCCAGTCCTGAAAAGCTTCCGCAAAAGCACGCGAATAAGGCATACACCCCGTCGTTGAAACCTGGATCTTTGGATTTAGCAACCGCGCTTTGGCGGCAAGCATCGCCAAAAGCTCTGTGACCTGTGCGCGTTTCCAATCCTTCCACTCTACGCTATTCTCGTCGATTTTTTGCACCCCGGCAAATTTTTTAAACCGGTCGACATTAGCTTTTGTGTATCCATACTTCGGGTGCCAATCCGGATAACGGATGTAATCAAACTGTATCCCGTCGAGTGTTGGGTACCTGCGCACAATTTCGCTGACAAGAGTATCGAGCGCTTCTCGCACACGTCCGTCGCCCGGCTCTAAAAAATACTGGCTATCGATTTTATAGTCCTCAAGCGTTCGCTTTTTTTCCAAATTCCTCGTGAGAATATCGGGCCCATACTTTTTAAGAATCTGAGAGTGTTTGTTCGCACCCAAACTTAAAAGATTAATCCACGCATGCACCTGGATTCCTTCTTTATGCGCCTGCTCAATTAAAAGAGCCACCGGGTCCTCTGCGAGACTCTTTACACTACTTTCATAAAGCCGGCTGTCGGATACCGTCGACGGAAACCAGCTTTGATTGGACCGGTAAATCTGGACAAAAAGAGTTTTGATCCCTGCTTTTTTTGAAAAATCGAGGAGCTTAGCAATTTGTTCACGGCTTTCGAGCACTTGCGGCTCTTCAATCATTGAAACAAAAAGCCCTCTTTTAACCGGCTCTTGCGCATGCGCGCAACCGATGATAAAAAAAATAAAAAATAAAATAATGTACTGCGCTGATTTAACCGATTTGAAAATCCTTTTTAGGCGAATAGCGCCATAGAGGCGCCAAACAATTGAGCCAAAAAAGAATTTCCAGATCGAAAAATATTGAAACTTCCAGCGAGCAATAAAATTTTTTATCTTCATGACGCCACAGGAGAGTCATAGAGTTTAACTTCGGGATGATTTCCCGCATAATATTTCAAGTACCACTCGGTTGTAAAAAGCAAAACGCGCCGGTTTTGATCGTCGGTAGCCAAAGCCGAGCCCTGCGGCAGAGTCCGGCTTAAATCCGTATTATTCAGTGGGCTGTCGACCCAGCGCAAAACTTTCCACGGCATCCAATCTAAGTCTGTCGCTGAGCCATATTCATCTTTTAACCGGTACTGCAAAACTTCAAACTGCAAAGGCCCCACCGCCCCTAAGAGCGGCGTGTTCTGACGGGAATTTTGCAAGGTAAATGATTGCACGATATCCTCAGCCAAAAGATGGTCGAGCCCCTTGCGGAAAGATTTCGCCGCAGCCGACGACGAATTTTGCAAATACGCAAAACATTCCGGAGCAAAACGCGGGATCTCTTCATAAATCAAGTGAGGGTTCGTGCTGATCGTGTCTCCAATGCGAAAATCCAATTTCGTAACAAAACCGATAATGTCCCCCGGGTAGGCTTCATTCATCACTTCCCGATCGCGCCCAAAAAGGTTAAACGAATCCGACAAGCGGATTTGCCTTTGACTGCGTTTGTGATAAACGCTCATGTCCCGATAAAACTGGCCCGAGCAGACGCGGGCAAACACAACCCGGTCGCGATGCAACGGGTTCATGTTCGTTTGCACTTTAAAAATAAAGGCCGAAAAATGCGGATCATCGAGAGCAACAATACCCGTCGAGGATTTTCGCGGGGAAGGCGGCGCTGAATACTGCAAAAAGCCTTTGAGCAAAAACTCGACGCCAAAATTATTGGCCGCACTGCCAAAGAACACCGGCGTTGTTTTTCCCTCGAGCACCGCCTGCGGGTCAAAACCGCCATGCGCGCCTTCTAACATCGCCAATTCCTCGACGACTTCTTGATAAACCTGTTCGTTTAAAATATCTTTGACCGTCGAGTCGTAAAGATTGTGTACTGACACCGGCGCGCGATATGCACCCCCGGGGACACGTTCAAACAAATGGACTTGCTTGTTTAACCGGTCAAAAATCCCTTTAAATTCCTGACCGTTACCCAGAGGCCAGTTGACCGGGAAAGCGTGCAGGTTTAAAACTTTTTCCAGCTCGTCAATCAGTTCCAGCGCTGACTTGGCCGGCCGGTCCAATTTATTCATAAAGGTAAAAATCGGGATCCCGCGCCGACGGCAAATTTCAAATAATTTTTGCGTCTGGCTTTGTATCCCTTTACCTGCGTCGATGACCATGATAACCGCGTCGACCGCCATGAGCACGCGATAGGTGTCTTCCGAAAAATCTTTATGGCCGGGGGTGTCGAGCAAATTTAAACGATACGGGCCATAATCAAATTGCAGGACCGTCGACGAAATCGAAATCCCGCGCTTTTTTTCCAGCTCCATCCAGTCAGAGGCGGTTTCGCGCTGCTTCTTTTTGGCTGTCACTGATCCTGCCAACTCCAGTGCCCCGCCGTAGAGCAAAAGCTTCTCAGTGAGAGTTGTCTTTCCGGCGTCGGGGTGTGAAATGATCGCAAACGTACGACGACGGGTAATTTCTTCCTGGATTTCTGTGTTCATATCTTTTTATTTTTTAAGGTTCCTGATGGATGCAGACTCTACAAAACGGATGATTTGATTCATCATCTGCACACACTCAACCGGATGCGCGCCTACGGCCGTCTCGCCGGAGAGCATCACATAATCGGTCCCGTCTAAAATCGCATTGGCCACATCCGACACCTCAGCGCGTGTCGGGCGTAAATTTTCCGTCATGCTCTCTAGCATTTGCGTTGCGGTCATCACAATTTTTCCGGCACGATTACATTTGCGGATGATCTGCTTTTGAATGATCGGAACTTCAAAAATCGGCAATGAAACGCCCAAGTCCCCTCGAGCAACCAAAATGCCTGCGCAGTTGGCCATAATCGACTCGAGATTTCGGACCCCTTGTCTTTCTTCAATCTTGGCGACAATCAAAGGCTGATGGCCATCCCGAGGGATATGTTTTTTCAAATTAAGAATATCTTTGGCATTTCGCACAAAAGACTGGGCGACAAAATCAATTTTGTTCGCAAGGCAAAACTTCAAGTCCACAAGATCTTTTTGCGGCATTCCTTCAAAGCGCAGTTGCACATCAGGGATGTTGATCCCCTTGCCCGTCTTAATCACTCCGCCGACAAAAACTTTTGTGTTCAAAATATTCTTGCCATGGCCTTCAACGATAAGAGCAATTTTTCCATCGTCGATAAAAACAAAACTCCCCTTTTTAATTTGCCCCAGAGGGCCTTGATAGTCAAAGGGAAGAATGTCTGTTTGCCCTTTAATATGTTGATTCGTCAAAACAAGCGCCTGCCCTTTTTTGACCAAGACACTTTTACCCACGCCAAGTTCGCCGATGCGCACACGATAACCTTCCAGGTCGCCCAGAATTTTGATATGCCGGCGATACTTTCGGTTAAGCTCACGGATTTTGTTAATTTTGTCCTGATGCTCCTCTAAAGAACCGTGTGAAAAATTAAGGCGGACGACATCCATTCCGGCGCGCATCATTTTTAATAACACGCTTGCGCTTGACGACGATGGACCTAAAGTACAAACAATTTTAGTTTTTGGCATTACAAACCCTTTCTAAAATAACTGGCAATTCTAGCACGCACAAAAATTTTGTCTATTGTCCCAAAAGGCACAAAGATTAATTTGTTTTCGGAATAAAAAACGGGCCAACCACATCGACTTTGTTGTAGGGCAAAATCGGGCGAATGCGCATTTGAACGTTGAGTTTAAAATCCGCCGTGTCTTTTTGTAAACTGTAGCTAAACAGTTGATACGATTCTCCGTATCCCTGTTTTAAATCGACGATCCTCTCATTAAACTGCAATCGGATCTCGGCAAAACCTTTAACAAAAAAAATATAATCTCCTTTAATATCGTCAATTGATAACACAGGCAACGACGTCCAATCACCGCCTTCAATAATTTTTGGCATCAAGCTTTCATCGCCATAACTGTTTTTTAGTGATTTTAAATCTACGTATTGACGGGTCATCACATCATAAAAGCTTTCGGCTCTGACTAACTCGGGCAAATGATTGAATTTGTTTTTCAGTTTAATATTTTCCAAAGAAATGATCGCATCATTCTTTTCCAGTTGAGGCAAAAACATTGTTAATAAATAGGCCGTATAAACAGGCCAGGTCTTTTCAAACCCAAAGCGGCCATCAACCAAAGCGCTGTCGCCGACAAACAAAGAGAGATACATCGGTTTTTCATACGGGCCCGAAAAAATCCGCTGCAACTCTTTTATATTTTCCACAATCTGTTTTCGTGGAGGAGCATCAAGACCATGGAATTTTAGCGTGTCGGCAAGTCCCCGCGGAGCATTGATTGTATTGTTAAAATTGATCCACGTCACAGCGATCATCAGAAGCAAAAGGATTTTTATATTTTCGCGATATGCAAAAATGCCGAACGTTAAAATAAAAATCACCAAAAAACTTTCGATATAGACATAGTAATAGGAAAAATACATCATGCTGGGAAATACCGTGTCGGCAGGCATGATATACGGGTGGACCTTAATATGCGGCAAAAACAAAGCTTTGATAATAATAAGAAGAACGATCAGAGACAAAAAAACATTGTCTTTAAAATCACGCTTTGTTCTGGCGATCAAGCCAGTGATCCCCCCAAAAGCCAGAAACGAAAAAATTCCAACAAGACTTAATTCCCAATACCCAAAATTTCTTTTCAAAAAGAATAAAAGCGACCGGAATATATCTTTGATCGTCGAAAAATTTGAAAAATATTTTACAAAGTGGGCCGTATAGGACTGGTGCCAGTCATTTCCCGCATCAAACTGCTTCGAATAAAAATAAAACCACATTCCCATCCCCAAAACAACACCGCCCCAAAGACACAGATACAGCCACAACCTTTTGCTTAACAGCACATCGCGTCCCTGATAAATCCACAGATACGCCAGATAAATCAGGCATAAAAAAACAAATGTTTCATCTGTAAAAACACCACAAAGCAGGATGAAAAAAAACAGAATGAGAATCGATGTTCTGGCCTTATCAAACCGATGCGGACTCGATACGATAAGATTAAACCCCAGCAAAAAAAACGTGATGACCAGTATTTTTGCAATTCGGAAAGGAATGAGCAGTGTTGTTAAAGACGCCCCTGCGTTTAACACAAATATCGCCGCAATCCACGAGATCG
This sequence comes from uncultured Planctomycetales bacterium, assembly GCA_964635405.1. Lineage (GTDB taxonomy): Bacteria > Omnitrophota > Gorgyraeia > Zapsychrales > JANLHA01 > JADLGJ01. The sequence continues at coordinate 4,291 of CAZWOH010000003.1, read as the reverse complement.
AAAAACTCCCAGATAATTTGTATATCAAAAACCAAAAAAGAAACACGTTGAATATATGCAAAAAAATCAGGGAATAATCGCGGAAATATTCGCGGTTGACAAGCTGGCTGAACTTAAAAAAGACCATCTCCGCAAAATTGGAAACTTGACGCGGGCGGAAAGCCCCGACGGTAAATCGGCTTGCAAACGGCTTTTTAAAATCTTCCCAGGTAAATCCTGTGTGCAATGTCAAGCGTTCGACACTATCCATGCTCCAAAAAAAACGATAAGTTGAAATCTCATCGTGCAGATAGTTAATAGGCCGGCTGTTTGAAAAAACAAACAACGCGGCATTGGCCAGGACAAACACAAAAACGAAGGTGTGAAATTTTTTGACAAAAAAAGAAAGGACGTTTTTGTCAGCCCTGTTGACTTTTTCCATTGATTTGCAGCCAGTCTTGCGCCAGTTTTTGGGCAATTAATTCTTGTACGATTTGATTTTGAAAATACCTTGTATGCGAAATGCCAAAGCCGCCGGTGTTGACTTCGTAGTCGACATTAACCGCCGCATCGTACGCCTGATTAAGGTTTTTAAGCGGGTACGCCACAGGATCATCAAGATCAAAAATATTGATCCATTTTCCGTCTTTGCATTCCAGACGAATCGGGCTTTTAAAAAGTTCAATGCCATACTGCAGGGCAAAAAGCGCAATCGGCGAACCGAGTGTAAAAAAATTGCTAAAAAGAAACCGCTGATGCAGCACGCCTGTGCCTTTCAACTGATCATAAACAAAATCCGACGAAATGACCGTGCCTAAACTGTGCGCAATCATCGACATTTGTGCGCTTTTTGCAAAGCGCGGTTAAATTTATCCGTAAGCCCCCGGACAAGATTTGCCGCATACCCGGGCAATGGCTTGCCGATCCCATGGACAATGATAACATGAATTTTTTTTGTGCCAGACATTTGTACCTGCGCAAAAAGTTTTTATAAACCCTTTCCTGAAACTAAAAGCCAAAAAAAATATAAATAATACTACCACACTTTAGGTGCGTTGCTTATAATTACACTCAAGATTTTATAACAACTGTAACTCCAAAAGGATGCGTCATATGAAGATCAAAACAAAATTTATGCTGGCCATCACGGCTATATTAATCATCGAATCCATTGCTGTCATAGGATGGATTGCCTACTCTTCTTATGTCAACACTGTCCACCAGTCCGCTATGGCCGTTGACACTTTATCAAATTCCGTCAAAGAGACCATGTACGGCTTTATGAACGAAGGCCAGCAGGAAGCTCTCGACAAATATATCGAAAAAGTCCGGCAATTAAAATCCGTCGAAGAAGTCCGTATCGCGCGGTCCGCGCTTTTGGAGTCCGAAGTCGGAAGTAAGGAAGACAAAAAAATCAAAAACAGTGTCGACCGGCAAGTGATTGAAACCGGCAAGCCGGTCACCGAAGAAATAAGTCTTAAGGGCGCCAAAGCCATTCACGAAGTCTTGCCAATCGTCACTGAAAAATCCTGCATCGCCTGCCACGCTTCCGCAAAAGAAGGAGATATTTTAGGGGCAACCAGCATTACGATTTCTTACCAGTCGAGCATCGATGAAATGAAAAGTAATGTTGCCAAAACCGTCCTTATCCAAATTTTTGTTATTCTTTTAGTCAGCGGGACTATTTTTTTGATGTTTGACAAACTGATCCTCAAGCCTATCGCAAAAATGAGCGCATTTTCCGACGAGATAAGCAGCGGAAATTTAAATATCCAGATCGACATCGACACCCACGACGAATTGGGAACTTTAGCCTCAAAATTTAATTCCTTTATAAAGAAGATCGAAGAAATCATCATCCAGATCCGAAGCGGCGCTGAGGATCTTTTGGCCGCTTCCAAAGAGGTTTCCCATAGTTCACAGATGATTTCTGACGGGGCTCAACAACAATCAGCCAGCTTTGAACAATTAACAAGTTCGGTCCAAACTAACGCCCAACACGCTTCGCAAGCCAATGAAATGGCCCAAACGACCGCAAAAGAAGCTGATTCAGCCGGACAGGGGATGGAACACACCATCGAGGCGATCAATGAAATCGAAAAAAGCTCTCGACAAGTTACGGATGCCGTCGCCCTTATCACAGATATCGCCGACCAAACGAATCTTTTGGCTCTTAACGCCGCTATCGAAGCCGCGCGGGCCGGCGAACATGGGAAAGGATTTGCCGTCGTTGCAGATGAAGTGCGCAAGCTGGCCGAAAGAAGCGCTTCGTCGGCCAAAGAAATCGCTGAATTAATCGGGCAAAGTAGCAAACAGGTCAACAGCGGGGTTACCTTGTCCCAAAAAGCAGGAAAAAGCTTAAAAGACATTCTTGCTAATATCGGGAAAGTCGCCGAACAGTTGCAATCGATTTCAACCGCAACCCAGGAGCAGGCGTCCACGATGGAAGAAAACACTTCGATCACCGAAACGAATGCCTCGGCAGCCGAGCAGTTAGCGTCGTCTGCGCAAAGAATGTCAGAACAAGCTCAAGCGCTTCAACATTTAGTCGAACAATTCAAAGTCAATAAATCAATCTGATTTAAAGCATGAACACAAAAAAGTTTTTGTCTGAAAAATCAGTGACTGCATATCTTGCTGCGGTCGGTTTGAAATCCTTTTTCGCTGTCTATAAACTTTCCACGCGAATTTAAAAATTCGATAATTTCAGCGGCATTCATGTTTTGGGCGCTGCAGGTATGATACTTTGCGTCTTTGCCAAACTTTTCATGCAAAGCGTCCTTAAGGCTTTCTTTTGTAAAAGTCTTTCCCAACGTAAGCATCAGTTCCATGACGTCATGACCGTGAATAGATTCTGCCATCAGTTCTCCTTTTAATAGTCTTGCAATTAACCCTCGATAACTTACCCTATTGCATCCTGACCGCATGACCGGATTCCAAGAGTAAGTTATTCAAGAAAATATCTTCTGTCAAGTTAGACGGATTCGTTTCTTGCCCCAAGTGCTTGCGCCCTTTGCGCTTTAATGCGGGCAATCAGTTGATCACTGGTCCAGCCGTTGCGTTGTGTTTCTTCTTCAAGGCGCTTTCGCAACTTGTCGTCGGGAATTTTGGCTAATTCACGAAAATGCCGCCATTTGAATTGTACACCGCGGTGTACAATTGGAAATTTGGGATACGTTTTTGCAAAGCTGACACAATCATGCAATGTTGTTTTGTCTGCTTTTAAGTCCGCAGCCAAACGATTAATGATCTGTCCTCCGTAATCGGCACGGTCGGCATATTTTAAAATATGTTTGTGAATGTGCGCTCCCGTCTGCCAATACGTACGCACTTTTTCTTCTTCGATGCGCCGCTGGCCTTCTAAAAGCGTCCTGTGCACTTGAGAAAAAAGAAGATCGTAAGGAGTTTTAGCTTTCTGCAAATTCTTTGTCGGCATAAATGCTCCTTATCCACAACCTCGACGACTTGCCATCCTATTTTCAACAATCGGAAAACAACCAAGAGGTGTCACGGCAGTTTAATAATTAAATCTTGTGTCACCAGAATTCTCATGTCACCAGAATTCTCACAGCTTCAAACTTTTTTGTCAGTTCCTAGGCAGACATTAACTGCAAATTCTTCTCAAGATTATCAAGACGCTTCCAACGGCTCATAATTAAATTCTTTTTGCTAATTCGGGAGCGTTATCCTTCCCTCTCAATAACGTACGTCTTGTTAATCAAATCGTGCCAGCCTTGTTTCTTCTTAGTGAAGCCGATCCACATAAATCCCAAGAAGAGCGGAATCGCTGACAAAATTTTAAAAAGATTACGCTGCAAAGATTGCATGAAGGACAAGCGTTCTCCCTCTTCATTAACAACCTTGACCTTAATAAGCTTTTTCCCAAAAGTTCCCTGCAATGGCGAAGCCTCCGCAAAAATGCAATAAAGAATCCATAGCAAAAGAGCTGAATCCCGAACTTGATTGCGCTGTTCAAGAAAAGCAGCTCTCTGAGCTAATGAATGCGAACTGCTCGACAGAAAACTGTATAAAACCTGATCAAAACCTAGGAAAAAATAAAAGACCGCAAAAGTTAAAATGCCGATCGGAACCACATCAAGCAAGTATGCTAAAAGTCTTTTCCAAAATCCCACGTATTTCATTGAAGCTCCTTCCTTTTTACACTGTCCTTATTAATTGCTTTCTGAACAAGGGATTTTTATCTCAACCGTTTCGGTGACAAACCGTTTCGGTGACACAAGACTTAATTATTACGGTGCTGCTCTATTTTCTACTATTCTGATTAATAATTAAGTCCTGTGCCACCAGAATT
>CAZWOH010000002.1:0-43076 GCA_964635405.1 uncultured Planctomycetales bacterium | reverse complement strand
AACACCTCTGGCGGCATTTAAATAAATTTCAGTCTCAAGCCTTTGACCGCTAACCGAGTCGAAATAAGAAATTATTTCCGTCGGAAAAGTGCGCGCTTCTTGGTCAATAATCACAAGCGCGTGAGGATGATTTCGCAAATCGACTACTGGGACATCGCGCCGATCAGGCGGATTATCTGTCGTTAAATGCATGTCCACCCAACGCTTATTCCCGCCAGAGAGAAGACCTATAACTTGGTTGACTCTATTTAAAATGAAATGGGGGGTAACCGTGTAATGGGTTGTCTCTTCACTGTGAATATACATCTGCTTCGAATCCAACGCGCCATTATCCTGCGGCTCAATTCCAGCCCAGCGGCCATTCTCATCGATACCGACAAGGGCCAAGTCCACTTTCTCTTTTTTGAGTATTTTAAGTCTTTGCGCAATGGCATTTTGCAAATCCAAAGCTTTTTGCTCTGGGGATTGCGGGCCACGATAGTCAATCTGCAAAATTTGTTCTGGCGTGATCAAGCCATAAGTCATTAACATTTCAAGTAAGGGTAACCAAACTGTTTGTGTGTCTGTCTCTCCGTCGCGGATAGAAGTATTAAGAGAAATAAAAACCGTCTGGGGCAATAAGGCTTCTAAATGCTGGCGATCAATTCTTTGGGCTTGGCTGAGGGAATCTAAATTAACACTCATCAATTCTTTAACTCGCGCCGCAAAAACTAAATAAAAATCCCGCGCTGTTTTTCCGCCGGGAAGAAGGACAATAAAGCTATCTGTGTTTTCGACGGACTCCATGCCAAGGCGGACAAACTCACTGATCGCCGTTTCAATGACCTCTTGACGATTCGCGGCCAAATTATGAATAACTCCCGAGCTGGCGACGGACGTTTCCGATGCGGGAAGCCTTAAAAGTTCTCGCAGACGCTCTGGATTATGTTTAACGTAACCGATTTTAGGCGCTGGCGGCTGACGAGGATCGCGTGGCGGCGTAAATATAATTCCTGTTGTAAAAACATCTGTCCAAACACGGATATTTGGATACCGTCTTTTAAATTCTACAAGTTCTGCAGGCGAAGGCGTAAATGAACCGCGCGGCTTTTTGGCTTCCTTGGAAGGATCGCCGGGTTGGCGTATCTCGGGCTTAGGCTCTTGGTTGACGCAATCTAAAAATTGCGCGATTTTAAACGTAAGATAATCGCGAAGCGAAACGGCCCTGTAGCCTTCTTCTAACCAAATCTCTGCGCCATCAATATCCACAATCGCCTGCCCAAAATGCTCTTGAGCACGATAGTTTTCGATAAGCATCTGTATATAGCGCAAATCTAAATCTGAAATAACAGCTTGCTTAATACTGTCATCGTCGTTTAATAATTTCTCGATATACCAACCAACAGGCTGCGGACCGACTACGCTATACGCAAATTCGAGCGTGCTCGTATCCAAAGGAGCAATAACCAAATCTGTAAATATCGGTTTTTTATTAAAATCCGTCCTTAATGTTCTTTCCAGCCTCTCAATTACCATGATAAGTCTATCCCCAAAACTTTCATTATCTAAAGTCGGCCCTAAAAATAAAACAATAGGGATATCACTGCGTTTACAACGGCCAGCTAAAGCCTCTGAAATGCCGCCGACAAGAAGATGAATCTTCTTGCTCGTAAGTCTGGATCCCGGACCTAAAGTTATAAACTTTGTATTTGGTGAAAGTATGCTTTGCAAAAATCCGCTGTTAGCTGCCGCGCGTCTTTTCGGATCAGGTTTATACGTGATTCGACCGTTTGAACCTCTGGGTCTGGCTAGACCAAATTCTACAATACGGGAATAATTAGCCGTCTCTGTAATATGCGTCTGCCCTACTATAATCGGGGAGCGAATATACACGCTGTAACCGTTAATTTCTAAAGCTTCATAGGAGGCGTCCTTTCCCCCCAGACGCTTTAGCCTCCCTGTTCCGTCATCAGACATCAAATATTTTTTACTTTTATAAACCACAAGACTTACCGCTTTTTTCGATCCTTGAAATATCTGTATCTGCCCATTTTGCGCTTGCAAAGAAAAAATAAAACCTTTTAAATTGCCCTCAAAATATATAGATAAATTGTCAGTCAACGAAATTTCAAGACGTTCTCCCGCAAAATTAGCAGAATGTTGAGCATCTTCTCCCCAAACGCGCACAAGCCATTTTTTACTTTCTCGACGGACCAAAAGAATAATTTTTTGTTGATTTTCTGGATTGTCTATTAAAATCACATAGTCCGCATATATCGCATATACCATCTCGGGATAAAGATGCGAAAGCCGTACCCGGCCTTGACGAACTCCCATCATCTGCGCGATAAGATCAAGACCTTTTTCAAGCCGATGCATATCTTTTTGATTAGTAACAATTAGCTTGCGCGCACCCTGCTTATACTTAGGATTATCGACGTCAATAAGCCCCATGTATTCCATAACAGCTATCGGCAAAAGATTTCGTATGCTTAAACCCGGCAATTTGATATAGCCTTTCTCAATATATGGCTTAACCAAATCAATAAGATTAAGCAGGCTTATGGCAAAAAAGATAAAATCATCACTTAACTGTTGTTTCGGCAAGAAATTTTTGACGATACGTTCAAGTAAACGAATAATAAGTTCCTCAAAATTTTCCAAGTAAATAGGGCTATTATTCTCGTCATAAAAAACAATTTGTCCTGCCCTAAGAGCATGACCTTCTTCGTCAACTTCCGGCAGATTAGAGTCTAGTGTCGTTACTTGCACGCGGCCCTGCGGATCCAAAATACGATAGGATTTATCCAAAGTTGAAAGCGCTTGCAATTGGCTAAGAAGATCCGCGAAAGGATAAGGGACTCCAAAGCCAGCCGCCTGAAGACCTTCTGCCATTGCATGACTTGAACCTCCATTATCAATAGCGGCAAGCCCTGCTCTTATTGCATATTCTCTTGGGAAAACTTCACGAAGTGCATTAATCAGATAAATCATCCCTGTCCCGCCGCCTAAGCACAGACCGACTGCCGAATCCTGTTGCATATAGGAATCGGCGTCTTTTCGGCTCTCTGCGGCCAAAGAAGGAGCAAAGATTCCGTTTTCCACCTGCGGCCTGTCTAGATCTAAAGTCGCCATGGCATTTTGCAAATATTGCTCAACAAGTTCTTGATTACCGCCAAAAATTCTTAATAAAAGAACCGAACTGGCGGCAACGACAACTGCAGCAGTCTTTTCTTTTTGCAATTCGCGAATCATTTGCGAATCAGACACTTCCGTCGTGTAACCAAATTTCCGCAGAGCCCTTTCCATTTGTTCCCAATTTAAATTAGCGTTGCCAAAATCACGATTGCGAACTTTTGACGCAATCGACGACGGACAGAAGAAAACTGTCAACGGATACGCCCGGGCCAATAACTCGCGACGAGTCCCATTTCTCAGTGAATCTGCCAATGTTGGGGCAAGGGCCTGTGTCATATAATTGGCGTCAAACATTTGTTGAGGATGGAAACCTTGCTGAGAATATTGCGATCGCATCACCCAACGCACAAGTTTTACCTTTTGTTGCCGATCAACTAATCCACGAATTTCATCAAGCCGTCGAGAAATGGCGAAGAGACGTTTTAAAAGGTTTCCTGAAACTTCACTGGGTATCGTCGCAAGCGCTTGATACAAAACAAGGGCATCTTGACGGGTTATATATTCATTAAACAAACGAATATTATCCAAAACGCCAACGATCTGTTGCTCCGCATAATATTCGCGCATATACTCAAGCACCTTCGGCGTTGATTCTCCGTCGCCGCCTAAAGCCGAAACAGCCCAGAAGACGTTTGTTTTTAAAACGCGTTCAATTTCTCGTGCCATATTCAAAATAATCAGGTCTGTCACCGGCGAGCAAATAAACCGCTCCGGATGCGTCGGCTTATTCTGTGAAGTTATTGAGTATGGGAACCGCGCAAGGCTGTCCCCGCCGACATCAAGACTGATAAGAACACGCTCTTTTGCGTTAACATCATCGCCTTGCGAGCGTAAATAATCTTGGGCTAAATCTTTTGCGCTTTGACTGACATCGATCATCAGAAGTTCAATTCCTTGCGGAAGCCCAAGAGCAACCATCTGACTATCCGAAAGCGGGACTTGTGCGTGATACGGTCGGTCGGTATCATCCAAAATTTCGTTTCGAACAATAAGCCCGGGGACAATGCGATAAAAATGTTCCGTGCCCGGGATAGGCTTAATCGGCTGACCGGTTCTGATATTAATGATATTTCCGACGGAAAGCGGCCAGCCCATCGGGTTTTCTTTAGCGTGTTTGACGTTGGTCGTAAAAATAACAATCTTTATATTTTCGCCAAGAATTCGACGCAACCCTAAAGCCAGAAGAATCGCGCTATCGACATCGCCACCTCCGCCAGCGGCGATAATGCGCAATTCTCTGACATTTTTAAACATATCCGGATCGATGCCATTAAGAACTAATGGGCCTAAATCTGTGCTCATTTGAGGTTTATTATCTGATGTCGATTTAAACGCTAAAGAAAGCGCAGGCAACACGCCGGGCAGTGCTGTTTGAAGGATTTGTTTTTGAGACTCTGTGATTTGCGCTACGGAATCTGGCAATACGGATTTTGAAAACGATGCAGAAAAACTGGGGCTCGTTAAAAAGAAAAACGAGGCGGCCAAAGCACCAACAATTTCCCTTGCCGGCGGGCCGGTCACAGGCGCGCTGGCGTTTTTGATGGCCAAGTCAACTAAAATGCCAATATCTCTGCCTTGCGCTGATAATTTTGCATTATTTAAAATTCGCACCATCGCTTGATGAATAGTTTTTCCATGAACTTCGGCTCTCAAAGATTGATTATAAATATTTTTGACAAGCGATAAATACGTCTGGACATCAGGATTTAAAAATAAACTTTGATAGTCGTAAGAGACCGGTTCTTGCGAACTTTCAGCATCCTCCACCAAACGAGAAACTTGCTGCGGGTTGGCATATACACCCATGCGAATAATTCTCGCATAAATCTCAATAATCTGTATTTCATGCCCTGAATAAAGAACAAAACCATTGCTCAAAAGGACCGCATAAAGTCTCGCATGAAAATCACTGCGCGGTTCTAATAATAACGCCGCATGCGAAGAAATATATTGCTGTATCGTTGGGTCAAGCAGATATATTCTTTGGCTGTCCTTAAAAATAACAAAAACCAGAGCATGTCCCATAAAAGAAGCAGCGGTAGGAAATGATAAAAGTTGTTTAATATTAAGTACTTTAATAATACTAGTGTCATCATTTATCAAATCTTTAGCTACTTTTTGAGTATAAAAGGAGGCTGCAAAGCACATCATTGTCCCAAGAATATTGTCGTTTGCGGCTAAAACAGCTCTGGTATAAGAAACAACTTGATTAAGGAGTGTGGCTTCGTAAAGTATGGAATTATCGGAAAAAATTGCTGTTGCCTCTTTGACCGCTGAGGCGGCAATGGTTGTTAACTTGTTTTGCATATGAAACACCGCCAACTGTCCGGGGACAAGAAAAGGTTTAAATTCTATCCAATTCTCTAATCCCAAGTCTTGCGGCGGATAAATCTGCCCACTTATCAAATCTTCTATCTGCACAACAACAGAATGCTGATCTCTATTGAGAAACTCCAAGCCCAAATCCGAACTTGAAAGTGAAATTTGAGCTAGTCTCTGTATATTGCTAAAATTAGCCATGACCACAAGAACATCGCTTTCATATCTCTTAAGAAAAGCCTTCACGTGCACATCACCCGTCGCAAGATAAATCATTTCAGAGCGGCTTATCGCAAGATGATTTTCTCTAATATCCACACAACTGCGTATCATCTCAGAAAGATCCACCGACCCAATCTTTTCTGTGCCCCATTGAGAGCCAACAACCATGCCTTTTTCGTTATACACTTCACGCTTGATCGGATCTAAAGTTGCCATATCACTCAAACTTAATAACACTGCTTCCGCTCGCGGGCCCAAAATATAAAAGCCCAAAAAGGCAGGACCCAAAAGCTCAAGCGCCTGAGCCTTATCGTTCGTTTTTGCCAAGCGCATAAAGTCCTCAAGATATTCTGCCGCCCACCGCTGTACATCATGCGTTTCGGCCGTTGTATAAGCAATTTTGCGGCTAGCATCAAATAGTCTCCCATAATAAAATTCAACCGTGCTGCCTCTCCCCCAAGACCGTATAACTTCCATTTGCCAATAACCCAACCTCTTAAGATTTTCATATGCTGTGTCATCACCTCCTAATTGTTCCGTCATCATCAAAAGATTATGCTTTTGTGCATAATAAGCAATATCATCCCAAAGCCGGCTTGTCCAAATGACCCGTCGAGCATTAGGACCACGCCCAAAAAAATGAAACGCATCAAGCCGCCAGCCGGCTATTTTGGGAACAGGATCATCAAAAACTCTCTCAAAGATGTGCTGCCAATAAATAATCACAAGAAGCCTTGGATCTATCTGGCCTTCTGAACAACATTTCTCAATACCAATTTCATCATACGCTGCTAAATCTCCCCAAACTTGATTATCAATGCCCGGGCTTACAATGCGCCCTTGCTCTGTCACAAAATATTCCTTATGATAATAAGCATCCGTGCCATCCAAAGAACGGAAAAACGGCAAATCGCCTAAAATTCTTGCACCAGAATTCGTTAACAAAACACGAAATTGTTCCAAAGCAACAAACTCTTCATAAACAATAAAATCATAAATTTCCTGATCGCCCAGCTCACTTAAACTGTCATAATCAACACCATAAATCACCCACTTGCTAGTACGAATCCGGCGCAAAATATGATGCGCGTAATTGCCAACCTCTGGATGAGAGGCAAAACGCTTTAGCTGCTCTTTTCTTTCTTGTGAGGCGCTTTGATAAAAGGCATGGGATTTTTCCAGATGAGTCTGCCCCGCATCCACCACCGCTGACCAGTCAATCAAGGCAGGATTAAGAACATAAACAGACACGGCAGAAAACGGCGACACGTTCGACGTTGGGAAAAACGGCGAAAGGAAAAAAGCATTTCTGCGGGTAACTTGTTTTTGACTTTTGATGTAGCCTAACAGGCCGGTGAAATTATCAGCAAACCCTTCTTTCGCAATGTCCGGTGTATAAGTATACTCCGAATGAAACGTAGCCGGGTTAAACCAATCGGGAAGAAGAGATACCTTGACCGTCGCATCCCCACCTACCCAAACGAATTCTTTTTGATCGGAAATTTTTGCCCGGGCGGTGAAAGCAAATTTTCCAGGCTGGCGTGCTTGAAGAATTACATGCGCATGATAAAAATGCCCCGCCTTGCCTTTTGAAATCAAAGATATATTTTCTAAATTCACTTCTATCGGAGTCCAACTACCAGAATGATTCATGTTGGTAAAAAGCTCTACCCTCAACTGATTTTGTTTAACAGAACCGTTTGTCTGAACAACAATGTCAACGAAAAATTCTTGTCCCGGGACAACGGGGACACGTTCGCCGACCGACGGGCTCATTTTGACGGCGGTGACTACAGATGAAGCTGTCTTTGGAGAAACTATTACTGGGATGGAAACCTCACGAAGCAGAATAAAGAAAAACGCCTGTTTCTCGCCGTAAAGCGGCGGAGCGCCGGAGAACTTGGACAACCATTCTGTTAATTGTTGTTTAAATCCCTCGACAACGGCGTCTTGATCTTGTCCCATCCCATTCGATCCCGTTACAGTCAACTGACCTTTTGCAAAAACCACCCTCACCACAACGGGGTCCGACAATAATCCTTTAGCGCGTAACTCGACATAATCCACCGCCGCGCTGGAGGCTACCGCTGGCACAAAACCTTGGTTCTTTTGTGCTTTACTAATCAAACCCAAAAGAAAATCTTCATATTCCTGACCTTTAAGTTTATCTCTCAAACTCGCATTGATAAAAAACCGTCCCTGCGCCAGCAACTGCGGGTCACTAATGACAACCACAGCAAAACGTTTCGCACCTTCTCTGAACTTAAGAACTCTTACTCCGCGCTGAGAAATCTGATAAATAGACTCCGAAGAAAAATCATCTGTATTCCATTTTCCATTTGTTGCCGCAATCGTCAAATATTTTTGTAATTTTGAAATAATTACCGCTTGATTATCCTGCCAAAGATTTGAGTCCATTTCCCGACTGATAAAAACTTTATAGTGCCACTCTTCTCCCGACGCAGATTGAGCAGTCAGAACAATAGGCTTCTTATCCGGCGCCGCGCGCTTAGTGCTAAAATCCGCTGGAGAAATGATCTGTGCCACTTGAGCTTCGATGTCCTTATACGGCGGCATCCGTTGTCCGGGATTTTTTGTCTTATACTCTGCGATAACATGTCTAACAAGCTGATCAAAAAGCACAAATTCGTTTCCAATAGATTCGACAAGAGCCTGTCGATTATTTCTAACCCAATCTTTGATTTCACCTAAAATAACTCCTTCAAACAAAACCATATCTTCATGTTGCCAAATTCCGTTTAAAAGTTCCTTAAGTGGTTTATCAATAGCGTTACGCCTGAAGATTTCACGAATTTCATGCCAAATCTTTTGCGTATCATTGAGCGACAAAGCAATCTCTCCCGAGATCCGCTCTATTGACAACATCGTCTGGCTTTCTTCGAATTTTGCAGCTACCGTCAGGAAAGCGCGCTGGTCTGCTGACAAATCGATCGGCGAATATTTCCACAAAAGCGCCCGAGCGGTTTCTTCATATACAGAATACATGCTAACCAAAGTTTCGACATCCCCCGCGCGCGCCCAAATCAGCTCCCGCGCCTGCGCAAGAGCGAGTGTGGCTTGCGGCTTAAAATCATCCGCGACTTCTCGACGCAAATCGAGAAGATCTTTAAACAATGCGGAAAATTTTGCCGGATCACTAAAAACTTGCGGATCCGTGAAAGCTTGGTTGATGTTACGTGTCGTCATCGTTTGATGTTTATCAGAAATATGAAGCAAAACATATTTATCTGCATGTTCAATCGGATATTGGGCTTGGAGAATTTGTTTGCGTAAATCTGCTATGTGTTGCGCAATCTGATTAGCAATCGCTAGAGGTTTATCCGCAACCCATGGAAGATGAGCAAAAACAAAAAGCAAGCGCATCGCATCGATCCATTGTCCGTCAGAAAAAGCTTGTTCATATAAGCGCAATGCGTGCATAACCTCCGCCGGCTTTCGTCCGGACCCAAGGTTAATTGGGGAAGAACCAGAAGCAGAAGATTCCCGATTCATCAGTTCTTCCAAATGCCACTTGAAATTCGGATCTTCTCTGCGCTTGCGATGTTCTATGAACATCCCCAAAACGTAATAAATACTAGAATCTTCTATCATCGCTATTAATGCGCGATTACCATTCTCCTTCGGAGAATCCGAGTCATTTCGCAGATTATCTCCCATATAAAGAATTTCATGCGGCTCTACTTTAAAATGTTTTGCCGCTCTTTTAAATCCCTCTGGATTAGGCTTAAGAGGCACGTGCGTCCTAGTCAGAATTAAATCAAACAACTCGTAAACTTTTAAAGCATTTAAAATACCGTGTGTTTGATTCAAGCTATTATTAGTTAATAAGAAAATCTTTATTTCCAAATTCTTGATTTCTCTTAACAGATTATGCAGGTTCTCGTCGTATCTAACATAATTCTTAAAAGAAAATTTTTTATCAGAATACTCTTCCCACTCTTGAAGAGATACTCCAAGTTCATAAAGAACTTCAATGGCAAGCGGCTGTCCTCCTGATTTTTGTGCGACTTTTTTCTTTGTTTCATAATAATGTTCTTTGGCATCGGTATAATTTGTCTTTAAACGTTCAGCCAGAAAATAAAAAATACAATTCCTAAACTCCTGCATAAGGATTTTCGAGTTATACAACGTGTCGTCCAAATCAAACCCGATAACGCGGATATCGCGGACCAAAATGCCCCAATTAACTGGCCTATAGTGAACCCCGCTGGAGGCGGTATCTGTCTCAAGATGCTGCTCGTTTTCTATTGCAGGAAACGGTAATCTTAAAATCATATTGCCTTTTTTTATTTCGCCTGCGCTGGAATCTGCAATCCATCTGCCATCGATAATAAATTTATAAGCATACTCTCCTGCGACTAAAGATAACCGTGCTTCCAAGGCGACCAATGTTCCTGTATTAGTTGTAACGGGTTGCCAATCCACAGAAGAAGGTTTCCAATTATTAAATGACCCGGCTATTTGGACATGGGCATTTGAATCAAATATTGCGACTCTAAATACAGCTTCTGTTACAGGAAAAACATTGCGCCGATCAACCGTCGAAAAGCTAAGGAAATATTCTGCCAAACTCAGCATTAACTTTGCGCGTATTTGATTTCGAAAATCAATCCCCTGTCCTCTGGCATTTCGCAAGGCCGCCAAAGCAAGAAAAAACGGCAGAACATCAAAATTTATTCGACGATTTTCATTATAAACTTCCAATAATGACTCACATAATCGATTAAGATTTTCCCTGACTAATGGCATATCAAAAGAGGTATCAAACAAACGTATCAATGATATTGCGATATCCCTCTCTGGCGGGGCTGACAAGATATCTTCACCATCTATTCCGGTCACAAGACGACCATCCTGATCAACAAGAATGTTCCAAGGACTCCAATCTCCGTGGTTCAAAACAAAATAATTAAGGGTGGATATCCTTTGTTGCCAATCATCCAAAAGCGAAGGGTTAGACATTTTTAAGCCAATGTTTCCTAACTCTTTTAAAATCCTATGTATAAGCTCTCGTTCAAAGTGGAAGTAAGTTTGAGGGGTTTCATCCATCTGCACAAAATCATTACTGTCAGGATTAGGCCCATTGCTAGTAATCATTCCAAATTCATAAAAACTAATAGAACCAAAATCCCTTAAGCCGCTAGCTATAGCTAAAACTGCCTTATTTAACTGATCTTTATCGCTTAAAGAAGCCATCCACTCAGCTAAGGTTAAAGCAGTTGTATCCACTTCCACGACAAAAAAGCGATCTTGACTTGAATACCCCGTTGGCCGATGAGCATTTTGAGCAGCATTATAAGTAGTTACGAATAACAAATCCCGTGCGAATCTAGAATCACCAGAATCTTTTGCACTATACATTTTTATAATCAAATCTCCTCGGGCCGTACGAAAAACTACACTTCGGCTACGGCCTTGAATAAGTTCAATCCCATCAAAATTCGATAAACCTTCCATAATCTCTCGAATAACATTTAGGGATAACAACAAATTTTCAAAAGATGTAAAGCTGTCAAATTGATAATTATATCTACTCGCAACTTCATCAACACGAGCGATCTTCAAAGGTCTACGAGAATGCCAGCTTGGCTTTTGAAGCCCAACCGAAGATCCGTAAGACAAAAACAAACAGACATTGATTTGTGGATCGCGAATCGCTAATTCACGATGTCCATTAACACGAATCATCGGAATCGCATAGATTTTTTCCCACGTGACCTGACCGGTTTGAGGATCCTTGCGCTCAACCCCTGCATAAGCCATGCGGGAACCATCAGTAATTTGTAACGATAGATTACCCTTACCCGGCACTGTGATAGTATCCGAATCGTTGCTGATACTTATTTTTATTTCATCCCCTAACATAGCCGCTGGAGAAAAAATTAAGCGGCCGCTCGCTGAAAGATTGCTTGCGACGTTCTTCAATTTAACTGCTGGCATAGGCCTATGAAACATATCCGACAGAACTTGCATCAAAACGACTGTTGCCTGCGGCCCTACTATTCCGTAGTTTTGGGTCTGTATTAACACTGTGTTTTCTTCTACATTAAAATCATGACGCGGCCCAACAGAAACAATGAGACCAAACCCTCGATTAAGCATACTGTCATCAATCCCAGCTTGTTTTTTATCCTCCGATCCTGGGAAATCAGCTACATAAATCACACTTTGTTTTTTAATACCTAATTTGCTGATGAGCGCAAGTGTACTTTTTCCTTTATTGGTTTTTTTATCCACCTCATAGACTCGATAAGCTTGTCGTTGATTATCCCAGATCAATACTTGACGTCCGGAACTCAAGATAAGAACAGGAATAATAAACTTTTCTTGAGTTAAATCTAACACGCGGTGACTTACCCAAGGCAAATCCGCACCCGTATTAATACCAAAAACAACATGCGTCCCTGCTAACTGCTGCATCAAGTCAAGAATTCCTTCATGCAGCGGTCCGCCAAACCCATGGCTTAACGTATCATCCAAATCAAACAACACCAAAGGAGTTTCCCCGCCGACCAAAATCCTTGACACGGCATCAAACAAAGTCTCGGCTAAACGATCCCTTTGCTCTAAATCCCCATTAAAACCATTACCAGTGATCGGTTGTTTAACAGGAACTTGTCTTTCACCACGCAAATTATGCCCTAACTTTGCTTGAAAAATAACTCCCATATAATCCACAGCTGGGTTATTAGGTAACGATACGTTCGGACAAAAAATTACTAATTCCTGTCCTTGTGGAAGCATCCGACGAAGTCTTTGGAAAGACTCCAAAAAATTCTTGTTAAGTACAACATTATATTGATTGAGCTGATCCAAGATTTTAAAAGCTATAGTTAATCCTCTATTATCTTTCATGTACCGACGGATCATTTCCTCATGCAATTCTTCCTCATCAAAGAATACAAAACGCAAGTTAACATGAATACCGATAACAATATCTTTATAAAAACTGACAAGTTCTTCAAACTCTCCTGCCGACAACGAATCTTGCTGTTTCAATAAATTATCGAGAACAAAACGATTAATAATCACAGCTCTATTACCAGCTACCGCCATCAAAGCTCCATCAGTCAGATCCCAATTTTCAGAGACAAAAACATTTTTCCCTTGGAAATAGATGTCCCCAAAAATCAACCTCTCAAGCATATCTTGTTCTTCATCTAAGAGATTACGCGGCTCTTCAGTCCAGTAATGACTATCAAATATAACTAAGATAGAAGGATCTGGCTTGTATTCGATGGGCCTAATCTTCCCATACTCTGCTAACTGATCAGGACTTACAACTTGCAAAGATGAGCTTGAAACCTGCGGATTTTTAGAATTATTTTTAATTATTGAAAAAACATTGGGGGAGGAAACAACAAGAACACGAAAATTTGAAAAGAGCTGTTGTGTTAAACTGCCCGGTGGCGCGCCGGAGAACTTCGACAACCATTCTGTTAATTGTTGTTTAAAGCCAGCTACTAAAGCTTCTTCGTCTTGGCGCATCAAATCGCCTGCCACAACGTGGCCACAAAATGCAACCACCCTGCCGTTAATTCTAATATTCCCAAAAATATTCTTTGTCAAATAGCTTTGATCAACCGTACTGCCCGCAACCGAAACTTTTTGCAATTCTTCAATCATCGTCTCTGCTCGACGAAGAATATTAGATTGTACGGTCTTGTGGCTGCCAATTTGGTTAATTCCATATTTCCATTGATATTGCGGTTTGGACGAATCAATCGCCGAGCTAGCGCTATGATTTTTCAAATCATCTAAGGCGAGATCTAATAATCGACACGGAGAATACGTTGCATAGCGCTCTAAATTGATCTGTGGAATAATTCTATAAATAGTGTCTTTAACATCTGCCGGTGTATGAATCCCCTGAAGTTTATTAAAATTGAGGATAAGCGACTGAATCAACATAAGTCTAAAGGCATTGCCAGCACCTTGCCATTGTTCTGACAGGCTTCCGACAAACGTCTTGCCCGCTGGAGTCAATGGCGTTTCCAAGAAATACTCAATGGTTTCCCAAATATAGCGTTCAACCAATTGTCTATTATTGGAATATTGATCGCTGAGTAAATTCTGTATTCGGTCGGCTAATTTGACGAGGATCAGAAGATCGCCCTCTTGAGCTATCTCTGAAAGATAGGGAACCATGTCAAACTTGACAAATTTAACCTTTGTCTTGGTCAGAAGCTTCCAATACTTAATAATAAGCTCCACATCAAGCGCATTAATCTGTCCCAAACGCTCGCGCAAATCTTCTTCAACCGTTTGCAGCATTTCAGGCGTGGGATACGCTTGATTCTCATTTAATGCAGATCGCTCACCCGTATCGTGCACATAAAACGCCGCGATGGCGTTGGGATCGCTGACCTTTAGAAGATTTATAAGGATCAATAGCCCGTCTAAAATATGAACTAGATAACTCGTCTTTGGCTTATCTTTACGATGTTGGCCCAAATAATGAACGCAGGCAAGCTGGTAAAAAATCTCAAAATCCGATTCAGTTAATCCCGTCTCACTTAATGGTGTTCTTGCCTGATCAAGGCCTTTAGAGCCAAAAGGAATATTGCCGCGGAGTGCAAAGAGCTGCTTTAAAACAACGTCCTCAACCGTTACCGCCGCGCTGGCGGCGGGGATAACCGACGACGCGGTATTGTTTTGGGAGGTGATAGGAGAGCTGGTGGAAGAAACGATTATCAGTTCTCCTTTGCGTTCTGTTTCTCTAGACTCTTGCAACCAATGATGCATTGTTTCATAAAATATAGAAATCGACTCAGGGAGCCTCCTTTCTTCACCTTCTTGAAAGACAGTCGAAAATCCTTTATTTGCTTTGCTGGCAAAATCTAATAATTCATCCAACACGGGCTTGTCTTTCATATAAAAATCGTGCCAATTGGGTTTACCTATAGCCCTGCAGTCCTCATCTATAACTTGAATTCCAGAAATAATTACTTCCCCTAAAAGAATATCTGGAAGCTTCCAAGCCCTTGACATATTTGGAAATACTAATGCATTTTCTATGTCCCCCGGCGACATATATTGAAAAATATTTCTATTATCATAGTGATATTTTGCAAGCTTTGTTTTCACCAGCAATGTAAACAGCGGTGCGATTATTTGATGATCTATATTTGAATAATAGGGATGGGTGTGTATCCATGCTAACCAATGATATTGCTTTCCGGTTTCTTCATCATCCTCATATAACTTATTAAGATGACGGAAAATATATTCATAAGCTTTTTTGGGCAGTAAAGTCCATTCTGATGTCGAAACTCCGACAATATCTATTGGAATTGTCTTGAAACGACTAAGCACGTTAACCATATCTTCTTCTGAAGGGTGAATGATATTGCTTATATGTTGTGCGAATACACTTAAACATTCTGTTGGTGCAAAAGGAAGGACAGCTAAAATACCCGCGCCATAAATTGAAGTTATCCGCGGCAAGAATGGCTCAGCGAGAGAATTTCCTGCATCTTCTGCAGAAATTCTTTCATAAATCGGGATATTGCTCACGTCTTTTTGATCAACATCACTTAGATCCGGCTCAATCAAATTTGGGTCATTGGATGAAAGAATGACTTTTTTCGATGGTTCTTTGGATCTGTAAAATAAAATATCGAAGTAAAGATCACCTTGATCATCAACTCTCAAAAATGCTTCTGGGTTCAAATCAAAGCGACCTATCTTAAAGTCGCCATACGTTCTATGAATTCCAATATGATTATTAAAAAAAGCAACCCTGTTGAGTGCTGCCTCATCCTGCGAATCGCCGTAAAGAACACCAAAAATTTCAACGTTCCGACGTAAAACAGGGATATCCGGACGGGAATATTCTTCAATCTTTCCGGTATGCTTATAATCTGCAATCGCTTTGCGAACTATTCTATAATCTTCCGCTCTTTGTTCTGGGCTAGAATGCCGATTTGCACGAATTTGAACCAAATAGGTGGCAAGATGCCATTCAGCCAAAACTGTATTATTGCTATAAGCCTTTAAGACACGCCCAACCAGCTCAGCTGTTAGTTTTTCAGGTGAACGCATAGCCCTTGTCCTGTCCTCCAACTCTTTCGTTAGCCGGTCAACGGGGATTGTTTCAACAAATGATCCATTAACTGGGGTATCCATAAAACTTTTAGGACCTATTCTTTCGACGGTAGATTCCTGTTGTTTATTCAAGAGATCTTTTGTATCAAAGAAAGCAACTATCGTCTCAAAAAATTCCAACGTAGCAGGTGATAAACCTGCGCGCATTTGTTCTTCGGACAAACGCCCTTTTGCTGGATATGTCACCCACGCTGCGACAAGCTGATTAGCTAATAAATTTCTTTCATAATCTTCATTGAGTCCATTAAATAACTCCACTGCCACCAGAAAATATTCTGCATCAATTGCGTTTAAACCTTTCTTTTCACCACATAAAATACGGATATCCTCATGCTGTGAATAAATAATAATTCTAAACACCTCGTCAATAAGTCTTTCTCTTACCGAGCGTTCCAAACCATTAACTTGATATTCTTGCGCTAAAGATGTCCCGCGGATTTTTCCTTGGGCAATGAGTGACTCAAAAACCTTTTGATAGGTTGCTTGGGTACGAAATTCTAACAACGGGTGGCTAATGTTGACAATAGTCCACGGCTGATTTTGTTGAGTTTGTGTCTTAAAACGCGCATCCTCAACGAGAAAGTCATGATACTTTTTATAATTATCAAGAGTATTTGTCGAAGACTCTTCGATGACAATACGGCCTGGCTCTTGGAATCTTTGAATTACTGCAGGATAATTCTTAGAAATAATTTGAAACATGATCTGCTTGATAATCTGAGCTTCGCTGATTTTTAATAGATCATTGGCTCGTGGAGCACGCATGACCCGCTTTTCAAACTCTGCAAAATTTGAACTATTAATTTGTTCTGTTGCTGATAATTGGATACTATACCCAGCTTTGACAGCTCGTCTAACTAAAGATATCGTCAACCGACCGAAGCCACCAAGAATAATAATTCTCTGCCCAACGCCATTGCTAAATAACTCGACAACAGCTCTTAATGTATTTAAATCATCGTTGCCGGCAACGACTAAATCATTGATATTTTTTCCACCGGCTTTTAACTGTGATACAGTCAAACCTTGCCCAGCCAAATAATTAGCTAATCTTTGTGCCGATGTTTTTTCTAAAAGACCCTGCAAATCTTCATTGTTAACAACAAAATTTATGTCGCTCACGAAATAATACAATGCCATGACATCGTCTTGATTATTTCCCAAGCGGGCAATCAGATGCTGATGAGTCGTGGCTTGAGTTTGGTTTGGATACAGAAGGTGTTCAATTTCATCAGAAAAGATAATGTTAAGGAATCTACGGCGGGCTTGTTTGTAATCCATGCTAAATTCCCAGACTGGTGGCGCACGTAGAGCATGATGAGAAACATAAATGGTATTATCTTTTACGTAAGCGATGTTGCCTGCCATGCCATGGAATCGAAGAGTAAAAGTTCTCACAGGCGCTTTAGTCATCATGCCAAAAAGCTTTTTCTCAGGCGCTGGGAACCAAGCCACTAAATTTTTCATATCTTTTTCGTTCTGTCTTTGCTGATCAAAAGCATATTGTAAAGCTTCTAAAACGTCTTCTTCTGACGGAGAATCAAACTTAATCTCAACTGTGCCAGTTGTTGCGTCTTTCAATGTCACCGTCACCAAAATATTTTTATCCTGCATTCCCGCAATAGCAGAAACAAGGATTGGGAAAGTTTTTATGTCCAGTGTCGAACTAGAAGATTTAGGTTGATGCTCTTTAGACCATTGGACTGTTTCGAGTTCTTTAAAGTCCACAATCGCTGAGCTGGAGGCGGTAGAAGTTTTGTTTGCTGATGACTTAATAAATTCTTCAAGTTTATCATTGTCCAGAAGTAAACGTATCAAATCCAGCGACTTACTTTCATCCGTTTCGTTAATAGATTTCTCACCACCTAAACTTTTACCAAAATTATAAAGCGTATGTTTTTCATTTAAAGCCATACGCTTCGACATTGGCAAAGCCGGATAACCAGAAAGTGCCGCACCAGTGGCTTCTTGTTTATGCCAAATGTTTATCACTTTCTTTCTTGCAAATCCTCTGAGAAAAACGCGATCTAAGCCAACCAAAATCCGCTTTAAAATAGATAAAACGCCAGTCAAAATTGCCATTGGAACCATGAAAGCATAAACAAACAATGCAATAAATGTATCCTCGACACCAATCATATGTAAAACGCGATCGCGAGAAAATCTCATAACTGATTTTACAGAGAACCAAATCTTACTGACAACATTACCTAAATTGACTTTAATCCCGTTAAGGGTGTTCCACCCAGCTGCGCTCTTTAAGCTAGCACGTTTAACAGGCTTATGCGGGAAGAAGGACATCTCTGTCAATTCCCAATCAATTTCCTCTAACCGTCGTAGATATAAGGAATCTGATTGCCCCGTTTTTTGTTGCAAAGCGTCCTCAATATCTTTAAGAACTTGGAGATAAACATTGATATTTCTCTGAAAATTCTTATCCATTTCTTTCGCTAAAGCGAGATCTGCAAAATAAACCTTCAAATACATAACTCTATCCTTGAGAGTTTTGACATAAGCGACAACATCAGGGCTCTGCGCTGACTTATATTTATATTGATCAACTGCTTGATTTTGAGGCTTGACTGAAGTCTTCCAGATTTGAAGGATTGGCTCGTAGGCCTTTGCGGCGGCTGTAGTTTTTTCCTCATTGTCACTTGCGGTCTTAAAACGATTTACAAAGCCTTCATGCACCCAAGTGAAAATATCAATAGAGTGAAAAACAATCGGAAGTGGAACGCGCGTATACATCATGCGATTATGAGTTGGGTATTGAGCAAACAACTTCAAGTTTTCCAAAGTTTCTTTTTGCATAGCACTCGAGAGCTTTGGTTGAACTTGCTTGCCATACTCCCAAATATATGCCTGCAAACGATCTTCCTCTCTACGATTCCAAGGGAAGAGACGAGATAATTTATAATGCGCCGCCATAATGACATCCGTTAATCCCCAGAAAAAGCCCAAAAGAATATGCCAAACATTTTCCCAACGATCTTTATTGAAATTCACCGTGATCGCTTGATTTTTTAAGTTAACTCTAACATATAGAATAAGCAACTCCACCCATGCAAGCCCAAGAACCCAAGACCCAGCCCACAGGATTGCGCCAGAAATTATTCCTAAAACTGGGATAGCTGCAAGCATCGATATTCTCTTTTGTATGTTAGCCTCTGGGCGAGCTGGATTAAAAACATACGGGGCAATCAAAGCTGCCAAAGGAAAGAGTAAGGTCAATATCCATAAAACACTCTTAAACGGATGAAAGCCAATAGCCACTAACGAAACCAAGAGCCATAGAGCTCCCGCTTTTTGCGAGAAAAAGGTAATCTTGTAAAGTTCGCGCCAATCCGGGGTACGCAAAATGTTTCCTGCCTTCCCTGCGGTCGAAAGAAATCTCCCTAACCGGTTTGCCGCCAAAAGACCAATCGTCTCTTCATAAGTTTTAAGCATATACAAATAAAACCAATACATCTTGCCAGAAACCATTTTAAATGTCAGCCACAACCCACGCCAAAAACCTAAAGCTTGATCATAATTATTATAGAATAACAACCCAAAACTAATCGCTTGCGATAACAACAACGCTCCTACCCACAGCCCCAGAGCAAGGCCGCTAAACAAATTCCAGTCCAAGATTAAAGAAAAAACCACCAACCACTTAATGTAGCGATTGACTATCGGCTTCTTAAAATAAAATCCAAAACCATCAAGAATAAAATTATTAATACGATACGGCCAATCAACATACGGTGATAATAAAAGCTTAAGCGGCGTGCGGCCAGTAACCGATTCTACAGAATCATACGACCACTTTCGGGTCGGATTACGAGCCTGCGTAAACTGATTCGGCCATCCCTTTTCAGTTTTGATATATGAAGTACGCCCAACCGTATAACCAAACCCTCGATAACGCAAAACGGTTTCGATATCCTCAGCAACGTAAGAATCTGTGATGCCTTCTGACCAACGCATCGGCGTGACGCGCTCAAAGAATTTTCCATAAGCCCCTAAGCCGCCAAACAACATTTTGCCCTGCTGAGTATGAAAATAAAATGCATTTTCACCAACAGGGACGACGTCACCTAAGGGGCCAACACCTTTAGTAAGATCCTGATGCACCACAGGAATCGCAGCGGCCATACCGGGCTGATAAAAGAAATCCATCAAAGCAGCTGCAAACCCATTCTGTCCAGCCAAACTCGCACGATGATCAGCATCAACGGTCAACAAAACTGGACCGATAAAATAGGGCATAGCCACAGTCTTGGTATTCCATTTTTCTGAATGATAAATCTCGGTTATCTCCCCTTTCCCACGAACATCACCTTTATGAAAGGCTGGAAAAACTCGATCATTTTTAACAAGATCCATCATCTCTCCCCAAACAGAATTCTTTTGACGAAGGAATTCAACTGCGTCTTCAAACCCATATACTTTCCCTGTTTCATCCACATAAAATGTTTCCTTATAATGTGTCCGCTCTAAAGCATCGATAACTTCACGAAGCTTACCACCCAATGCTGCATCCATAGCAGCAAAACTACCCAAATGCCTATTAATCACACGGATTTTTTTCTCAACTTCTTCATGAGTACTTTTATCGTTAGGCATACCAAACATCTGGGCGTAATAACTATATAATTTCGTTAAAGTACGTTTCTGAGAACGAGCATTGGCCCACATCGTTGGGAGTTGGAAAGTAGCCCAGCGTTGAATCTCTGGCCAAATATTCCAATAAACCATCAAAGATACCAATGATTTTTTAGCGTTTAAAAGCACGGCTTTGTTTTCTTGACTAATCGCAAGAGGTAAATATTGGCCATCTGTGATCATCTTTTGCAATTCTTTTCGTACTGAATCTCTAAATGCCTCATCATTTTCGTTAAACTGGCTTAAGTATCTATCAAAACTCGCCTTAATCGGTTTTAAAGCTTCAGTCGAAAAATCTTTTTCTACTAATTCTCTTGTTTTTTGTATAGTCAAACTTGGCAATAAACGCTTTATCATCAACAAAAAGAGTTCTGTCCTTGCTTGAGCCAACATCCCTAAACGGTGGGTCATGTAAGAAACGTCTTTATCAGTAGGGTCGTACGTCAAAAGTTGCTCGGGTGTATAAAAGAGATCCTCGGCAGCCGCTTCCATAATCTGACTTACGGGCAGAACTTCGTCCCAATTCATCGGCTCTAACCCTCGATCAAGGCGATATTGATCATTAATCCATTCAATTAAACGCAACAAGCTCCACTCACGCTTAGCAGAAATAATGGCATTTTGGGTCTTAGCATCCTGACCTACTAAATCATTTTGATCATAAAGCTTTCCACTTAACTCATCGACAATCCTGTCGGCCATAACATTGATATCAATTTTGCCTTCCTCAAAATCCACAATTGTTTCTTTGCTAATCAAATAGTAATAATCCTCATCACCACCTAATTCCCTCAACACGATCTTGAAAGCCTCAACGCGTTCATGCCCACGCGATGGCATTTTTTGACCAGATTCGCGAGTTAATAACGCTGGCGTCGGATCGGTCAACAATTTCTTTAAGGCCGTTTTAATCTGATCCGGCTTGTTTCTGTTATTAAGCTCATACGTGTTATTAACAATATGCGATCCCCAGGTTGCAATGCCCATAAAGAAATAGTTAGCCGCATAAAAACTCAAACGCCAAGTCGCAATAAAAATCAAATACGGAATAAACAACAAAATCTGTTTAATTGCATCCGGAATAGCAAGGACAATAGAAACAGGAATTATCTCACTCACTGCTACTCCGCTAATTCCCAAAATAAAGAGAACAGCTAAAATAACCAATTGCCCACCATAAAAGATTTGTAACCAAAGCTTGAAGGTGTTATTCGCTTTCACTAAAAGCTCGGCCTTCTGTGCGGGAGTCTTTGTGCCGCTTGTAATATCGTTTCTCTTTTTATCAAAATTCTTGCGAATTGCCTTTAAAACTACCCCAAAAAAGAGCAAACTTAAAAGAACAAATATTGGGACCCCCAACATAGCTGTCGGCAATGTAATAGAAGCAGAAACACCAACATGACTAAAATATCCCACTGCATGCATACTCAAATAAACAAACAATCCCGTGACTGATCCAAATAAAATATAATGATTAAACCGACGCAAGAAATCTCTGGCTGTCTGATTATACGGACCACCGGAGGAGAAAATTCTCTTGCGCCATTTGGAACTAAAGACCATCTTTATAACTGGGACCAAATGAATCATCCAAACAGCCAACCGATTCTTAGCCACCGGCATTTTGATTTCCTTATCCACAACATTGACAAAAGCCTTAAGAATCGGCTCCAAACGCATACTTGCACGAATAATAATAATTTTCTCAACCAAACTCCTAGAAACCGATTTATCGCCTTCACCAAGTTGGTCAAGTTCGTCCTTTGTCAACAACTTTTCATCAGGATTAATAATCTTTTTGACACTTTCGTCTTGTAAAAGCTCTTTAACACTTTCTGCTGAAAACTCAGCTAAGCCATTATTTTGACGGAAAAATTGAACATGAGCATCGAAATAACGATTGATCTCTTGCGCCAAAGGTTGAATCTCACTTATTACTTTATCGCTTAAAATCCACGTCTCATCCGAAAGACTTGGATCCTTGACGCCCAATAAATAACGAAAAGCATCATTAAGCAATTCTTCATTAAATATCTGCTGCATATAAACGATCTTGCCCTTAGGATCGCGAACTTCGTCTAACTTCTTGTGAACTTCATTGTGTAGCAGTTGATGAAAAACCTCTTTAAAAAATCGAATAATTGGAAGAACATCCATATAGTCTTCTACATCGCTACTCTTCAAAATCGGATATAAATGTTTAGTCCAAAGATATTCCTCAAGACGACCTTGACCCGTCAAACCAAAAAGCGATCTCTGCAACACCATCTGCATAATAAACAACTTCTCAATTGAGACTAAAGCATTAACCATTTGACGATCCGACGGCGGGCTTTTGTGCAAATCGTCCCAGCTATAAGCAAGGAGACCATTCTTAGATGTAATATCAAAGTCGTGCAAGCTTAACCCGGCGGGCAAGAGGCGAGCATTCTGAATATTTTTCAAAAAGGTAGATTTTAAAGTAAAATCCTGATCCGAAAAAACTTTATCCATTCCGGTCGATTTCATAAGTTCATCGACTCGCGCCTCAAGGGCTTCGTTATAATTTTGAGAATCGCGGACTATCGCAAAAATCTTACGCAAAATAATCTGAGCAGCGCGGCGAGTACTGACCTTGCCTACAAATGAAGTAATAAAATTACTGTTAACCACACTGCGAATCTCATCTTCAGAAATATATCCAGCAGTTGTCACCATCGTCGTAAACGATACAAAACCTGATTGTTCCTCAGCCGACACCTGATACAAGGCACCCCAAGCTTGCGCAAAATCCGCAGCGCTCTTGTTTGCAGCATTGCTTAAATTAATTAAATCACCCTTGCTAAATCCATTGAACTTTTCACCTTCACGACGAGTATAACCATAATCAAAATGTGCGGCGTGTTTTAATGCACCTGCAAAACGTGTCCGGGTAATCCAGCGCTTAATAATATGTTTCACAGCCCAGCCTTCGGGGCTAGAAGACTCAATGTGTAAATTAGCAAGGTTAAATTCAGACACACGATCACCCGCCATGCGCAGACGAAAATCTTTCGGCCCTTTAAACGCCCCATTAATGCTCCAGTCGCGAATAATAAATTGAGCTTGAGCCGGAGTAAAGCCCATGCCAGTCAAATCATCCAAAATCGGATCATTAATCCGGACCTGACCACGTTTACCCATCACTACACGATAAAACCACAATGCGAAAGCGATTAAAGCGTAATACACCGCCGGTATACCAAAGATTGCAGCAACTACCCACAATAATCCTGGCCCTAAAACTTTCAAAGCAAAGTTCGTCCAACTGTCTGTGCCTTCACCCACATAAGGCTCTTTAGCAGGATTTTGCTTTGCAACATCAAACTCTAAAAGCTTACCTTTACGGGCAGCGGCCATAATTTCTTTAAACTCATTAGGGCTAACAGCTTGACCAACCATAGAATTGCGCAATACGTCTTCTAAACTAAACGTCGTCAAATACGGCGAAGTCTGCCCCTTAAACCGATCGGAAGTATAAACACGCTTACCATTTTTAAATAAAACTACGGTCTCACCAGAAATCCAATTCTTGGATCGCTCAAAAATATCGCGCGTCTGCAAATGCTCGATCACGATATAATAAACATCACCTTTTTCATCGGTATATACTCTGTTCTCTAAGCTACTAAACTGATACTCTTTAGGATAATCCGCGTAAGGATTATCTATATAATTAACAAAAAGCGGAAACCCATCAAAATAATACACACGCAAAGTCTTATCAACGTATCGACGTTGTTCATAATATATCCCTGTCTTAAGGTTGTATCCGATCATAACGAATTGGGTTTTCTCAATAGCCTCTTTGGTAGCTTTGTAGCGAGCTGTCTCCTTTATTCCGTCGCCATCTTCATCGAACATACCGATAAATTCTGTTTGACGCAAAAGATTAGCTTCCGATGAGAAACCTTTAATATTCGGCGTAGTCACGTACTGACCGGGAGAGAGATCGTATTTCCCTTGATCTTTATTTAATTGATCGAGAGCAACTTCGCCGGACGGCATTCTCTTGGCTAAAGAACGATTCCAAGGATCATTAGGTAAGAGATACCGACTGACCGCTAACGCTTTGGATTCTTCATACAAACCATTGGTCTGCTGATGCCACGGGGTTTCTAAGACTTCGACTAACAGCTCATCCTGCTTAACAACAGCGTCTTCAAATTCTTTAGTATGCCCATTGGCCACAGCTTTAAGCGGAAGTTTGACCGTTTTTTTAGTGACTTCGTCTTTCCTGGGTTCAACGGTACTAACGATCCCATAGGCTGAAATTTTATAGCCTTTCACAGGCAATGTCCCGTCCCACTTAACATTGATAATGACATCTTGGCCCTGTACACCGCTTTGGTTTTTCTCATCACGAATGACCGCGAGTAAAATCCGCGCCTGCTGATCGCCCCTAACGCGATATTCCGCAGACCCAAGGCCATAAGAACGTTCGACATCTGCTTTATCAAATTTGGCCTGTCCTTTTTTATGTCCCATGTTTTCTTTAATACCTAAATTATTTTCAATAACCTCAATACCCTCATTAAATTCCAAACGGATTTTTTCCTTGAGCCTAACATCACTATGAGTCGCCTTGTTCAATGCCTCTTCAAGACGCTGATTCATTGCATTACTACCAATTTTCTCTTTACTAGACCGAAGAACATACTCTTCTTCATCTTCAGGATTTAAAACCTGATATGTTTTATCAATTAGCACAGCTTTATAATTAGCGAGATTATACTCAATGTCCTTCTCACCATTTCTTTGTTTACGCCCAACAATGTCTTCATCTTCCGACATAAATTGAATCGTGTACTGATCTCGACCAGCTTTATTCGTATGCAAAAGCTTGTCAATCTGCGCCATAGTGCGGTTACCATCACGGTCAATGACGAAGCCTTTCTTAAACTCACCTTTCTCATTGAGTTCAGCCGTAATAATAAAGTCCCGCCCCGCTAAATATTCTTTAATAAACTCAGGAAGCTTATCACTTAAACTATATCCTTCTTGCAAAATTGCGTAACCGACCAACTTACTAGCATCATTCTCAACCAGATCACCATTGCGGTTGAGAATCTCAAAATTATTTCCTTTTGCTCTGTAATAATAAATAGGTCGGACTTTTTCATCGATACGACCAACGAAGACTTTTCCGTCGACCTTAACGTCATTACCATCTTTTCTCTCTATATTCTTTTCGGCAGGATAAAAATCAAGGATGGTGTCCCCTTTAGCGTTAACGCCCGCGATCTTTTCCAAAGCTCCATTAGCAGTACGACGAACGATAATGTTGACATCAATCATAAATTCCCGCGCTTGAGACTTAAATGTAGCCTCCTGAACTGAAAATATTTTTTCTGCCATTACAATTGGTTTCTTTAACTTCATATTATTTAAAGGCGCCGATTCACCAATCTGTTCCCCAAGAGTTCCGTCAGGCATAACCTCATGCATCGTCGTTGCTTTAGCGCCCTTTAAGTTGCGGGATTGTTGTATCATCGACAAAATCGTTGGGAAATCTTTACCAAAAACAGCCAACATCTGACCTTTTTTCTTTTCCAAGTCCATCTCTAAATCAATTTTAAGTTTATCTTGTTCAATTTTGGTTGCCCAACCATTTTCAATCAATTTCTTGGAAACGTCGTTCCAATCTAATCCAACTTTTTTAATTTGAACTTCGGCAATAATTCCTCCAGCCTTCTGGGCTTTGGACTTTTCCCAAGTTTCAGACAAATAGTAACGAACCTTCGGGTTGCCATCCTGATCAAACTTGGTAATTTGAGAAATTTGGGAATCACGGGTCAAGCGTCCTGCCCTAATCGCTTGACGAATTTGCGCTTTATCGTTTATAAGATCCTTAAATTGTTCCTTGTTAATAAAGTAAGAACGGCCGTCCTTAAGAGACACTGAAAACTCTTCGGCGCTCAACGCCTGAAGCAATTTTTTACCAGCTTTATTAACCTGCACATCTGCGGCCAACAAGGGTAAAGCGCCTAGCGGAGGATCATAAGTCACAATCATCTTTTCGCCATCATTATATTCACCGTCACCATTAGCATCAAAGAAATAGACAAACCCTTCCTTCTCAATCTCAATATGTCTATACTCAACAAAAATTCCATTCCATCCTGTCTTACTCTGAAGCTTACGGTAAATTGGCTCGGTGATCGGGGGTAAGGCCCGCTTCTTATCGGAAGTCACAGCTTGAGCTACAATAGTCTCTCCCTTGTGGTCAACGGCCTGTCCTTCTTGTTGTATCTTGTCTAAAATTCCTAAATAAATAAATCCCGCAAGGTCAAGATTCACCCGCGCACCATCTAACTCATGTCCTTGATGATCTACACGCCATTCATATTTATCCTTTTCGTTAACCGCCTTGCCTTTCACAAAAACAGTGTCAAGAAAGCCCCCATTAATGCGTGTATTCCATTCCTTAAGAAGTTGTGCAGTCAATGGCAACTGTTGCCCGGAAACGGTGCGAACCAAGCCATAGCTGTTTAAGTTGCCTTGAGCTTTTAAGAGGTTTGTCAAAATCTTAAAAGATTCATCAGTAAACTGAACAAACGTCTTTTCCTTAAACCGTCCGTCGGACAATGTCACATTTGTGAGTTGGTAAGCAAATTGCAATTGGCCTTTTTCATTTTTGACAGGTTCAATAACCATCTTGCCATTTGTGCCTAACAACATGCCTCGCAGTATCGACTCATTTAATCCAACATACTGAGTCCACTCATTTTCCTTTACCAGCATGTATCCTCGAGGAAACTTCGCTTCTAAATTCTTAAATGCCAAAGCAATAGGCGTATACTGGGACTGTTCTAAAATACTAAATATCTTTTCAAAATCAGCTGGGAACAATTTCTTTAATTGGCCACGAATAGCTTCAACGTTTTGTATTAAACGCACATTTGTTTCAGAAATATTTTCCATCCACTCCCTATCAATTAAGGCATTAATAATTTTTTCTGCATCTAAGCCCGCATCGATAAATTGCTGTTTCGTGATAATCCCATCCTTGACACTGGAAAATTCAAAAACTGCATCCCGCACATGTACAACCTCCCCATTAATGATAACGGTGTCCTTGGTTACCTTGAGCGCCTCCTTAGGACCTTTACTCGTCAAATAAGATCGACCATGGACATAATCAATAACTTGAGCGGGAGTCTGCGCATCACCGACTCTGGAACCTTTATCAGTATGGAAAATTCCAGATTCCAAGCCCTTCTTGCGCAGGGCTGTTAATTCTTCTGCAGCCAAAGACTTAATCCCTGGCTCATATAAAACCCCCGTAGGAAGTTTGTCGCCACCATTCACATCCATGGGATGAATAGTGCGCAGTAGATAAATCTCCTCTCCATCGGGGCCATGACGATATTTTTTAATACCCGTCTGGGCATCTACAGATTCGACGAGCTGTTCACCATGTAGATAAGTCCACCCGTTGCCCGGATTAATCCGCTGACGATAATTTTCTTCACTGACTAAATAAGTGCCAACTTGGGCACCATTACTCACCTGAAAAAAACCATGACCATAATAATTCTCAACAAACTGTTTAATTTTAGCTTCATCAGCACCCAACTCATCTTTAAATTTCGAAAGCCTCAGACTTAAATCCGCCTTCTCTTTATCAGAATCCCGTGCTATACCGTTTCCTACAGCCTGAATAGTTTTGAGCAATTCATCATATTTAGATCCGGGAGCAACATCCAAAACCGTTCCAGCAGGAATAACCTTACCCCCCAGCTTGATCTCAAACGGAGTAATCATGCGCAAGACTTGATGCCCCTCAACCCATAAATCCTTGCCGTCTCTCTTGACTGATTCAGAGGCAATATTGATCCATGCATTCTTAAAATTAATAAACTTCTTAGCCATATCAGCAGGCACGAAGACCGTTCCATATTTAGTCCGCAACACCGGATTGCCGTAAAAATGTTTAATAAATTCATGAATCTGTTCCCGGCTAGTATCCAAAACATCTTTGTAAGCCATCAATTCTTTTTCTAAAGCAATTTTATTAAAAGATTCATCTTCCATTCCGCCCTCAGAAACCATAAGCATCAAATCTAGAATCTTTGTTGAGCGTGATTTTTGTCCAATCTCCACAACTGTTCCAATTGGTATAACTACTCCTTGAGCAATTTTAATCTCTTTATTTGTTGTTAGCTTAAAGACTTGCTTGCCACTCTTCCAAAGTTCTTGGTCGTTGACGAGAACCGGTTCGACACTAATATCAATCAAGCCATCTGTAAGACTAATCCAGCGACGGAACTGCTCATCAGTCATAAAGAATGTTCCTTGAGTATTTCCCCTAGACACACGCAAAAGCGGATTACCGTAGAAACGATTAACGAAAGATTTGATGTTTGACTCGTAGAAGATTGAGCCAATCATGCCCCAGGGGCCAGAAGACTTTTCTTCAAATAATGAACCATGCTCCATCAACTGCACAAGTATTTCTTCCTTACTCTTCTCGCTATTTGCTGTGCCCTCAAGAAGATCAAGCAAAGATTGAAATTCTACGCCAACCTCCAAAACCGTATTCCCTGCCAAGGTCACGCGGCCGGCAATTTCTTTTTCGCCGACTGTCAAAAGCTTATACACTGGCTTGTCATTCTTAAGCAACTGCCGACCATCCATAATGACCGGTTGACCACTGATAGCAATGCGGCCCATCTTTAAATTGATAAAGGCTTGCGCCGCTTCACGGGCGCTCAAAAAGACCGTGTGCGTGACACCCCGAGCCATGACTCCGCCGTAATATTTTTCGACAAACTCTTGCGCTGTCTGTTTATCAATGCCAAAGGTCTCACGGCGCTTGACTATTTCCTGACGCAAGAAATCCTTTGACTTTGAGCCTGCGCTGACCGCTGTTAATAAGTTAAGAAGCTCATTAGTGCCGCTGCCGGTCTCCAACACCGTGCCCGCTGGAATCAATGTCCCGTCGGAAAGTCGAATTTCACGGCTGGATAAAAGTTTAAAGACCTGACGACCGTTTTCCCAAACCGGCTTGCCGTCGCGCAAGACCGGTTCGCCTTTGATATAAATGACGCCATGATTTAAATCAAAATACCGGACAAAATCTTTATTCTCGACGAAGACTGTGCCCTGCGGCGTGCGGGCGATCGTCGCACCGTAATAACGGTCAACAAATTCTTTGACGATCTGTTCATTGCCCTTAAAGATCGATTGTAATTTCTTTAAAACGTCTTGTTTGCTCTGATCGCCCTTGATGTTGGCAACAGCTTCGATCGCATCAAAGATTTCTTTAGCGCGAACGCCGGATTCTAAAATCGAACCAGCCGGGAGAACGACCACACCATTGATGACTAAATCACGAGTCAGTTTAAGCTTAAAGACCGCTTGCTCGCCCAGCCATCGTGCTTGGCCAAGGTCGCTCTCTACAGCTTCACCTGTAACTTCAATACGACCCGCAGACAAATTAATAATCTGCGCTAAAAGTTCTGGCGTCATACGAACACTGCCTTTATCTTTCGCGCGTCCAACACCCAAACTATCCTGATATTGTTTTTCAAGGGAATTTAAAAATTTCTTGCCCGCAGCATTGACTTCCAAAATACCGGAATCAACACCCGGGTTATATACCAAACCATAGGACTTTGCGACAGGCTTAACAGACACAGGAATTTCCGCGGCTTCTACTACAGAAGCACGAAACACATCGCTAACAGCTTTGCCTAAAAGCGGCAAGGCATTAAACAACCCCATAGAACCCGATGGCGCTAAAGGCATAACCGCAGGTAATGACGTTCCCGTCGCAGGAACAAAAGGCTCAACAAACAAAGCTTCAAGCGCCACAAAGCCCGTCGGTTGTTGATCTTTGGCAACATAAACAATAGGATCATCTTCATCATAACGATTATTTAAATTTGCATCATAATAGTACGGATACAGCTCATTGCTATCTGTACCCGTAGCCTGCAGAGGCAAATGCTTGCCGGCAATCGGAGCAAGCGCACGATTAGCTAAATCCTGTATTTGTCCGCGAGTCATAAAGCGGCCAAAAAGCGGCATGGTTGGTCCAACAACTTGAATCATCGCCTGATCACGGGCACTCAAAGTCGCCCGCTCTAGCGCTGACAACTGCGAAGCGATGACAAGTTTACCGTTGACGATATAAAGACCATTGCTCTTATACGCTTGGGCTATCGTCTTAAAATCATCGGAAAGACCAATAGCCACACGATTGCGTCCACCAAGATCAATAAAGCTTTGTGCTTGAGGATTAGCTTTTTCGGCAGGCATTGAAAGAATGCTTAACAAACGATTATCCTTAGTCCACTCGACGCCAAACTCCGACGCTCGACGATTTAATTCTTCCATCCCCAAAGTCGCATTGCCTTCTTTGAGCGGCAATGTAAAGGTCGTCTTAGTCAACTGTTTCATATAAGCAATTCCTTCGCGTCCTAAGTCCAACATAGCCCCACTGACATCAACGCCGTTAACCTTGAAGTTGACGACGACCATCTTCTGGTTCATTTCGCCGGTCTTTTCATTAAACGTGTACGTCGGAATCGGTAAGAGCGTGCCATTGTAAGGATTATTATCCGTAAACATTTTAAGCATTTCGCGGGTCAACGGGATAGAACCTACGCCGCGAGCGCGCAAAGCACCAACACCATTATTGAAAACTAAATTCTCTCCAATCGTTTTCTCATTAGCCTGCACAATAACCGGATAGCGGCTTTCCACATTCGTTTCCAAAAGTTTGAAATCTTGCGGCAAGATCACCATGGCATTGCCGGGCAAGGTGCGCGTAAATTCTTTTCCGTTTTGCTCAACACGAATCAAATACCCTTTGCCGTCGTATCTGATGCCCGCGGCACGCAAAACTTCCGGCGCGATAAATTGTATTTCTTGAGCGTACGAAAAGTCTTTTTGACTCAAAGCTACTGGCAGATTTCCGCCAAAGAAGAAGCCAACGCCAGCCGCGCCCGGCTGGCTAAAGACTTTGTTCATATGCTCAATGAGTTTTTCTCCGATCGTAACCCTATCGCCATTCTGGTCGACAGTCCTAATGATTCGATAAACTGCTACAGAAATTTCATAGCTAAGTTCCGTTGCTTCTAATCCGCCAGCTTCCGGTTTCATCGCTTCAAAATCGTTATACATTGGCTGGCCATTGCGTAATTCAGGATTAGGCAAACCAGATTTTATAGAAACACCTATGCCCTTACGATTACCGTCTTCTTTCTTTCCAAGATCAAAAACCCCGACGACCTTGGTACTATTATCCGGTTGTTTGAGCACAGCAGGCAAATTCTTTTGTTGGGAAGCGATATGATCTGTGCCAACAGTTGCAGGAGCCGGGCCTTCTTTAGGCGTAATCGTCACTATTTTGTTTTCTGTCGACGGAAGATCCTTAGGATCAGTAATAACTTTAATCTCTCCATTGGGTGATTCAACGGCTGCCCATGCGTCGGATTCTTTAATCTTCTTAGCAATATCGGGGAAGTTCGCGCCATACTCCCCAACGCCGATCTCACCGGGACGAAGCCCCATACCGTCGACGATCAAAGTGGTCGGTTGTTTACCCGCATACGAAGCGATTTCAAGTTTACCGACCACCTCGCCAGCCTTATTCTTCCAAACAAGCGTAATGTCTTGCCCGGGCTTCTGCAGGGTCGTGACTAATTTGCGATACTCTTCCATGGTATAGATATATACTGAACGTCCCGGTAAATGGGCTATGAAAATCGGTTTCTGTGATGTATTCTCGACGAGAATACCATACTCTCCTGCCTGCAAACGCGAATCTTTAACAAGTTTGATGCCCTGAGGCATCGTCATCGTGCGTTCTAAACGCGTACTGCTTTGCTGCACAACAGCCGCTTCAAAAGCACTGCGATCGACAGCCAAAGAACTAATATTGCTAACCGCAATATCTAATTGAACATCATTAAGCACTTGAGCTTCTTTAACCTGTTCTTTTAATAAATCGGTATTGACCACCAAAATCCGCTGACCATTAAATTGATAAATCTGCACCGGCTGCTTCATTGTAAGCATCGGATCCGAAATCAAAATGTCAGCAGCAATAGGCTGTTTGCTCAATCTGCTAATATCTTTAAGTGTCGTTTCGGCGGTTTTGACGGTGAAATCTTCTGAATTAAATCCGATCTTATTGCCACGATCATTGACGACGGATTTGGTGGTCTGTTCAAAAATCTTAAGACGCTCAAAAGTAACATCCGGCTTAATGGCCAATCCATTTTTGTCATACTCCCATTGCAATACTTCCTGCTCAACCTTACTAATATCACCGGTAACCGGAATACTGCGTCCGCGATTGGTCACAATATGAGCCGTCACATTCGGATCCTGTTCTTGAGTATGAAGCCAATAAGCCTGTCTAGCCGCTTCTTGACTAAATATCACGATAGGATGAATATATTTTCCTTCTCTATCTTTACCATTGGTCAACACCGGTAAATAAGGAATATTTTTAACGATCGCGCGACCGAAATAAGTTGTTAAGCCGTCTTTTTCATAACCGCTCCCCGGTAAAGTCTGGGGCAAACCGTCCGCTTTATAGTATTTGCGAATAAGCTTTCCTGTGTAATCAAATGCGCCAGCCAAAATTACCTCGCCGGTCTGGCTGTCCACACCGCGGCGCACATCATACATATCCTGCATGCTTTGCAAAGAGGCCATCGACGGAAAGACATATTCTTGTCCCGGCTCCATTTTATAACCATGATTCGCCGGAAGCGCGAAGAAATCGTCCGTAACCGCTTTTTTCTCACCGGGTAAAGTTAAGAAACGAATAAATGTCCCATACTCCTCACGATGGATATTTCCGGAATCATCTTTCCAGCGTTTATACAAGGTAACAAACCATTCTTGCTTCTGACCATCGAGTAAAGGAACTGGGAAGCCCTTATCGTCGGCCTTCCAGCGATACGAAACAAACTGAACATCACTCTTATCATTACTATAAGCATCGAGCATAAATCTCATTTCGCGCTGACCGGGCTGATAATAAGCGTCCATTTTGGTCTTCGTCAGAACGCGCGGCGCTTGATCGCCACCAAAGAGCACGCCAACACCCGGAATCTGGCCAAAGGTGAGCTTGATAAAATCTTTGTAAAGTTCAGTTAGCGTGAGCATGAAAACACTGCCCGACTTCGTGATCTGATATTCATTGCCTTTGATTTCTGGGCTGACAATAATCTTGGTGCGTCCAAAGAGCGGATTGGTGCCCTGATCCATTCCGATCCCGCCATATTCTTCTAAGTTAAGCGAACGTTCCACCAATGAATTGTAAACACTCATTAAGGCATCCACATAGAACAAGATGCCAAGCGTTCTCTGCGCAGAGGAAACACCCGGGGCAGGAGGACCTAAAAGACTCTTTGTCTGCATGACAACTTCTGCCAGCGTAAAGAATTCACCGGTACCGACAAGCGATAAATTCAATCCACCCCAAACAGCCTGCCGGCCAATTCCAACATTTAAGCCAAGAGCGGCCGGATTAAATCTCAGTTGAATACTAACACCGTGTCCTAGTCTTCCATTGCTTGTTGCATCAAGTTTTGCTAATTCTTCGACCATGTCATGTAAAGCCGTTTCGGGATGAGTTCGGGCAGTATTCGCAATAGCGCGCACCATATCCACGGCAGCGTTCCTGCGCGCTACTTCTTGACGCTCCGCATCATTGCGATTACGCAATAAATCTAAAGCAGCCATCCTGTCTTCTGCATCTTGACGTATCTTAGCCAAATCTTCTTTCATCGCGTCTTCGCGTTCTTCTGGTGTCATAACTTTGATCGTGGCGCGACCGGTAAGCGCGTTAAAATTGTCTTGCACAGCTTTAGCGACCATCGTGCGAATCGTTTTTAGAGAACCGTCTTCTTTTTCATTAACGCTCATCACATCAACCGCTTTGCCGTCGATCTTGAGGGCAAAAAGATAACGATTAGCACCTTGTTGCAAACCAGACATGCCAATTAAAGCACCCGCCTTAACTTCTTGGCCTAAGGCCTTTTCGGCTTTCAAAGCACCACCCATATAAGCAAAGATTTGCTCAACGCGATGTCCGTTGATCATCGAAGAAATTTTGACATACTGGCCATAAGGAGTAGTCGCAACTTGAGTAACAATACCGCTTAAGATTGCGCGTACCGCAGACTTTTGCGGAACGATCATCTCGAGCAGCGGGCCGATATCGCTGCTTTGCGGCTTAATTTTATAATTGCTGGAATCTTCTGTAGAAAGGGTTGTTCCGTCGAACTTGGCGGCAAGCTGATCAAAATCTTTATTATTAATGCTGTCAGATTTGATCCGCAAAGCAGCCAGTGTTCGAGTGAAAAAGACCTTTCGTCCCGCCTCATCCAGAGAAACGATACGACCGTTTTCATCCGTTGTCATGTGTTTTAAAAGATGTGCCGCCTTGGCTACATATTTAACAGTTTCATCAATCGTCGGTTTTAAATAGAAAGCGGCGCTATAATTTTCGCCCGCATTGTAAGCAGCTGAAACGGCATTCGTAAATTCACTTAAGGTCAAAACTTTACCAGCAAACTTACGATCAATTTCCTTAATAATAATGGCAAGATACGAATGCCCAACCATATAATTCTTAACCGGATTATCGGCATTATCAGCAAATGACCAGCCATTACGGTTAGGAATAATTCCTTGAGCAACCATGTAATCCACTGTCCGATTCCATGTTGGTTCGGTAACCTGAGTCAATCCGCGAGCTTTGGCTGAACTGACCGCTGACGCATTACCATTGCTTTCAATATGAATTTGGACAATCGCAAATCTCGTCCACCAATCATGAACATTAACATCGGGGAAACGGCTCTTTATAACGCCATTAATCAAAGGAATAATCGGCTTGTCTAATTCACTAAATGTTCCGCCTTGTCCGGGCAAGAAAAGCGCTTCATTGCGATCAAGCGGAGCAGAATTCCCGATATTATTGCGGCCCTCGAGACGATAAAAGACGGTATTAATTTCATCGATCAGCCGTTTGGTCGCCGTATCAAGCCCAGAATAATCGTGCATCACGACTTTGAGAATATCTTCACTCGAACGTGCTTTCTGAAGTTTAATTAAAGTGTCAATTGATAAACGCGGAAGAAGCTCAGTTAACTGATCACGCAATTGCGTTCTAAGCGCTTTAATGTCCTGCTGCTCAATAATGACCATCGGTGCGTTAAGTATCGGAAGAATACTTCCTTCAATAAGTAGCTTACGCAAATTGGCTTTATCGCGATCATTGCTAAAACCAGCTTGATATGCGCTTATAGCGAGCGTCAAAGTGGCTTTCGTGTAGGCGGCTAAATCACCATTGTTAAACGCCAATTGGACTTCTTTCTGTGCCTTTTCGACAGCAGTTACTAAATCCAACCGTTTTTGATAAATCAATAGAACTTGTTTTTGAGCTTGTTCTAATGCAGCTAGGGCTTGAATTATTTGCTTGTTGGTCTGCTGCGCACGAACAACATCCGCCTGCGCATTTCTAACCGCTTCTTGCGCAATAACCAAATTCGCATCTTCACGATTGCTTTGTCCGTTGCGGTTTGCTGACAAAGAGGTTTTTTCTAAAGCAGTTTTGTCATCTGATTTTTCCGATTTATAACTTTCATCCGCAAAAGTCATAAATGTTACCCCTAAGAAAACACCAGGCTGAGTCTTAGCTTGCATCTGCACCTGATTCCAAATATTTTTCATGTGACGAGCTTGCTTACCCTGATCTTCTTTTCTTTCAGCCCAATCAAATGAATCAACCCCTGTTTCAGAAAAATAGAATTGCAGGTCTTTGCGCGCTGCAGATTCTGTAACCGCTTTTTTCCAATCGCTGAATACATCCGAAACATTTGGACGATAAACATTAAGCCCCCAAACATCGACCGACGGAACCTGACGTAAAACACCAGCTAAAGGAACTTCACCGTGGGCTGTCGAAACTTTGTGCATCGGATCAATGCGTTTTGCATTACCAGCGGCATTTTCCAAAATGGAATACCATTGATCAACATTCCCATTAAACCATTGCGGATGGTAATTGTATTCATTCCCAAATTCCCACATTAAAACTGCAGGATGAT
Source organism: uncultured Planctomycetales bacterium (assembly GCA_964635405.1). GTDB lineage: Bacteria > Omnitrophota > Gorgyraeia > Zapsychrales > JANLHA01 > JADLGJ01. The sequence continues at coordinate 6,483 of CAZWOH010000002.1, read as the reverse complement.
TTTTATATTTCTCAATATAATGTTTATATCCGCCGCGGCTAATGTCCGGGCCTGGATTATAACGATCATCATAATTAGGAATGCCGATAATCGCCTTGATGCCCTGATTGGCTAATTCATTGAGAAAACGCTCGGAGGTGATCGGATAATACGTCCGAATCGTTTTAACACCCATATCTTTTAACTTTTGGATATCGCCAATATTTTTGTCCCAATCAAACCCGTTCCTGTAATCTGACCCGACAACCTTTGAATACGTTAAGCCGCGAACCAAAAGTTCTGAGTCCTTGCCAGCCCAGACGTCTTTTAATATTTTTGCTGCTTCTTTAAGCTCACCATTACTGTTAACAACACCATAATAAGCACTGTCAGCCCCATCAGCGCGGGACGAAGGAGCTGCTGACAATTTTTCTGCTTTTGGATCAGAGACGCGAGCAGATTGCTCTTTTTGGTCAGCGATATTTCCATGACTTGTTTGAGCTACTATCGCCTCCAACCAGGCAAGATGTGTACGTGCCACATCAGCTTCTGCCTTTCTAACTTCATTGCGAGCGTTAGACAAACTCGGATTTTGAACATTTGCTTCCTCGAGGCTTGGCGTTTTTTCCAAATTGTCGATCTTATTTCTAGTAATAAATATTTCATGTTTAATATTTAATAATTCGATTTTCGCATTGATCACTGAGAATACTGAGCGGACATCCGCAAAGCTAACTTTCCCAGCATCATAATCGAGTAAAACAGTCAAGGCCGGTTGTGCAACCGATTCGTACAATTCTTGCGCACCAAGAATATCTTCTGCAACATAAACATTTGTCTTGGCTAATTCATTCTTAAATTTATTTAACAACTTTAAGTCTTGCGCGATTGTATCTAATTGTTGGTGCGTACCCGTTATGCGGGCCTGCAGATTTTTCTTCTCTTCGTCATTATTACTATTTAATAAAGCTTCTTTACTGCTTTGAAGGACCATCAAATTTTTCTGATATTCCTTAGATAATTTCGTATAAATATCAGCTAAAACAAAAGTAGTTTCTTCAATCTGCATCTGAGAAGAAAGGTTAAGTTCTTTTATCGTCTTGCTGATTCTTTCTAAAGCCGTCTTTTTCATATCGACAAATTTCTCAGCCGGAAGATCGGAATTCTTTGTCAAAGCATTAAAATAATCATGAACACTCATCGCATTCGCGTTAACACTCGCCGCAAGCATTTTTTGTTTTGCTATGGTCGTAGCTAATGATGAATTACTATTCCATAATTTTTCTTCTTGCTGAGCAGCATTTACCATGGCTAAGCGCAAGCCATTTAAAAGTGCAGGTTTAGCAGCAGTCTTCTTTGAAGGATCCAACAAGGCGTACAAATTATCGTCAACGGTGTTTTGATGGCTTAACAACGTTATAATGCTTGCCCGGGCATCTTCATCAATATCTAAAATAAAGATGCTCCCTCGGATAGTTCGTTGAGTCAAAGTAGATTTAAGTCTTTGATAGCCAGCAGGCTCAAGAACATTAATGCCCTCAACTTGCGCAACAAACCAAGAATGCTCAGCACCCAGATTACGAATATTTTCGACGGAAACATTAGCAGCAAGAGCTATCTTTAGAGCATCTTGTGTGCGCTCAAGATTTATTATTGTTTTTTGAGTATTCTTTAATTCATTTCTAAACTGGCTCTCTGCTGTATTAAAGAGCTCCCCTACCCACAAAACAAATCTCTCCCAACTGCTGGTTTCTGCCGCAATCGCTAAATCTCTCGCGTCCTGCAACTGATATTGAAGATTCTTCTGCTCAAACAACTTCTTGGCATATTGATTGTTGTCAACATCCTTAAACTTCGCGATTTGTTTTTCGCTATCGATGCGGTCCGAATCCAACTTAATTATTTTTCCAAGAGTTTCTTTAAAAGAAAGCGATTTATCTGTATCAAAAACGGAAATAGTACGTTGGAATTCTTCCCATGTATTATTGCGCAACGGCAATCCAAGGTTTCCTAATGTCATTCTTATCACTTCAAAAGCGTCAATATTTAAATAAACGCTTCTCCAGGAATCAAATTTATTCCCCTTAATAATATCGTTAAGGCTAAACGATTTTTCAATCGCTGGAGTCTCTTTTTCCCCGTTTTTAACTTCTTCGCCGGGTTTAATTTTCTCTTTAGGCTCAAGTTCTTCCTTGTCTTTGACTTCAATTGTCTTCTCGCCTTGAAGCGCTTGGGCAAATTTTTCAAACCCGACATGCTGCGGCAACATAATGATAGCCTCGCCGGGCTTAAAGCCCATTTTTTCGGCAACACGCTGGTACATATCCGATAAACTTTGAGCTAACGGTGTTTCTGCGAGATTCTTAGCCATCAAAGCAGACACTAAATCCTTTGAATCAATCACTAAAAATGCCGTGAAAACTTTACCCTTATTTTGATCGATAATCCCCGCGGCAGGAACAACGCCAAGTGGATCATGGCGATTCGCAGAAACAACTAAAACTTCTTGTTCTTTATCATTTCGTACAACTAAATAGGTTCCTTGTCGAACATCAGACTCTTGCTTGGGGAAAAGCTGCAGGGTCACAACCGGCTTATCGTTTTCTTGGCTATATTTTTGCGCAGAAGCAAGCAAATCACCGTCAGCTACTTGCCCTGGAATACCAATAGCAATCTTAATTCTCTCAAATAGATTGCTGACATTATTAAGGTACTTTGTCTCAATCAAATCAACCACATGTGGATCAATCAAATCGCGCACTTCTTGACTTAGCGCCTTACCCTTAGCATTGGCATCTCGTGTATCAGCGATAAGGCCGGCAGAAATAAGCACACGCGCAAATTGTTCTTGCGTTAATGTCGCATGCGTTCTTTTTTCCATATCCTTAGCCAAAGTCCAAGCAATCGGAGGCAAGCTGGAAATACGGCCTTCGCGGTAAGCCTGATAATAAAGCGCTGCATTTGCCTCTTGTGTATTGACACCCGCCTGACGATAAATGGCATTGGTCACCACTGCAGGTCCAACTTCCAAACCATCGGGGCCATAAATAAATTTATTGCCGGCCGTTATAAGTCCATAAAGCCCTTCCTGAGAATTATTACCCATAAACGCATGTCCCATATTAAGAACATCGCGTTCCCAAGAAGTGATCACTTGACCCGGTGTCCCGCCGATCTTATCAGCAAAATGAAGCGCGCCTTCGATTTCCGCATTGATCGTCATCATACCGACGACACCTGACCAAAATGCAAGTTTCAGATTACCTAATTGCTGATAAAGCGTATCAATTCTTTCGTAACCAGCACCTGTTGTCCCAAAAAGCTTGCCAGTAGCTTTATGAATCCAATTAAACGGAATAAAGGTATTTAAAAGATAAATAAAAATCGCCGCAGGAATAGCCAAAGCAAAGACCAAAATTCGACCACGGCCTTCGCTAAGATAAATCTTGACTCGCGCTGACCAACGATTATTTCCGATAACCATGCGGGCTAAACTGCTATCTTGGGCATAAAGATATCCGGAAAGGAACTGTTGACGCACAGCCGCATCATTCATCCAGCTCTCTAAATCTTTTGGATTCTCAATCATGCGGGCTAAAGCAATCTGTTCAATCGACGCGACGGGACGACCTTTTTGATCTTTAAATCCTGTTAATTTATTCTTTTCAACGAGGCCGGCATAACGATATTCCATAAAAGCGTGGACGATCGTTCTGACTGTACTAATAAACGACAATATAAAGCTCATGAGGAAAACCCGCGCGATGCTATCAGCGCGATGAGAAAGCATTGTGCTCACAAGGAATGCTCCCAAAGCTCCACCGATCAAACCAAAGACGCTTAAAAGAATTTCGTTAATAACGTGAAAGATTAAAGTCAAAGCGAAAACAATTGGCATTAAAACTATTCCTAAAGCTGTACCGTTTAAGCCCACCGCGAGAGCTTTAACCATCGTCGACAAAGGTTCCGCGACGATAAAGATCAAAAGACGGCCTTTGAACAAATTCAAAGCATTGGCCATAATCGGATGCGCCAAGCTGAAAGCAAACCATTCACGTTTGACTCTCAACCAACGTCCATTATTGTTGACATTGGCATCCGCAATTTGCGCATTAAGAATACGACGAGCGTTTTCGGCATTGATTTGTTGAGCAGTCAATTTTGTAGGCTGCGAGGCATTTAAGAGAACTTCCTGCATACGCAAAAATTCATAGGTGCGCACCGCATGACGAGCAAAGAAGTTATACGTTAATTCTCCGAGGAACAAGAAGAAAGCTGGGATAAGACTCAATCCAACTGCGACCACAAATAAAATTGAGTTGCGGATAATGCCAGAATTATTTTGCGTGAAGTGGAATTTGCCGGCGATATTCCAAATAAAATTAAGCGTCGAGAGCAAGGCGCCAATAAATTCTTCGGCAAACTCAATACGATTTGCACGTAACCACTGACGGAAAGCTTCGATACGCACAAAGCGCGTCGGTTTGCTCTGAACAGCGCGAATGCTGTTTTGGAAATCGCGTTGCATCAAATCGATTAAGAAGTTTCTCTTCTTTTGCAAATCGGAATTATCGATGATCGCCTGCACTTGCGGAATAAGTCCAGCGTTGCCTAAAAGCGTACCGTAATAGCGCAAACGGATATTTAACTCTTCATTAGTTAAACGATAGACATTTAATTCTTTCACGTTTTGGGTTGTCAACCGTAACGCGCCCTTAAAGATCGAAATCACGATGGCTAATGACAAGAGACCGCCGATAACCCTGATCATCAATTCAAGCATCGACCCTTCGATGATTCCTTCCGCCGCCGGGAAAGCTGTCCCTAAAATCAAAATCCCCGTTGCCACCATCGCAAAAAGCATCGCAAGATAGGAAACAATTCGCAAACTCTTGATAACTTTTTCATTAATCGTATTGCTAAAGAATCCAATAGCCCATGCACTCAACGCAATTACGCTAGCACCTGCAAAAACAGCTAACGCTGCTTGCCCTAAGAACAATGATCCTACTCCAGCAATAGATGCGATTGATTTTAGACCAGCCGTCGTCAAAACCGTGATGGCCATCAAGCCAAAAACTTTAGCGGCAATTCCAACGTTCGTCGGAGATTGTGAATTGCGGCTTACAAGATAAAGAAGACTACTAACAACGCCAAAACCTAATGCGACCCATAAAGAACCTAGAGCCGGGAATGTGCTCAAAAACCATCCCGAGCTAAGCATTAAAACAATCGCACCGCCGACTAAAATTTTTGCAAATGCAGGTTGTAAAACGACGGAAGATGAAGCAGCCATTTGTTCATGTTTTACGTCGGACGGCGGAGCCGTCGCCGGATGAGCTTCTAAGCCAGCACTTTGTTCTGTGATCTTAGACTTAATCAGGACATCCTGACTGGAAAGAAGATTTTCAGGAAGATACAAAATCCCGCGGCGCGGGCCAGCGGCAACTTCATCATTAAATTGCAAAACAATATTTCTAAAGCGCCAAACTTTTTGCTCTTTGTCTGCCACAACTTCAATTTGATCCGGCTGTAAACCTAAGTTAGCGGAAAGTGCCAATAAATTAATAAAAATTTCTTCATCACGATCGCCGCCGATGCCTTTAATGTTGCGGACATCGACGATAATTCTTGTTTTTGTCTGACTTAATTTTTCTGAAAGACTTAAAGGAAGTAGTTTGCTAAAGAGCCCTTTCAAAGCTCCGAAGCGGGTCTTGCGATGCATCTTTGTTAAAGCAACAATATGAATAATTGCATTGTCCTGATGATCTTCTAATAATTTGATTAAATGCGGAACTAATTCGCCTTGGCCAAATCTCTTATAAGCGCCAGAAGCGTAGAGAACTCTTATTGCTCTTAAAATTCCAGCTTTGTCCCCTTGGACATTTGTAAATACGGCTTTCACTAAAGCGATGAAATCATCGAATTTATTTAAACGAAAAACTTTCGGCGCGAGTACAAATAGGACAAGCCAGACAAAAAATCTAGCAAAAGCGTCAACAATCGCATTGTGAGTAAGCCGCAACACAACAGGCAGGTTCTTGATGATTCCAACGTAGTCATAACCTAAAAGTCTATCTTCAAATCTCAACACTCGGTTGATGCCAGCGTCCGTCTTGGCCTTTGCCCATACCCCAAAGCTGTCTTTCGCATTCCATAATTTCACTCGGGAATCAATCACGTAGTCAAACGGTACGGAAACGATCTGAACGATCATGTCAGGCAGGTTCTTGATGATGCCAACGTAGTCATAACCTAAGAGTCTATCTTCAAATCTCAACACTCGGTTGATGCCAGCGTCCGTCTTGGCTTTTGCCCATGCCCCAAAGCTATCTTTTGCATTCCATAATTTCACTCGGGAATCAATCACGTAGTCAAACGGTACGGAAACGATCTGAACGATCATGTCAGGCAGGTTCTTGATGATGCCAACGTAGTCATAACCTAATAGTCTATCTTCAAATCTCAACACTCGGTTGATGCCAGCGTCCGTCTTGGCCTTTG
>CAZWOH010000001.1:8588-57863 GCA_964635405.1 uncultured Planctomycetales bacterium | reverse complement strand
CGGAGCACTTGTTCGGGCGGAGCCTCACAAGTACTCCTATTTCTTTTCTAAATTTGCGCCAACCTTCACCAAAGGTTCGAAGGTCGGCGCTAGACGAGGAAATACGGGTAGTCGTTGACGATAGGCGAACCCTACAACCCCTTGAAATACCGCTACTTATAAAAATTTATCGCAAACGAAGTACGGGGTCGCTAATATCTCTTGACCTACCCATCGACACTACCCAGCCATACCGTAAAGGTATTTTATCAAAACGGCGCTAACTATTATAATTTACAATAACCCTAATAACTTTACCTGTCAGACCAAATTCCATTAATTCCCCAACTTTTATACCTTTCTGATTTTTGTAATGCACAACCACGCTTTTTATTCCCCACATTACCTCAATAAGTTCAAATCTTAAATCAGGGTAAAAGTCCAGTCCTTTGGCAAAGTAAACTTGCAATGCTGCTTTGCCCTCGATTGTGCCGGATGGGATATTCATAATCTTTTGCGCGACTGGAGAAGTCAAAACAACTTTCTCGTCATAATGCGCCATAATCGCATCCAGATTGTGTGAATTCCATCCATCAATCCAATGGCTTGCAAATTCTCTTGCTTGTTTCTCAGTAAGCATTCTTTGACTCATAATTCTCTCGAGACTTTAACCCAACACGCTCTTTATCTGCCGCCAGCGCCCGGCACAATCCAGACGTTTCTCGCCTCACCGCACGCGTCCATCAAAATTATCCCAGACGGCCCTGGAGATGTCGGAGATGATCTTTTCATTCGTTGCGACATCCTCGCGCGAGTTGGCAATAAATACAGCAATGGCGACATGTTTACCGTCGGGTAAAGTGATAATCCCCACATCATTGACAGCTGCCGTAATTCCTTCCTTATTCGTATCAGAGGTCCCCGTTTTATGAGCAACCGCAGTTCCTTGCGGCAACTGCCCCTTGATCCTGTTCTGCCCTGTCTTTGTTTCCGTCATCACACCCCAAAGAAAATCAAAGCTTTTACGGGATAAAATCTTCTCTTCATAAAAAATTTTAAGCAACTCGATGATAGCTACGGGAGTAGCCCAATTAGAAAACTGGACGTTCCAGTTTTTATGCATCTCTTGTTCGTTAAATTGGACGGAAAAATCCTTGATGCCGAGGCCATGTATATAATCATTTACCACCGCAGGCCCTCCGATAAGCTTCAGCAAAATGTCGCATCCGTTATTATCGCTTTGGGCCACGGTATATTTTAAAATCTCGGCCAATGACATCTTGATATCTCCATCGGGATACTTATCCCTTATCGGGCTCCAGGTATTCGGCAAAAGATCGTTCCTGCGTATATTTATTTCCTGATCCAATGCCAAGCGGCCTTTATCCACTTCGCTCAAGACAGTCAAAGCGAGAGGGAATTTAAAAACGCTTTGCATGGGAAACTTGCTTTCCTCATTAACACCCAAAGCCTTCCTGTCCTCTATGCCAAGAATGGAAACACCAACCTCTGCTCTCATCGGCGCAACAATGCGCGAAATTTTCGCCTGCAGTGTTTCCTCCTGTGCAAAAGCCCCATGGGAAGCCAACAAGAAGACCACGTTCATTAAACAAAATTTTTTAAACACGAATTAATTCCCTCGTTCTTTTATTCTCCTGAGGCCAACCATCCCTTTACAAGCCACATTATCGTGCCGTATAGCCGCCATCCACCGGATAAAACCCTCCGGTCGAACTTGAGTTCGAATCCCCGTCTACTCAAGCCTAAAACGCCTTGAATCCTCGACGAAGGGTTCACCAAAAAATTGGCGGGTAGTCGTGGACGATAGGCGAACCCTACAACCCCTTGAAATACCTCTACTTATAAAACTCTACCGTAGACGTAGTATGGGATCGCTGATATCTCTAGGGGAGCCAATCGACAATTCCCAACCTTACAATAAAGGTATTTTATCACAACACCGGCAAAAATCCAGCAAAATGCCCGTTTCCTGCATATAATTTACAGAGAAAAAATATCCTTAAGCTGTTTTTCCCTAACCTCGGTCAACCAACACTTCCATGTGTCCTCATTCACAGAGGGATTAATAGCTGAAAATAGCTTAGCCGAGGCGTCTCTATATGGAATCCAAAGACGCTGAACAACACGCACATCATCAACCCGGGGCACGTTGTAATCATCAGCCCGCTTTTTAAGATCACCCATAACCTTCTTATAGGTTTCATTGAGTTTCTGATCTGCTTTTACAAAAGTATTTTTAGGAGATGGCTTAAATCCAGTACGAACTTTCTCAACCAAATCTAAATATTCGTTCTTTTGATCCATTTGAGACCCGACAACCCAAGCACCCCGCCCGGATCCTCCATGCCCCTCCTCATTTGATGCCTTGGAGTCAATGAATTTAACCGCTGACGCATAAGCCGATTCAAGCAATTTTCTATACTGACTGTCAATCTTTTGACCAATCAATTTCATTTTTGTATCCCGTTCTTTTTCGTCATCATCATCCGCCCTAGAAGCGCAGAACGCCATGCCACCGCCACTCGTGATATAATCGCAGATGTTGAATTCCTTAACTTTGCCCGCTTTCCAATCTTTATAAGTCGCTTCGACAGCATACTCTAATTCAGCGGGAGCCCATCCGCCACGGGATACCAATTGCAAGATTAGCTTTGGATCCGGCTTCCCAAACCGTCCCCCTTTTGAAGCATCTTCCGCAATCCTCCAAACGTGGTACATAGCATCATCGTCATGGGGCAAAACGTCATACTTTTTGCAAAAAGCCTTCCAATCAAACTCGCCCGGTTCAACGCTCATTTGAATCGTCTTGAGCTTCACATCCTCATCATACAATTTTATTGATGGGTTCACCTTCTTAGCTTGTTTATATACCTCAAGCGCTTTTTTAGGATTCGCTCTTTCTAAGCTGTTTGCTCTAAATAACAGAGCATCGAGCGCATAATCCAAAGCATCTTCGTGACCTTTTTTTGCGGCCTCCGAAAAGTGATAAATGCTTTCCTCTGGGGTCACATTATACTTATAGGCAATCGCAAAATGAGCATCTGCACTGCCCCTATTAGCGGCCTTGATATACAGCCTCTTTGCAGATTCTCTGTCGCCAGCTTCATATATTTTGTCCGCTTGCTTCAGATCTTCTTTATAATCACTTCCGCATCCGGCCAAAAAGATAGCTGACAACAATAAGAATGCAAAAATTTTAAACTTCATAATTAATCCTTCTTTCCCTCTAAATAATCTAATATCGGTTTAAATTCCGTAATCGTGTCTATAATCTCATCTTCCAATTTAATGGGCTCTGTTAACACTTTCGATCCCCTGTCAATCGAGTATCTAAAATGTATGCCGGGAGCTCCGGGATCCTTATCCGCCTTTTTTAACACGTCTCCTAAGTAAATCACGTCCTGCTTATTTGCGATGTCACTCAGCTTCATATCAAAAAATTTCACCCATTTTTCGTTCCCGGGCATAATGCGCTTTCCAGCCCGTGGCAACCTTCTCGAAACCACAATTCTCGCCTCTTGTTTTATTCCCTTGATCACCTGCAAGAATCTCTCAGGATTATTCGTTATCTTATTGTAAAAAACTCCGATAGGCGTTCTAATTTGATGGGTTCGGCCATTACGCACAACGGTGTTGATATCAAGACAACTCTTTGATACCTCTATCGTAAAATTGCACTGATTGAAAATATCTTTACCATCCTTCGGTCTCTTGATAGCTACCCACGCAAACCGCTCGTCCTTACCGCTCCGTGCTATATTGCCGGGCTTAATAAAGGAATATTCTTGCCCAATATCCCGTGGAAGTTTCTCCTTAATTATGGTAGCCAAAGCCTCCAGCTTCTTTCTTAAAATTGGCACGTAATATGGGTTCGGATCTACCCAAAAGTCAAAATCCGAGTTCTTGAATCCATTAAATTCGGTCATAACCACAACCTCCATGTAATCAATAAACTGCTCAATTAAATGCAGAATCGCAACCATGCGTCTATCGCCACGGATTGTCTCAATAGATTTTAAGCAAAGTTTATGGACTTCTGCCCAATCCAAATATCTGAGCCGCTGATCCCCAATCTCGCTTATATGCTTTTTATCCTGCCGGTCATTCGTTATAACAACCAATACATCTTGCTTCCCGATATCTTTTAAATGACGCTTGATCTGCCCAATATCCAATCTCGCCCTGACCTTTGATTCGATATGAATATTGTAATCAGCAAGATCAATCAAAGCGTCCGGGCGACTATCGCTCAATCCTTTTTGTAGCTTAAAATAAACAACTGGTCGACGTGGCGCATTAATCAACCCCAAAAACCTATTGAATAAATCCTCATACCCCGCTTGGCAACAAAACTCCAAGATATTGATTAAGCTCTTTGTCGTATTATCTTCAACCTGAAAATCATATAACGACACTTCCCTGTTTTTAGAAGGTCCACGATAATAGAAAAATATGTTCTGATGCGGGTCTCTCATATTTTGCCCCCGTACGGCGTCTTGAGAAATTTTCCAAATGCCCAGAGGGCTTCGTCTAACTTTTTCCTTGAGATACCCTTGCCCGCCAAATCATTAAAAAACGGGGCGTATTCTTTGAAATACACATCTTGCTTGTGCTTATTGTCTGGGATTTCCGCTCGTTGATCCTTAGCAATGAATAAATACGCACGGTAAACATGCTGATCAAAAATCGGATAGTTATCCGGCTGAATAACATGTAAAAGGAACATCTTCCATATCATGCCTTTGACAAAACTAAATTCTTTCAAAAATGTATCAATACAAAAATTTGCCTTGAGGGTATTAATTCTGCCGATTTTTGCGATGATGCTATCCAGCGCCTTCTGCTTCTTTTTCGCTAACTTCCCGCCGTTCTTCCACTCAAACAGCTTCGACAGATCATCTTTTGAGAACCGCTTTTTTTCGACAATAGGAACGTAATATGATTCAAATGAATAGTTGTAGAAACCACTCCAGAAATCAACAAAATCCTTTGTCTTTACTTCTTTGTTTGTCAAAATCGGAAAATTCATTGCTTATTTATCCTCTGTAGCCATTGCTGGATTGACAAACTCCCGAACAATGAAATCTCCTACGATGTTACTATCCAATCGCTCAGGAAGCGTAATCTTCCCCTCAGAGCACTTTCTAACAAATTCCCGATTCTGCGCATTAATATTCCAAGGCCCACGCAGTATAATAAATGATTCCCGATTCTCCTTAAAATCAACACCAAGCACGGCCTTATCATCCAACATCAAATTGATGGGGACCAGCCAGAAAGAAAGATTTGAAAAGCGCTTTTCTTTGCCATCAGCAAATTTAGTTTCCGTTATTTCATTTCCTGAAAACGTCGAATCTTCACTACTCATCACCAGTTTGCTTAACATTACTTGTTTCCCATCAGGATTCTGAAAATATGCCTTTGCCAAAGGAAGTTCATTGCGATTTGCGGCAACCGCCCTAATCATGGCAATTGCATTCCCGCCCAAATCGACATATTCCTTCTCACTGGCTGGCATCGCAATGTCTGCCTCACCGTATCGCTCAACGACATCGTCTGTCACACCAAGTCTCTCCTTTAAGTTCAACCATTCGTCTTTTTTATTGTTAGGCATTTCGTCTACCTCCTCGCTATCTTTAGATTCGGATAATTCCTTCTTGAAAAACTCAAACCACTCCTTAGTTTTAGGATTACTTCGCTCGAGTGCATCAAAATCAACCTTAAACGCATCATAATAATCAACATACCCGCCCCAATGCAATTTATCCATGTCCTCAACCGTGGTGGTTGATCTGTCTTTATCTAAAACGAACCCCTCAGGCTTGCGGATCATAACTACTTTTTTCTTGGCATGAATCACTGGTTGCTCCGATAACTTGCCTTTAATCTTCGACTCATAATTATTATCGTTCATCTTAACTTTGACATCGAAATCAATCGCTAGCGTTTCCTTTGAATATTTATAGCGTGAATTTATTGCCGCATCAAAACACAGGCCCCATCCTTGTCGCTCATGCATTGTCACGAAAGATAATAATTCTTTAATACCTCCATCTGAGATCTGAAACAGTTTTGTCGTATAGGAAATTGTGTCCGTTCCCGATCCGCTCAAAACTTTTATTGCAAAAAGATCCGGCTCAAGGAAAGTAAATTCGGGCTCCTCGTATTTCTGCATATCAAATTCCAGATGATCGAAATAGAAATACCCATCTCCTATTCTCTTAAAAAACAGATATTGGTAATCCCATGGGATAGACTTCGATATGCGAATTATTTTGGCATTCCCGTTCTCAATAACATCCGCTTTTGGATAAGGCAAGAAGCACTCCAATTGCCCGGGTTTGCACCCAAATACATACGTGTCATCCTTATCCTGTAAAGGCGCAAATTGTATCCCCAACTTCTGCCACAAAGAAACGATATTGACAGCAGGATAGTCGTACGCCTCACTGTTAATTGATTTATCCTCCGGCTCGTGCAATTGAACAGTATTCTCCAGATATGCCTTCACTTCTTTAAACGAAACTTGGTCTGCATATACAGGCGACGCCAATAGCAAAAGCATAAGAATAATCTGTGCCATACCTTTGACCCCTTTTCTACGAGCTAATTTTTTCGCAAGAGATTGAACGCTCGAATCCGCATGTTTTAATAGATTATTTCGTTCATAAGTAATAAAATCCGGGTGTGTCGATATTCGATACTGCTTCGAGGCATTATTCTCAATAAATTTCTTTGCGTCCTTACCAAGCAAGCTACCCTGAAGCGGCGATCGAACCCGGTCAAATATCTGATACTTCCCAGCATCCACAACCTTGGTCAACCAACCACCCTTTCCCTTCTTGAGCTCAACAACCATCTCGAGAAATAGCTTGAACGCATTGTCCGGCATTTTGATTTTGTGACCGTTTACCTCAAGGTCGTTGCTCCGCTTCATAGGGGCGGTTCCCGGAATACGAATTTTATCGTAACACTTATAATCAAAATCCTTATAATCCTTCGCCTGCTTTTTAGTGAGCGCCGTTGCCCCGCCCTCAGGCATGAATTCTCTAATGAGATCGTCAACGGACAGCTTGAATGTTTTGAAATCAAGCGACGACGCAAGCGGAGCCGTGACTATTTTGCACTTACTCAACGTCCAGTTTAATACGATGTCCTCGATCTTCGTGAATGGTGTGAGGACAACGAGAACCTTGTCATCTTTGCATATGTCCTTTAACCCGGCGAATTTGACCAACTTGCCGTCCCCGAGCTTTGGTATAAAGATAAAGCCGACACGAAAACTGTCATATAGCTTATACCCTACGTAAAAATATCCTTCCGGGATTTCTTGAAACTTGCCTTCGATCTTGTTTACCGTGCGGATTTTATTGAACAAAGCCGGGAATGAAAGCTGATACCGCCTCAGATCCGCTTCTGTCACCTCGATAGGCGCACTGTCCGCTGATTCCACTGAATATGCGTAGAGTCGGCCACCAACCTTCTTAATTTGCCGTTCGTTCCCATTATCCCCCAAAGCGGAAGAATAATACGGCTCTTTCATGTAGTCATACTTCAGGCGATCTAAATATTTCTGCTTTGTCAGGGAATTAAAATCGGTCTTTGAAATACGCACTAACTCGCTCTCGGTGAACGATGCGGTAGGAAAAACCTCTATACTTTTTAAAATGAAGTTCAACATCACGTTAACAGAACTCCGTTGTCATGCAGATACGCCTCAATAATCCCCTTTTCCGCTTTCTCGGGTAATTTCGTGTTTTCCGGCGGCTTAATTTCGACCGTTATTGACTTCGCCTTTTTACCGCTACGCTTAATGTAAAACCGTAATTTAGCCGACACATACTCAGCGTCCTGCATGGATATATTTAAATCCGAAAACGCCTGCCTGACGTCGCCACAGTTAATCGTTACCTTTATAACCTTTGTCCCCCGGCATTTAACCTTCACCTCTGTCAGAAGGACAGACTCAACATTATCATTCCCGGCATAGCTGAAAGTGCCGTTCTTAATAGGATCAAGCACAACCAATGTGTTGTTGAACGTCGCCTCAGGCACCTGATCCATGCCGAGGATGGCGTTTCCGAATATCTCGATATACCGCTTTTTATCAGCCTCGCTCCAGCCGCCAGCGTTCACGCTTAATACGCAATTCCTCGTGTCAAAAACAAGCATATCCTCTCTGGCCGGGCGAAACGACTGAATATCGACTTTCCCATCCTTAAATATAAGGTGCGTTTTCATGTAATCGCCATGCGCTATCAAAACAATATGCTTGCCGTTGTGGGTTCTGTACCGGATATCACAATGCTCGCTTTTACCGGTATCCTTGAAGTGCTGTTCGATGGCCGCCTTCAATTGAGCGACACGCTCCTCAGCGAAGTTGCAGTTGTTATGATCAAATTTGTGGTGGCTTAATTTTTCGGAGTAGACAACATATAAGTAGAAATCAAAGGCGAGCGAGAACGCTTCTTCACTGTGGAGAAAAACCCGCATAGCGGTTGTCTCGGACGGTTCATCATCCTGAACCGCTATGTTATACTGCCGCTTTGCCTGTTCAAGATATCCCCTAGCACGATCAGCGACATCGTTAATGCACTGCAACTCCTCCTCGATGTACGACCGCTTCCCATCATCACTAATGCCGTCTAAGAAGTCGTGGATATTA
Organism: uncultured Planctomycetales bacterium; assembly: GCA_964635405.1. Taxonomy (GTDB): domain Bacteria; phylum Omnitrophota; class Gorgyraeia; order Zapsychrales; family JANLHA01; genus JADLGJ01. The sequence continues at coordinate 49,198 of CAZWOH010000001.1, read as the reverse complement.
TTTCGGTCAAAGACAAAGCCATCGGCTACCGGAACGTTTTTCCGGGTAAAATACGCCTTGAGAAGATCACTACTGACCCCAGTGACAAATTTCTCAATCTTGAATGATCTGTGTTTTGCCATTCAGTACCCTTCGTAAAATTGATATTAATGCTTGCGATCCTTTGGCGGACAAGGGTCATTGCCAAAGCTGTCCTTATCCTGAATTTTCCCATCACGGCCGTGAATAACTAACTCTGAATGCTGATTTTTCGCAATCTGCCTTGCGGCGTTTTCAGCGGCGCTTTTGGTGTGATGTTCCGATGTTAATCGAGAATTGCCTTCACCACGAACACCCCACCCGTCATCCGTTTTTACCACATGCTGATTTTTCCCCATACCACACCTCCTGTATTTGCCTAAAAACAAAAAAACCTCCGGTAGGTGAACATAATGGCACCTGCCGAAGGTTTTGCTTTTTTAACGTCCGGGATTTATCCCTTCCAACTCGGGACGGAATAACACTAACTCTACACATATACTTATATAAAGAAAATAGCCAGAAGTCAAGCAAAATTATGGACTTTCAATAATATTCTTGGTAAAATAAAAAGATGCCTGCAATGCATATTCCCCCTCTTGCGTAACTCCTTAACAGGCGACATGAAAGGTATTTAAATGAAATTATGGATACTAACTGAAGAACGCCCGAAAAAGAACGTCCTGCGAGTGATCCTTGAGAAATATTGTTCAGACAATCGCTCTCAGATATCATTTGCTAACCTCATTATCAAGCCATCAATAGTAAGTAATAGATTTACTTTTACTTATGCGGTCTCAGGGTTTTCATCCCCCCTTATTCAAGAGTTGACCATAAAGCTAGTAAGCGGCAACCAAAGTTTTGTTGACTTTCTAGTATTTGCTCAAGACTCCGAGCCTAACGAGACCTCAACCCCGATTTACGCAATAGAAGAAACAAAAACTACTGATGAGGAATCACGAAATACCGGGGTATATCAACGGGGATCAAAATTTGTTTACATTGATCTTTATTATCCTCAAGTTAAGAAAATAATGCTATACAACTATCAGGTTCCGCACTCAGCCGACCATTCTACAGATACCAATATATTTGGCACCCGAATGCTGTTGACATTAGGGGTGGAAATTATAGGTAGGCGTCTTGATCCAAATATATTCAAACCTTTCTCATCTATCGATGAGCTGATCTCGTTTAAGAACAACATGCGCCGCCCACCGAGAGGGAACACCCCAATATTAATAAATAAAACAACTTCCCATATTACAGTATCTGGGAGGCTTGACAAACCGCAAGCGCCGCACACTATTATTCATGATCCAAACATGGGCGCACTATCTTTAATTCTGAAAAGCATACGGAAGCTCGGCTGGACAAATAATATAACTGTTATACAACACAATATAAATCAACGTGGTGTTCGAGCAAACAAATTTGTAGCCATTCTAAATTTACTTAACGTAGGAATGGACGGCCTAACGATACCTCATAACACCCCTGCGCAAACGTACTGGTATTATGAGAACTCTTCGGAAAAAATTGCAACTATCTTCACCCATTTAATATGCGAATCGTTGCAAGGAACCGAATGCATCTATGAAAATCATGCCGGTTGCGAACGTGGCTATTTTAGGAAATCAGACGGTGCTTTTGTTGCTCTACCCAAAAAAGATGCCAATGATAGCCCTCTGCGAATTCCAGACCTAATTGTATGCAACCATACACTCAAAGAAATTCTATTAATCGAGGGTAAAAAGATCTCAAATCTCCAGAACGGACTCGATGAATTAAATGATTACGATCCTCTTGAACAAGAATGGATAAATCCTCAATATCCTGAATATCAAGTAAAGAGATTTGTCGTCCTATTTGGCGGGAATAATAATATCACCAACATTCAGCAAGTGGCACTTATCCTTTCTGATAGGGGCGACATTTTTACCTCTCAAAATACCCCACAGACAATTCAAGATGCCTTAGCGGCCTTACGATCCACTTGAGCTTCTTTTCTAAAAACAAGTATATATTGATGCAATTGGTTTGGAACAAAAGCATACGGATAACCATAAGGATATAAATTAATACTTTCATCCGCCCATATTTTCATTCCTACATAGTTCAATCCTGTAATCCCGCTGAGTTCTTTGATAATATCGTAATGCAATAAATTTAAATCCTTTCCAGAAGGCTGAAAGTCTTTTGTGAAAACAATTACGTAGCGCTTATCTTTCAAATAATTAATGGCGCCCTCAACAGATTTTCTCAGTAACGTTAAAAACGTTTCCTTGCTAACATTCCCAAGGTCTTGGCTGTGATCGGTAAATGGCGTTGATTCTGTAGAAAGCTTTTTTTTCGCCGCCTCTCCTGTCTTCTTTCTGCTCATCATATCCCCATAAGGAGGATCGATACAGATTAGCGATATTCTGTCATTCCTTGTAATTTCCGATATTTTAGATGAGCTTAAAATCTCCAAGGAATCACCGCACAAACAAACCTGCTCTTTCAACCCAAGTTCTTTTGAAGCCTTCTTATATGCCTCAATATATTTTTTATTTAAATCAATACCTATTGCATTCCGATCACACAAAGATGCACCAAGCAGTGTCCCGCCGACACCCATAAAATAATCAAGCACCCATTCATTCTTTTTAGTAAAAAACTTGATAATATCACGCATCAATTGCGGAGGCTTTGGCGTGGGGTGTATTTTACGGATATGATGCGCAAATCCTTCAGGTCCAGATACTGGATACCGTGTGTTTATCACTGATCGTAGAAAATAAGTCCAAACACCACCATCAAGATCATTTAAAGGGTTGTCCAAGTGGTATTTCTTGCCTCCAACGCTTACAACCCTCCCAGACTTCCCGACAATAAAAGCATCGTCAATCTTCTCCTTGATCCAATCAGGAAGTTTGACCATATCTTTTTTATCAATATGCCCTTTCAGCGGCACTTTTTCTTTTTGTGCATCAATGGCATCAAGCCTTGATTTGTTTTTTTCAATTTTGACTTTGCTTTTTACATATCCCAAACTGATCTCTTTAATTTCTTCTAATATTTCCTTCTCGTGCGCTGATAATTTGTTTTTAAGAATACATTTTTTGATTTCTTCTTCTAAGAAATAGGTGTTAGTGGAAAACATATCCCCTTGAAAATTAAGATCGTGCTTGTCTTTTGCCATTTTTACCTTCCATTATTTATATAGTAAAGCAATTCATTAACCTTCTTTTTGCCATTATCGCCATGGCTGTGACTTTTATATCTCCTGTACTCTATTACTTCCTTCTCAACTGTAGCTCCCGCAGAAGCAAGCGCTTGTCGAATATCCCGATCCGTCATCAGCCCTTCGTTGTTATAACTTAAAATTAAATGCTTATATTTACCCGTTGTCACAATTTTCTTAAGGGCTTCGATAGCTGTTTGTCGCTTACAAAACTGCGACTTCATTTTTTCATAATTCCGCATACCACTTTTCCCGGATACAACAGGGTTGTCGTACCGAGCAACAGTCTCTAACACATGATAATTGGGTGCATATTGGCGTGCGTTATATGGTGGATCAATATATAAAATATCGCATTCAATATTTTTGCAAAGATCAGTACCGTCTTCATTAAAGGCCTTGTTATCTTTGTACGAATTAATAATAATCTCCGGAACTTTAAGCATCAATGGATTAAATGTTCTCCGTTCCCAAAACTTTAAAAAAGCCCCATATGTTCCAGAAATATTTGAAATCGAAGGCACGGCTTCAATTAATGAAGCAAGAAGAAGAAAATACTCTGACTCCAACAACAAACCAGAACCATTCCACTCTTCAATCTTTTGCCTTACGCCATCAATACGACCGCCGTTATCGGATTGAAAATACATTCTTATATGTTCACTGCCTTGCGTTCCTTTGTCAGTATAGTTTTTGTATACAAACCCTTTATTGCCATTAAGGGAATTTAAGTACTTAATTACCTTGTTCAAAGGAGCTGTTTCCCCATTAGGGGGCAATTTGACCATTTTTAATAGTCGTGAAAAATCGGGTTGAGCATTCGTCTCAATATATGCCTTTTGTAGAACATACGAGAAATATAAATTGTCATTAGAAATAACCCGATATCCTTTGCGCTTAAAGAAAGAGGCTACACTCGTTGTCCCGCTAAAAATATCAAAAAAAGTGCCACCATAAATCTTTTTAGATAAAATAAATTCATAAATTTGCTCTAATATATTATTCTTACAGCCAATAAAACGCATTTATTCTCCGATCATTATTTTTTCTTAGATCTATTCCATTCTTTCATATCTCGATCAATCAGCTCACGAATTATAGATATGATAGAAGCGTTTTTATTTTGCTTCTGTAATTCAAGCGCCTTCTCTTTTAGAAAAAAATATTGATCCTCACAGATTTCGATAGTTGTTTTTTTCATATTCGTTTCTCGCTCGGATTTACTCATAAGGATAACTCCTTTTACGCTATATTACTATATTTATAGCAATATAGCAAGAACTTCTTCAAAGCAATTTGCCCAAATAAAAAAACCTTCGCCGGTCAATGTAACCAGCGAAGGTTTTGCTTTTTTAAAGTCCGGGATTTATTCCTTCGAACTCGGGACTCATTCCAAATTGTTAACTATATTTATATCACAACCTTACCAAAAATCAATAAATTTTAACAACTCTGAAAATAAATATTCACCAGCTCCGCCACAAACTTCTGTTTCCCGCCGATATGCCAGTCGGCGTTCCTCTCCGGCTCGAGCGATGATTTGTAATCGTAAATCGTGAACACTAACCCATTGATCCGACCAACCCACTCAGCCTTCGTCTTACCATCAAGCGATCGACCAAGTTGCGGCTGACCAAAGGCCCGGACAATCTCCTCATATCGGGTGCCTTCAGGTAAATAACCCTGACACCCGGTACCGATATGAGACACGCCACTCATCTCGATCTTCAAATCAAGTTCAGCTTTAACTTTCATTCTGCGCCTTCCTTTTACCCCAGCCAGCCTTCCAACGTGCGACTGCGCCAGACACAACTTCATTGATCCGTTCCTGCGTTACGCCGTCCGCCAACACCTGCGTGAGTTCTTCCTTATTAAGCACACGGAAATTCTTGACACCCCGATCCTTCGCCTGCAACATCAGGGCGTTACGGGTCTGTTTAACTTCCGGCTGAACCTTTACGACCTTTTGCTTCTTCGCTTTCTTCGCCATTGAAATGCCTCCCTTTTTATAGAACCGATTCCTGTAATTTGCCCGTCACGACATCGAGCATCTGAAAGTGCGTCACACCGCCTTCCTTCCACTGCTGTTCGATCGTGATCGACCACTTGCCCAGCGGCATGACCCGCTGAATCTCCCGCAACCGCAACTTAGCGGCCGGAAGATGATCACGCATGCGCCCGGACGTTGGGATATTCTCGACATACATCTCCTCGCCACCGTTACGGACGCTGATATACCGGCTTTTTTTGGCCGTTATATTCTCCCGAACCATAAAAATCCCCTCCTTTCGAGGGGTATAGGGCCATACGGTTTAATAGTTGGCAAGGCGTTTCTTCTAAAACTCTACCCGAACACCAGCCTTACCGCCCACACCCTTGCGGTTATCTGATTCAGCGAATCCATAGCCTTCCACGAAAGGACTGACCTCGATCCCGGGCTTCTTTTCCTCTCTCTTTTGGTCAATCGTGACTTGGGCGCCCTGCTGGGCGATGATATGCGTTTCCTGCTTTGTTGTTTCCGTCGGCATAAAGAACGCTCGATAAATAGTAAGCCCAATAAAACCAATCAACGCTATCCCCGCCGCATAGCGTAAAGTTTTCACCCACGGCAAAAACTGAAAGAAACTCCCCAAGAATTTCAGTAAATTGAATTTCTCATCTTCAGCCATACACACCTCACTTCTTCGACTTTAAATCACGCCTGAGCTCATCGATCGCCTTGATGATCCGGTCGTTTTCCTTTTCGATAAACCGCCCTTGCATCTCAAACTCAGCCTTGGACACATAAAGGCTTCTTGGCATGTGAATCTCGTCGTTCGCCAAATGATGAAACAACTTCTCATCAATGCGGCTCACCTGCGACATGATCGTGCCGAGCATGAAGATAGCGATCGTTACAAGCACCGGCGTTATAAACTTTGACCATTCCCCGCCATTCTGCATAAGACTACCCAATCTTCTTAATGTCATCATCAATGAGAGCGATCTGCTCGTTGAGTTTATCTCTGCGCCGCAAGAACATCTCTTTTGCGGTGGTTAAACTTTCCTTCGTGTGTTCCCTCTTTTCGCCTGAAGGATACGTCACAACCTTTTTCCCATCCTTGTATTCGACTATAACTTTTGCCATTTTGAATCCTCCTTTTTATGATCTGCCACCACGAACTGGACGCACGAAACACATATCCCAAGGTCTACCCCATGAAGTTTTATAACCATCGTAAGGATATAAGCACCATGCCCCGTCCGGCCATGGAGCGCAAATCGTTGATGACCAATAAGGAGTCCAAGTATCCGGAGCCGGAACGAAAAACATCGTGTCAAACGCCGGGTTGTACCTCGAGTGATCCACGATTGACATGAGCTCATTAATATTCGGCAAACGCCAATCATCATGCCCGGCGTAAAATAAATTCTCGCAAGCGTTGATGGCATCATACCAATACATAGTCATTCCAAAGCCTGCCGCCTGCGGATCTTTAATCCACATAAGCCCGGTCGCCATATCAACCACGGTGCCGTCGCCGTTATCGATAAATCTTTGAGCGCCGCCGATTGGATACCCCATTTGGTAATAACCATCGTCGCCCATTTGATAAACCATCGTCTGACCGGTCTTGGGTAATCCGCCCTCGGTCACTATCTCCGTGACTCGATTTATTATCCTGTTCTTTTTCTGGTGTTTAATATGATCCATCGCAAAATCCTCCTTTTTATATTTCATAAGTCACAACGAGCTTGCCATCATCGTCGCCCGCCTTTATCACCTTAAAATCCTTAATGTGATAAATGGACGGAAGCTCGACAATGTCCCCTTCTTCCAACAACACGCCGGATGATGCGTTTGGGTTCTGTCCGTTCACGAAATACCGCATATCCCCGCCCTCTGCGGTGATCATGGCGAACGAAGCTGACTGCCCGCCTACCGGATTGTAAACAGCGGGACTTAACGCCTTAACAACAACCCCAACGACTATCTCCTCATGGTTCATAACTTTTCCCATTGCCATACCTCCTTATTTTTTTAACGCTTCCAATATTTCCTCGTTCTGCTTGGCGACATCCACCAAGACCTGACCAACCTTATAAAGCATGCGCTCACGTCGATCCGCCAACTCGACCGGCAAGAACCCCGAAGCCTGCTCACTCTCAACTGCGCATATCCGGCAATACTTCGTGACCGGGACCGTGAGTTCCTGATTGACCTTATAGTGCGTGATCACGCAACTGTGGCACGTGCGGGCGTGAGGGCAGTTTCTCCAACAGCCAGTGTATTCCTTATCAATATTCAGGAAGATGCCCCGAATGAACGGTCTCTCCTGAAAGATATTCCCGAGCTTGAATATCCGAGCGCTGGCCGCACGATGACAGGGATAAACGTCGCCATTATCCAAAATGGCGATATAACTTTTGCCCGCCTGACAATATTCTTTCTCCGGGGGTGCCTCATCGTTAACGATCCTGAGCGGCTTATCGATAAACGCTATCTCAAGCGGCAAACCCTGACGTTTGCAATACCTGCGGTAATGATAAATCTGACCAAGCTGGTAACGGTATTGCTCAACCGCCTCATCCGTCCAATCCTCCTCCATAACAGCGTGGTGCATGATTTTGGTGACACCAAGCTCATGAAGATACTGCACGTTTATGGCGAGCCTGCCCACCGTCTTGGGCGTAAACGTCATGCGCACGCTCATGTCCGGCTTAATCGCCAAAATCTTCTTCATGTTCTCGATAATCCGCTTATAGTCGCCATGCCGATATTCGGTGTGCGTGATCTCATCTCCGTCACAGCTGACTTGAACCGCCATGCCTAATTCAGCAAACTTCTTAAACACTGCCTCATCGAAAAACATGCCATTCGTTGAGATCGAGAACGTCGATATATGCCGTCCTTCTTTATCCGCTGGCCACAGTTCCCGGGCGTATTGAGCGAGATCCAAAACTGTCTGCGGATACAACAGCGGCTCACCTCCAAAGAACGTGATCTGCAAAGCGGCAGGACTCAACTCCTTCATCCGAGCGAGAATCTTTTTTCCCTGATCCACCGAAAGCACCGCCTCGCTCTTAGGATGAAAACAGTAATCGCAGTTCATGTTGCACTGCTCGGTAACAAACAAATCAATGCTTTTAATTTCGTCTTTGGTTTTACCGCCGACCACTTCCTCGTTAGACATTAACTGCCTCCTTCTTTTCTTTTTCCAACTGGATATATTTATCAATGACCTTCGCCATAACCTTGTTCATGGCGCAATACCCCGGCTCCGGCTTAAACATGTCGCCCATGTGCTCGAGATTCAGCCCCAAACATTTATTGCGAGGACACCGCTTATACAACTCGCAACCCTCGCAGAACCTGCCGAGATACCTCTCCCGATTTGCGTCAATCTCCCACACATAATCCAGCTTTGAGTAATCGATGCCGTCATACACCGAACCCAGCCGGTTATGCCTGCAAATATACATGTTGTCGCATTGCCAAATACCGCCCTCTGTATCGATAAAAAGCCGATCCAAGCCCGTCCTGCAGAAGTGAAAATCCCTGACCTGCGCCTTTAACCCAAACTCCCGCACGTAAGCGTTGCTATGAAGCGCCGGGTTCAAGGTCTGAAACATCTCTGAGTCGCCCTCATGCTCAACAAGCAACTCGAAATATTGCTCTGCGAACCTCTCCAAATCTTCTTTCTTGTGATCGTGGCGTGTGGCGAGGTCAATCGTTATATTACGAGTGATGTTCTTGGCGATAAAATCAAAGTCCTCTTTGAGCCGGTCATATTCCACGACCATGAAATTCACGTTGTGGTTCGGGTTCTCCCTTACCAATTTGAGCATCCACGGCTCTGCCTGCGCCTTACCCTGAGGCCCGCCGTATTTCTCATAGCAATTGCCAAACGACCATGTGATCCCGATATTGCGGTGCCGTGAGAAAAACCCATACATTCGCTCATTGACCAGAGCGCCGTTGGTGTTCATGTGAAAGAGCATCTGCGGATATTTCTCCATCACATGCTGAATAACCTCAAAATTAACCGTTGGCTCACCGCCCCAAAAGTAAATCGTGAACTTGGGCGCCAACTTGAGCCTTCCGAAGCAAAAATCGATAATGTCATCCGCCGTTTGCTTTGACATCTTCACAGGGCCCAGCGTCGATATCTTGTTGCGCTCAAATAGCCCCCGGCGATAGCAAAACGAGCAATTGGCGTTGCAAGCGTGCGTCAGATATAGATAAACTGATTTATAAACCGGAATCCTCATGCCCGCCCCTTGTGATAAAAAACATCTATGCCGGTCTCAATCGCCTTCTTCGCTATATACTCATACGTCGCCGTCTCAATACGATTCGCCCAACAGTGATTCGGCGCTGGTTTTAACGGATTACCGGTTACTGTGTAATTCTCCGCCAAGCACATCGCTCTCGGACAACACCTGATATCGCCGTCAAAGCAAACCTCACAATCCCGGCAATGCTCGTAAAGCTCGCCGATCCAATCTCCCATCTTCTTGAAGAAGAACGCCGTATCATTAAATCCGTCCCAAACGTCCCCAATCTTGAACTCCGGGTAATTAGCGAAGAAGTCGCACGGATAAATCTCGCCCTTGTTATTCACCGCCAAATACAGATACCCACAGCCGCAAAAAGTCGGGGGCACGTCTTTGAGCGCAATGCCCTTCATCTTGCGGTAAATGTTATTCTTAAACGCTATGTCCCACTGACTCCTGCCAAACTTTGGCTGGCCAGTGAAATAAACGTAGTCAGCGATACGCCGAAATAAATCTTTAAAAGCCTCATTCTTGTTTTTGACCATATCCCAATGCCGGGCTGACGATACCCGTACGATCGGCACTCCGTATTCATATAGCCAAACAATCTCTTCATAAACAAACTCTCTCTCGGGATCATCAACCACATAATGCACATCCCCTCCGTTCGACATGACAAGATCTAGCAAAGGCTTAACCTTATTTAAATATGATTTCCCGAACTTACTCCGCAGTGCTGAGACGCTCACGCTCAAATTTAAATGATATTTATGCTTCAACACCCAATCACGCACGTCCTGATCCTCAAGTAAAATCAAACCGTTTGTTGTCACGACATACCGGTACATGCAATAGGTATCGCAAAGATATTTGAGCATCGGGAAATTCAAAAACGGCTCACCGCCAAAGATGCTGAACTTGATCTTGCGCTCATCAAACGTCCGAGAAACCCAATCCATCGTTGAGTCAATAATGTCCTGTGTAATGCCGGTATCCTTCTGCCTGAACTCTTTGGGCTGATAGCAGTAGGCGCACCGCAAATTGCAGTCCTGCGTCATAAGGAAATACACCGTGGTGTATTCCTGTTTGCCATTTGTTATCGAGGCAATATTAAACATCCCCTCATCTTTGTACCGCTTGATAACATCCCGGCACTGCGATGGCAGGTCACCGACCGCCTTGCTGTTTTTAAGCTCAAATACCGCCATCTATCCTCCAAATCAATTTGCTTAATCCCGTTTCGATTTCCTCAATATCCAGTCCAAGTCTTTCCCGAAACACTTGCCGATGCTCGTCGCTTAAATCGACGATATGCGAAGCGTAAAGGTTATCCCTGTGCGTCCCGGCGATGAACAAAACGAAATTAGAGATATTGCCATTCGACCCCTCAACACCAAGATCCTGATACGCCTGACATAAGGCATCAATGAAGTCCTGAACGCTCATGAATCGTTTATGCGTGAAACATTGAACGGTTAAATCATTCAGATTATTTTTGCTGTAGTGAATAAGCTCATCTACTGCGTTCTCGTTCTCCAGTAGAGCCGCCTTGAATGAAGCTATATCCGCTTTTTCCTGATCCTGAAACATATTCCTCACCATGAATAAGGGTTACATTTACAATTCCACGCCGTATGGTTATGCCCGCCCTGATACTCACATGATCCCCAGTTTGATCCCGGCGGCGTATACACGCACCAATCCCACGGCACATATCCGTCCCACGCCACAGGCGGGTTCGCCGATTTATACGGATGCTCAGCCGCTGACGGCAAGTTGATACTGGCGCAATTCCAATAATGATTTATTGAATACTGACACTCTGAATATTTATGGTCATCACATGCCACGCCAGCGTGCGAACACGTCGTATAGTGATATCCGCAATCTGCGCAATACTGGCACTGCTCGGTTTCACAAATACAACCCGTCATTAAAGCCTGAACCTTCTGCATTGCCTGCCTAAAGTGAATGCCTCTGACCTCTGTTGAAAGAGCCGTAATCGTAGGATCCGTGAAATCCATACACCCGGAACTATCTTGCGGACAATAGCCAGACTCGCCCCTGCCTGATTTACAAGCCGCAAGTTCTGATCTTAATTCGTCCACATGAACCTTTCTAATCTCCGTGACCAAAGCCGTGATTGTCGGGTCCGTAAAAGACGCCTGCGTAAGCCCACGCCTCACAAACTCGGCGTTCAAGAACGCCCTGAGCTCATCGATATGAACCTTGCGCACCTTTGTGGACAAATCAGTAAGAACCGGATCCGTCCATGCCGGTGTATTTGATGAGCATTGTTTTGGTGGCATCTTATGAGCCATGCTTCTCCTTACGAGGCGTAAACCGCCGTCTTATCAAAAAATCCTTTTGTGCCTGATGCGTTCGTTCCGTAATACTTATTATTCCCGGGTGACGCCGATCCATTCTCAAGTTTCGCTGTCGATACCCCGCTGTCCTTCAACTGCAATTGATCGCTCGCTGACACCTGAAACATAGCCGTATCAATAAGGCCGTCCAAATACTCCGGCGTCGTGTCGCTGACATCCGCCTTCAACTTATTAGGCGAGTTCTCTGTCGGCAAAACACCCGCCGCAGAAGGAATACTGCCCAAACCCGTAATCGCCGATCCATGAACTTTATTGGCTGAGGTTATCTGGGCGAGTTTTGTGTCCTCAATTCCCGCACCCGGGGCAACCTTATCGTTCGTGATCTGCAACGCCGGGTCCGTCAACAATTCCAACGCATCCCAATTCGCACGGCAAGCGGGCGGGAAGTTAATCAAAAGCATATCGTTCTCGGGTTTAGTCTTGTCCCAAGCCATCGCCCACCTCCCTTTTCTTATAAGACTCAGCGACATCATTCATGTCGTAAAGCTCAACCCCATGCTCACGCAACATCTGAATCCAGCAAACGTCATGTAACGTCATCTGCCGGGCGTAGTTCTCAGCCTGCTCAGCGCAGGTGAACACAATCGGTTTTCTTTTAGGCATTCGCAGAATAATGTCACCCCTGACCGACACATACGCCATATCGTCAGGAATCTCCTTCTTGCATTTACTGCATATCAACTTGTCCATTTTCGACTCCTTCCGACTGGTTTGCGTGCTTGGTGAATTTCTGCAACAAACCGTTCAATGTCGTTTTATTAAAATTTGCGTCCTTGATCCCAATACTTTTCAACCGCCCAATGACGCCACCATCGTTGACCTTATACAAAATGACCCCGTTCAAGAACTCGCCGTTCTCAAACTCGATAACCACCTTGCATGGAATAAGATTCTTTGCCATTTAAAAACCTCCTAAATCCCATGGCTGTGCCAGTCAAACGTTCCTGTTTGCACCACGCCTTGGGCGTCATATAGCTTCACCGTAAAACTCGTGATATCTTTCGCCACGAATTGGGAATAAATACCGTTCCCGCTTCTTATCTCAATATGGACGCTCGGCTCCTCGTGATACGTCTTCCCAAAGAAAACCTGCTTGCCATCAACCGCTGAAACCACCGAATCATTGCCATAGTCGTCCACGTCCGGGAGATCCCCGAAATACTGAAACGTTGAGCATGTAATAGCGTCGCCGATATTCTCCCTGTACAGCGTCAACTCGATCTGAAAGTAGCGACAGAAATAATCGCCGGGCTGGTAGTCCTCCCAATCTTTCCACGTAATACCGTCTTCTGAAGTCCTTATGCGGAAACTCGCCGCCCGCAAAGTTTCTTGGCCAGTAAAACGGTACGATGGACTGTCATTAAACTTCGTGACTCCATCACTGTTAAAACGCCTACCCAATGAAGTCGATACGATCACATCTATTCCGATATAAACACTTGCCACATATCCAAAATCCCTGACCGGCGTTGTATACGTTCCTGACATCACGCCGTCCGTGATCACGATTGACTCGTCTACTTTCTCGATATTAACCTTCGCCCCTTCCCACAAAGGTTGCTCCTGATATTCAGCGATAATGTTCCTAAACGGAATCTCGGTGATAGTGACAACAGCCTCTTTTGCGTTCACGGAATAATTGCCTGACGTGTCGATCGCCTTAATCCAGTACCGCTGGCCGATGCCTCGCTTGACATCCTTGGTGAGATAATGCGTCCCTTGCTGAAGCGTGATAAATTCTGCGCTCTCCCAATCAAGCCCACGCCTGATCTCATAACCCCAAACATCAACATCAGGAATGGGTGTCCAGCCGAAATACAACATGTCCCTGTTACGGTTAACTAAGAACGATGGAACATCGGACGGTGGCGCTGATTTACCAACAACAGCGATCTCGCTCTCCGGGGCCGTAGCGAGCGAACTCTCCTCATTTAATGAATCCAGCGAAGTCACCTTGACCTTATACGTATGCCCGTCAACAATGTCGCCAATAATGCGAAACTGCGTGCCGGTGGTTTCGCCTCTCGCACGCCAGCTCTGGCCGTTATCATCGCTTATATAAATCTTCGCCTTAGCGTATGACTTAACGTAATGATCGATATAGGCCGGGCGATCAAACCAGACATCAATAGCGTTCTCAATCGTTCCGTCCGTCTTTTTTACCAGTGATTCCGTCAAACTGAGGTTATTGACTGTCGGAATCTCGCTCGATAACGATGAGTAATTATTCTGCGGCAGGATAATATCCGAATCGTCATAGACCGCCTCGTTATACTCAAGCGCAGATATTTGAACCTCATGCTTGCCCTCACGCTGAACCGACACCACCCGGAAATCTTTTTTCACCTTGTTCGTTTCACCAATAGCGTAAACATCAAACGCCTGCGGGTCCGCTGGGAAAGCCTCGCACTCAATCTCGCTATGCGTCCCCGTGGGCGAAGTAATAAGCCGTTCCTCAATCGTGTCATCACTAAACCTGATTTGTATCTTGTAAGACTTGCCGTCCTCAATAACCATCGCCCGATCTAACTTAATCAACGTCGATGAACTGCCGTCCTGAACTCTGCCCGAAAATCCCCATTGTGGAACGTCATGCGAGATCGAAATAACATCACCCGCCTGACATGCGACAGCGTCAATGCCCGCCTTAAAAGCGACTGAACGGTTAATATGCCGGGCGACTTTCAAAGCGTATCGTGCCGCACGAATGGCGTAACTCGCCCCCGTGGTAAACAAACGAATCTGGCTCTTGCGCATTGGCTCGCCCAACGCTAACGATTCCTCATCAATGTATGCGATTGTTTCCTGCTGATAGTTTTTCTCTTTATCCGTAAACTGAACCTCGATCACGTTCGGCACTTCTTTCATCGTTTTCCAGCTCTGAGCGAATGAATCTTTGACAATATTCCCCATGCCAAATAACTGCGTTGGGATCGTGGGCTTGTCGATTTTAAAAGCGAGTCCTCCTGCGCTATACACCGGCATGGCGTTAAATGTGGCGCATAACTGAATCAAAATATCCAGCGCCTTATGATTACTGTCCACAACCACATCCATCCTGAACCGCTTCTCAAACCCGCCTTGGCCGTCTGGAACTTTCTCCTCGCAATACTGCGCCATCTCAAGAAGTGAGGCGTTATCCAAATTGTCCGTGAGAATAAACTCACCCAGACCGTATCTTTTATTTGTCACGAGATCCCGCAGACACCACACCGGATTCGCCGAATATCTCAGAACGTATGTTGAACCGTCCCACGAAAGAAGCGTGTCATCCGCAAGCAACCGATAATCATTCCCGTCCCAGTAATAGTCCTCCCAATCAACCGCTACGCCTGCGTTTCGCACGTCCGGGATAGAAACCTTTTTGCCCTCAACGATCGCTGTTATATTCGGCGTTGATCCGCTTAATTGGTCTGTAGCCAACAAATGAAGCCCGAGCAATGCGGTATTTGGATAAACCAAATCGTCGGTTTTAATCTCATCGATTTGAAACAGCGTAAGATCGCCTTGCTTTAACGGTTGAAGCGAGCTGTCCTCACTGGTGCGGGTAATACGAATATCGTATTGCCCGGGCGTGAGCCCAGTCTTTCTAAAGACACGCCGGACGCTGGTGCGTGACTGCCCTGATATCGTCGTCTCTCCCAAATCGATATAAACACTTTCTGAATGAAGTTTGTATTCAACACGGTAAGTCACGCTCCAGCTTTGGATATCACCAGAACCTGAGTTCTGCTGATACAACCCGTTGCTAAGCCTCAAATGAATCTCAAACGCCTCGACATCCGAATCGATTGTGGTGTAGACATAGGGATTGTTCTGCGTGAGATTGGCGTTAACCGGATAAACATTGTGCAGATCCTCAAAGTTAGAGATCATGCTTTGATAATTCACGCCGAAACGTTTCTCGACTGAAACACCGTCAAAGTTACCGATTGGATTATTGTTTAACTCTATTTCCTCAATCGACTCGATCTCCCCTTCGCAAAGAGCGAGCAGGATATTGAGATAATGTTTATCTCCGTCCTCCCATAAATACTGATTAACGATATTGCCGCCTATGCGGTGCCTGCCGTAAACCACCCCCACCGGCACGCCGACCTCCTGAATAGTCTGCACGCCGTCCCAGCCATATGTAGGCGACCCCTCATCCATTCCCGTTCCCGCTCCCAGATTGAAATCCGGCATCTTGGGCTGGTTCATGTATTGATAAATCGAATAGCCCATGGAAAGCACGAAGAACGTAAACAGAAACGGATGCGCCACGGCCGCCGCCCAGACAGCGGAAATAATCCATGACACCACAGCGACAATCGGGGCTTTTACCTCCGGCACAACGACAATCTGGTCACCGTTATCAATCCTCACAGACAAGTCCTCAATGCGCTTGCCTGTAACGATCACCCGCTTGCCCTGATAGTCAAAACCCGACTCATCAAGATAATCCCGCACGCATTTGCTCCGGGAATACTTAAACTCCCGGACTTGCGCATCCTCGGTCTTAAATGGATTGGCTATGTTACGAATTATGACCATGCTCTCAACCTGTAAAATCCTTCTATCTTTTTAACCCATGAAACATCATCGAGCCGTGACACGATCACGCCTTGACGGCAACAATGAATAAACCGCCTGTTGCTTAAAACTATTCCCGCATGATTAGCGATTCCTTTTGAATTAACAAACAAAATGCCGTCTAAAATCTGCGGGTCGCTTACCTTCTCCCAATCGTGGGCGTAGTTATCCCTGAAATAGTCTTTGCCTTTAAGCCCCCAAATCTTGCTGTATTCCAGATCCTCCACATCAAAGAGAGAAACGCCTAAATCAGCGTACGCCAGCTTGAGAAAACCCCAGCAATCAAGCCCGTCCATCGTGCGTCCTCTGTGACGGTAAGAAACGCCGAGATATTTCTCAACCATGCGTTTCTCTACATCACGTAAATTCGTCTTGATGGCACTGACGGAAACGCCCCGAACCGCTGGTAATTCTCCAGCTGTTTGCAACGTTGTTTCGTTTTGTTGCATGCGCTCTCTCCTCCCACATACCCGCACTCCACTGACTTGAATTTCCAAGCGCAATAATTGCGGGCGTACCTTCGTGCTGGCAAGTCCACACCCAGCACGTCAAACTTGCCGGTCAAAGTGAACTCAACATTCTTTTGATCAGCGGAATAATTATCGATATAAAACACGTCATCCATGTGAGCGTCAGGATCTGACAACTGATCCGCCCAAACCATGCGGATCGTGACCTTCTTGCCTCTGAAATCGTACTGCTCAAGATAAAGCTCAATAAGCCTCGAGACGTTGCCAAGCCTGACCTTTACCTGCTCAATCTGCCCCTGATTGTTTTCCGATATAAACTCATGGGTTATCGGAAACTTAGAATAAAGAACACCGTCATAAGTGATATCCTGATCAAAGCTGGCTAAACGCAAGTCGTTGACACCGTCATACGCCTCAAGCGTGTAAAGGAATATCGGGGCGTTTTCCTGCTTCGCCTTTTCCTGTTTAAATGTCTGATCAACTTCTCGGGGCATCACTTCACCTCTTGCAAATCAAACTCAAAGTCATAAACCTCGTGCGCCTTCATGGTGAATTTAAAACTGTCCTCCACAAACCGCACCGAATACTCAACCGAATCATTCGGGTTTGTCCATGTGAACGCCATGAACGCCCCGTATTTACTTTTGAAAAATTCCCGCACCGCCTGCATATCCGTTTTAACCCTGCTGTTAAATCTCAATCGCCACTTACGTAGCGGAGCCGCCCATTTGCGCCTGCGTTGTTCCGCCCCGCTCTCAAACTCTGAAATGAGCGTCTTATACTCCAGCGTTTCCTCAAAAACAAAATCTGGCAAATACGTGAAATCGCTCATGCGTAACTCCTGATCACGGAACGAATCTTGCCGTTGTTATAAATATCATCAGCGATGGCGTTGGATAACATCTTGCGGTTGCGCCACACGTCCTGAGCGTCCCACGCCTGTATAACCTGATTGACGTTTATCGTTATCCCCTCGCCTTGGATAGATTCGCCGTTATTAAGCGACCTTAAATTGTCTGATCCGCCGATAGCTCGCATACCCCTGCGGGAAAGCACACCTTCACCAGTCTGCGCAATAATCGGCACCTCATCGGGAGCGAGACCGGAATGCGCACGAATAAACGCACGGTTGCGTCTTTGAATCGTGCCACCCTGATGAAACAAACTCGCAACAGGCACGCCGAATATCGTGCCGCCAGCCCCGGCCATGGCGGTGAACATCTTGATAAGCAACAGCTTCGCCAAAATGTTTGAGATCATCTGCAAAACCGCTCTGCCGAAATCTGCGAACACTTCTTTGACACTGCGAAGCTCACCGGTAAACGCTTTAAAGAAAAAGTCCGAGAAAGCGTTCTGCATGTTCCGAGCGGACTGCTTGGCGAACTCCTCCATGGCGTTAAATTGTTTTCCCGCTTCCTCAGCTCCCTTGCCGACCTCTTTCGCAACGTTCTTCAGAATCTCCGCTGTCTTATCACCGGTGTCCTTAACCTTGGCGAAAACAAGGTCGTACTGCGCTATCGCCTCTTTTGCACTTTCCTGAGCCGCAAGATTAAACGCCTGCTTCGCCTCCTCGAGTCCTTGCGTAAGTCCCTCGACATTAAACTGGATCGTGTTATCCTCTAATGACTGCGAGAACCGTTCTACCTCAGCCGCCGCCTGCCTGTACGTCTCACCGACTGAGCCGGGAAGTTTTCCTAAAAGCTCATAGAATTTAATCAGCGGCACCATGAGTTTTTGAAAGAAATCCGTCCCAAACGCTAAAAGACCATTGAGAGCGTTGACAATCCCCTGAATAAACGCCTTCACCGCACCGGCTCCATACTCAAGAATCGTGAATACGCCTGTCACCAATTGATTGGCGAATCCCTGCAGAAAACCAAGCACCTGCCACAACATCTGCCCGGCTGACTCCATGAAATCGTTCCACTTGGATTTAAGCATCTGAACCTTTTCGTAACTCGTCATCAACTCAAGGTTCACCGCCTCAAGATGCGATTTGCTTCTCTCTAAAATATGATTGGCAAGCGCCTGCGCCATGTGATACTTTTGCACTTCTTCCGTGGTCTTGCCCGTAGCCTTGGCGTATTCCTCAGTCGCATCTTTAAGCGACAACTGAAGCCCGTATGACCGGCGCAATGTCGTGACTAACCCGCCAGTGACTGCGCTTGATATGTTTTGAAACGCTTCCTCCGTTGTCGTGCCGAATATCCTCGCCTCAACCCGAGCCTGACGCATGAGCGCTGTCACCTGATCCATATTCAACCCCTGCGCCATGAGAGCCGAGGCTTTATCCGCCACGTTTGAGAAGTTAACCGTCTCATTCGAGGCTTCCATTAACGCTTTTTTCATCTCCCGAGAGTTAATGCCGACACTCTCAGCCATTCGCTTGAAACTTTCCTCAATCTGCTGGGCTTTCGCCCCCATCTCCATAAGATCCCATGCCTTGCGAAGCGCCATGATGCTCGCCGTAATAGCGGCAGTGATAGCCAGCCAATTCTGCTTCCAAGAATTAGCGAACCTTTGCAGACTGCCACGCACACCCTCAAGACGTTTTGTGGCCTCGTCACGCAAACGCAATATGATTGACAGCTCTTTATTCGTCATCGCTTAAACCGATTCCTTCTTTTCTCACGCTCAAGCTCTATCGCTTGAAGCTCTTTCTCAATGACCTCAAAAGCATCCAGCATCTTCGCTGACTGCTCGATCCAACTGCCTTCATTCGGCAGATACCCTTGCTTATAAAACTGAAATGCCCTTAAAAAATTCGCCGACTGTCTCGTGACGATTTTAAAAGGGCATCCTCTGTACTGCTCGCCGTATAGTTCCCAGACTTCCTGTCCGGGCACTTCATACTCGCATTGAATCTTTCTCCCGCATAAACAATTGCGGCAGTTCATGGTGAGGTCGCCCAAGTGAACCGCCACGATCAGTTTTTTTGTTCGCCCTCCGTAAGTTTTGACTCGTTCAAAATCACTTCCGCAAGCTCTTGCCTGAGCTCGTTCGGCAACATGGCGATAATCCTGTCAGGGACAGCGTTCCTCATCTTGCCTGCGTAATGAATCGTGTCGAATTTAAGCTCGATCGGCTTTTTAGTCTGCGGGTCAAGAAAGTTATCCATACCCTTGAGCCCGAACTTAATAGCCGTGATCTGCCGCTTATTCCAATTAAGCCTGACCTTGGCTTTATCATTGGGATTCGTTGAACTCATCTCGTAGGTACTGCTTTCATCGTCAACCTCAGCCCTTAATACCGGATCCAATATCCCAATATGAAACACCGTGGGATTTTCTTTATCCGGATCCAGCTTGGACACATGCTCTCGTGTAGCGTTAATATCAATGCCTGTTAACATGAAACACCTCCTGTTTTATAAAAGTAATATCGCCAGCTCGTCGTCTCCGGGCTCCATTGAGCCGGTTAAATCAAACGACGTCTGCGCCAGTTGAATACCGTCACGATCGCCGTCATCAACTTTGTTATAAATAATCCCGGGTGCGTAGAACCGAAACTTATTCCCTTCGGTCTCACCATACGCCAAGTCAACCGCCATCGGCGTATTGCCAAACCACTTCGAGAAGAAGTCGTGCGTGGCGACCGGAACCATCTCGGGATTAAACGAACCCTGCATGTCACGGCCAGTGATCATGAAGGAAAGAATCCCTTTTGCGTCGTCAATCTTGTCTTTTGAGGCAAGCGTGTTGGCGACATCAATGTCCATCTCACCTATGTTGAGCGACACCCCGTCACAGGACATCACGGCGTTCAAAAGCACTGGCGGCACTGTACTGTCGAAACTGACACCCGTGAGCATAGGCACATCAGCGACGCCAGATTCAACGCCTTTAAAACTAAAATCCAAAGTCGCCGGTTCACCGATCTTGAAATTGAACTTCACTGTCCCACGGCATCCTTTGAGAACCTTTCTGATGCCATCCTCAAAGAGTCCCATGGTTAACGAAACCACCGAACTGCTAATCGGCTTAATTTCAAACCCTGCACTCTCGGGATCCGCTGTCGCTGTTGAAGTCGCCCCGGACGTTCCACCCGTTATAGTTTCCCCGCTCTCAAATGTGCCGCTTAAAGCGATAAAATAAAGCGTGGTCGTTCCATCAACGGTTTTAATCACCACTCTGCCGGTCGCACCGGACATCCCGCCGGTTATGGTCTCACCGTGTAAATAAGGCCCTGAGGTAATTGCGCCAATCGCTATCTTTTTCAAAATGTTCGACGCAAATCCGCATGCCTTGATTAACCGCAACCATTCCGGTTCGACAGTCACTGAACCCGAGCCTTTAAGCTCGATACTAAAATCAATTCCAGCGGAACGTTTGCCCGCCAGCTTCCCCATCTTTGTCAGAGAAGCCCGCACAGGGTCCCGCTGATACATCTGTGGATCGTAACTCGCTTTGGGCGAGAAGTTGACCAGAATGCCTGCGTCAGCCGCCAACAGGGTTTCCGCAATACCCTCGACAGCTTCTATCTTCGCCGCAAGCTGGCGTTTTCTTATAAGCATTGACATTGTCGTTCCTCCTTATTAATTCTTTGCCGTTGGATCAGACCTTAAATGACGGTAACGAACCCGTAACTCCATGATGATCCCGGCGTACGGTTGCGCCTCTGTCGTCTCAAACGGAGTCGTTCCCAAAACATCGGTATCAATAGCGTCGCCTCCCCGGGTCGAATCCTGTAAAACAGCTTTCTTTATATCTCCCTGCAATCTGTTCAAATACGTGTCGGTAGGCACGGCGTCGTTCTCGTCATTGATAAAAAATACGTCTAAATAAACCGTCAACACGCATTCCTCAAACGGATGCGGCGAACTCGTTTCGTCCTCATCTCCCGGGCTGATAACCGCCATCGGCATATCGACCATGCGGTTGCCGTGCATTGACCAACGCTGAATTGTCTGAGGCGTGAAATCAAAGTTGTAGCCGTTAGCGATCGTCACCGCCTCAAGAGTGGTCTTTATGTTCTGGAGTATTCGTTCCCTTACCGTTTCCATTAAATCTTCCTCAATGCGTTAGCGATCGACTTATTCAAAATGTCAATGCGGTAATTAACCAGTCCGTCCCACGTCCGGTAAAAACCAAGCCGAGGCTTTATCCTCACTTGCCGTTTTAAGACGTAAAGCGGCAATATCTTCTGCGCTCGTTTCGTCACCCGTGCGAGAAACGTCTCACCCTTCCAACGCATAGCCCTGATGTTTTTCAGTTCTTTCGGGCGTTTATATCTGACTCGTAACTTACCGGCCGGAGTGAACATCTCACTGCGTGCCGATAAAGGCACAGCCAAGCGCTTGCCACCCGGGTCTTTTACCGTACCGCCCGTTTCATGAAGCTTGGCAATCTTTGACTCTGAGAATATCTCGATCCCCATGCCCTCAATCTCTGGCGACACAAAAAACACCCTCTTGAATGTGCCAAAAAGCCCATGCCCCGAAGCCCCTCTAACGCCCGGAGGCCCCTGAAGCTGTTGCTGTCTGAACCGCTTCAAAAATCCTTTACCGATACGATCTAATCCATCAGCGAGTTCAAATTTAAGAACCCGGGGAGCGATTTTGATCGCCCGGTCAAGCGCACGTGTATCAATCTCTGTGGTTAACTGAACCATGCCTACCACCCCACCAAGAGGTACCACATACCCTCGTCACGGTTTATGACATCATTAATCCTCGCTTCACGATCGAAGCCTTCCGTGTCTTTAAGTGTTATGCGGTCATCCTTCTTATTTACCGAAGTCACGCCATTTGTCTCATCGTTTGCGATGTAAACTTCCGCCTGCTTCTTTAACGAGCGGTTTATGTTTTCTTCCGCCGGGGCGAGTTCATATCGCACAACAACGGCTTTGATCACCTTGGAAACACCCGCACCTGTCGTGTAGGTGATATCCTCGGCGAACTCACCGCTTTTTAAAAAACAACCGACAGCGTCCTTCGGCATCTGTTCTTTTAAACTCATAGACACCTACCCTTAATGAGTGCCCGGGAGCGTTTAAGCCCCCGGGCGAGCCTCAGTGTTTTAAGCGTCTACTTTTAAAAGATGGGCGAAGTACGGATCAACGATCATCTCGTCCACATGCTGACGCACACGGAAGATGTCGCTTCTGGCCGCATCATCACGATACTGCTCAACCGTGGCGTTTTCCGGGCTGTCCGCAGTCCACAGAAACGTCCTTCCCACGGTCGGATCGGACAATCTCTGCCCTTCACCGATCACAGCGACCATAGCGAAGTCGTCACTCCAGATATCCGCTCCCTGAAATGCCTTGCCTTCCTTCGCTGTGTTGTATATCGCCCTTCCGACAATGATCCGCTTAACGCCGAGTATGTCCGCCATGGCGTTCAAGAGTTCCGCCTCAGTCAATCTTGCGACATACTGAATCGCACCCTTGATCTTGTCATTGTTCAGAAGTCGGTCGATGTTCGCTTTGCTCATAATGAGCGAACCGGGTTCCATCCCGCAGTTTTGCCTCACCTGCTCACGAGCGGCTCGCACCTGAGCGATAACATCGCTCGAGGCGTTATCCCAAGGCTCGCCCGAAAAGTCGGTGAAAAGTTTTGACCCCGTAAAAACGGAGGTGTCAAAAACTTTTGAGGCAATGCGTTTTTCCTGCGCCTGCAGAACCCTGCGTGTCACGATCTGAACGGTTGTAAGCTCGGCGTCAAAATCCGTGGCGTACATTTCCCGTTCGGAATCGTCAAGAGGCCCTTCCAAACCATGCTCCTCGCAGGCGTACTGCCTGTCTTTCGCCTGAAACGAATCACGGTTGTAGTTGCCTCGAGGCGCACGCTTGGTGTCCGCCTCACGAGTGATGCTTTCCCTTGTGATCGCCGGAAAGATACTCGCTTTCTTTTTGGTCTGAAAAATTGGCAGAACCTGCGTGCCAATAAATTCATTCTGCGACTGGATAAACTCCAACGCCGCTTCCCCTAACTCAAGTCTCGGTACTGCTCTTGTTCCCTGATAGTCTGGCATTTTTTATTCCTCCTTTTGATTAGGCAAATAGCCCTTCAATGACTTCCTCATCGCTTGTCGAGGCTTCCAGCGCTTTTCCGATAATAGAGCCGCTCACGACTGCGCTGATCTTGCCGTCATTGGCTCCGTAAACATCACCACCTGCGCTGATAACCCCGGCCGCCACCATCTTGAACGTCCTGCCGCTGGTTTTTAAATCAACGCTGATATGCTCACCCTGCGCCGCCTTTGCCGCCGTGATCCCAATGCAAGCCTCACCTGCGTCTGCGTACTCAACCTGCGAGCCGCTTCCTGCGCTTAACTTCACCCGGCGGTAAGCTTCTAAATCCTCTCCCGCCACAAACGCTTTTGATCCGATATTAAATTGAGACATTGTTTACCTCCTCCTTTATAGTTATTGCCTTTTGTCCGCTGTCGCTTTAAGAGCGTCCGTCATGCCGCACCCGTGTTCTTTCTGGTACTGCCGAGCACGCTCCAAATGAGTCACCTTCTTTTTGGATACTTCCTCTCCATCAGGCCCGACAACCGGCGCTGACGCTTTCTCGATATCATCAAGCCGCTTCTGCTGGAACTTCACGACAGATTGATCAAGCGTGAGCCCCTGCTCAACCGACTCCAATGCGAGAGCGCTCATACCCTGAAACGATTCCGCTTTTTTCAAGATCGCAACCGCCCTGCCACGTTCGTCCTGAACGCCAGCGTCAAAGCCTTGTTTATGAGCCGCATCAAAAATATCCTTTCTCTCCTCTTTCAACTTCTCTAACGTTAAATCATGCATCGTTAACACCTCCTCTTTAGGTTTGGATTGCACTTCTTTATTCAAACGATATCTATTCAAAAACCCGATGGTTTTCTCTACCGCATCAGGATTGTTAAGGAATTTGTCCAAGAAGGCTGTCATCTCCGCTGACGGCCTCACGCTTTCGGAGAAAAACGGCATACCAAAAAGACCGTTGTTCGCCGCTGGATCGTCCACCACATCAACCGAGAAAAGATTGGTGACACGAATGAACGGCGGTAGTTCGTTGCCATTAGCGTCCAAGCCCTCTCGTTTTTCCTCATCCCAATAAATCACCATCGACGCACCAAACATCTCCGGATCGCTTTCAGCGAGATTAAGCACATACCCGGCGAGATCTCCGTCCGGTGTTTCAAAAGCCGTCTTATCGATGTGCAAGTCCGCTCTGACTATGTCTCCATCACGCCTGAAATTCCGCACCCTGCCCAAAAAAGTGCCGAGTGCCGTGCTACTCATGTTGGGATGACCAAACCGTGATTTGACTCCCGTTTTCACCTTGTTCCCAAGCTCAACAACAGAATTAAGCGAGATATCATCAAACTCGCCTCGGCTGTCCTTCGTAACGCCTTTCGTGACTACAGCGAAGCCATTGATGACTGCTGAATCTCTATCGATCTTGACGTTGCCGGAACGTACGACGTCTGCTCTGAATAAGTCTTTTTTCATCTATTCCTCACCTCCACTACCAGCGTCTGCGCTGTCTGCATTTGCGCTCTTACCATCACCTGAATCCGGCTTTTTATTGATTTCAAGCCCGAGCTCTTTGATTTTTTCTTGTTCTCTTTTTCTTTGCTCAAAACATTCCTCCCAGTCTTTCCCCTGCGCCGAATATAAATCCGAGTAAGTGATAATCCCGTTACGGATGCCCACTTCCGCCGCTTGGGCTTCTTTCAACGGATCAACCCATTCCCAGCCCGGCGTGATCCACGATGCGTTGACCCAATATTGCTTGTTCTCGTAAAACGATATCGCCCCCAACTCGCCCCTGAGATACGCTTCCTCTAAAACCATTTCCCAAACCGGCTGGCAGAGTTTGCGAGCGAGCCATTCCTGCCTCACCTTGAAATACCTGCGTGCCTCAAGAAGCGCCGCACGTGCGCTTGAGTAGTTCGTCTTTGAGAAATCCTTGGCGACTAACTCATACGGCAACCCCAGCGCCGCTGAAATCGCCCTGAGCATTTTCTCCACAAACGGCTCGAACGTAGCCGAAGGCCGTTGCGGATTAAACGACGTTATAGACTCACCCGGAAGAAGATGCCTTATCATGCCCGGCTCTAATGACTCTAAGAATTGCCCTTGAAAGTTGCGGTCATAGCCGGTGTTAAGATCCATCGATGCTTCCGAGGTGATAAATATCGAGAAACACGCCGCAATTCGTGCGGCGACTAGTTCAGCTTCGGCGTACTCCGCCAAGTCTTTGAAATACGTGAGCACTGGAGAAAAGAACGGAACCCCACGAGTCTGTCCTGATCGCTGAACCGGATATAAATGAAAAACATTCGGTCTGCCGAACTCATTACGTGCGGGGATCTCAATAAAATCTCGTTCGTCCGCTTTCGTGAACCGGTAATCACCGGGGTGGCTTTTTTGAATAAAGTAAGAAACCGGCTCTCCGTTCTCGCCAATCCTGACTCCGGCTCTAACAGTTTTGTCCCCACGTTTATCAGGCGGCGTGGCGAGTCTGTCTGACTCAATAACCTGCAACGCAAGCGAGTAAGGACGATTTTTGTCCTTAAACATTACCGGGATAACAATCGCCTCGCCGTTTTCTAAAATCTGCCTGTCAACCAGCTGTTGGATTTCGTAAAAGTCCATGCGATTGCCAGCGTCAGCGTATGGAAGCCATAACTTCCATGAGCGCTCGGCTTTCTTTTGAAACTTATCCGCCTTGCTTTCAGCGATCCCGAGAGCCTCTTTATCAACCCTGCTCTGTGGCCGGATACCAGTGCCAACGACGTTCGTTGTCATGGTGTTCGTGATCCCTGAGGCGTGTGCGTCATTACGGTTTAAGTCACGGCTACGTTCTCTCAAGTCCGGCAAATCAGGAATAATGTCCTGATCAGCGGATCCCCCGCCCGGAATCCAAGACGAACGCATTCTGTTTTTTTCCGCCCCACGATAAGCCCCAAACTTGTCGGATAACTTGATCGCCTCACGAAACATCCGCCTCTTTAAGCCAGCCTTCGGTGAGAAAAAACCAACTAAACCGTCTAACCCATTCGCTAATTTTTCTTTTATGCTCATACCGGATTCTCAAACTTTGCGTATGACGTGCGAGAACTGCCAGCGGCGATTTCCTGCCGTAACGTGTCCCGCAGTTTTATAAGTTCCGCCAATGTTATGTACTGCAAATTGCGGCCGCCGATCGAATACGACTGCACCGCCCCGCCAGTCATTCGGGCGTTAATCGCCGTCTCAACGTTCTCAAGCATTTCCTGTTTTGTTGGTGTGCTCATAACCTCTCCATCAGCCCAATAAAAAAACCCGACTCCCCCTTAGCTAAGGAATCGGGTTTTTATTGCTTATTGGGTGCGGCGGCAGTGATCAGCTGTCCCGCTTTTAATTTTCTAATTTAAGTTTATCTCATCTCATATCTTTTTCAATTGGGTCGTTACTACAAAATAGTAATAATTATTTTTCATCACTTGCCTCAACGGATTTGAAATTGTAGCCGCAATCCCGGCAAACATGATATCGAATAGGCGGTGAGCTTGAATAACACCGCACGTCTTTGCTTTTACACTTCGGGCATTTTAACGGAATATACCTCACGCCGTAATCCTCGCTGTCATTAACCGGTCTGCCAACAGGGCGACGTTCGATGTTGGGTTTTTTATCAAGCCAGTTTTCATGTCTATTCAGCCATCTGCCGCCCATTAAATCCACGCCCCTTCCCGCTTGCGAATCCAGCTGGAACGGCTGTGTTCCTGCCTTATATCTTTATGAACCGTACGCTCGTCTCTGCGAAGATTAAGCGCACGGATTATGTCAGCGGCGGCAATGGCGTAAACCTCCGCATCAAGATAGTGATTCGCAACCGAGGAGCGTTTTTTCTGCCAGACTTCCTTCGCCTTGCCTGTGTTTCTGTTTCTTACCAAAACCTTATGTTCAGCGGTGAACTGAGAAAGGTAATCATCTGACGGGTCTTTAAACAAATGCCATTTCTCCGGATCCTTGCTCGCAACAAGGCGGCTGATCTTGTCCTTATACTGCGTGACATTAAGATTCCACAGCACCAGCCCGTTCTTGATAATGCTTCCCGTGCGTGAATTAATATCTATCTTTGACGCCCGGTAAAATCTACCGTCCGTTAATTCTTCCTGACCCTTGATCGCCTTCGCCCGATCGTGCCACTGCCTGCAGAAGTGATACACCTCGTCAGTCCTGAACCCCGAATCAACGCATGTAATGTAAACCGGAAGTGTCTCACCACCCGAAAACTTTCTGTACTCCGTCTTGAATAACACCTCAACTAAATCATCCCAATATTCCAGAGAGCCGCACCGCACAAGCCACGACTGTTCCTCATATCCCCAGCCACGAATAACGTAATAAAAATGATCTTTCTGCACGTCAACGCCAGCGGTTAAGACAACCACATCATCGGGAACTATCCCTTCCGTATACTCGCAGGCGTGCGCTTTGACCCGATCAACCGTGGTCTCCTCAATTTTTTCTTCCCAAACCTCGGCAAGCCACGAATTGACAAAGTTCATCAATAGCTCAATGAAATCTTTCGACTTCAAAAACTCTGCGGCGATATCGCTCCAATTAAGCCACGGCGAGTAAAGTGAATTAATCCAAAATCCCCTGTGTTTACTTTTAATCCCCTCACCCCAAATCTCTCCTTGCTCGTTTATCTCGCAATCTCTCGGCACCCACTTTCCGTGAGCCAATATCTGTTGCTTTTGATAATCATCGATGCGCTTCTTGCAATGCTCGCACTCATACCACGCAAGCCTCTCGTTCCTGATTCTCTCAGCTGACCTCTCATGCTCCGGCCATTTGATCTGACCAAACACCAGTATCTGATACCCGCCGCAATGCGGACACGGCACGAAAAACCTGCGCTGGTCGGATTTTTCAAACTCACGATAGATGTAGCCATCACGAGTTGTCGGCGTTGATACCTTAACCGTCTTTTTATTCCAAAATGTTTTCTGTCGCTCTGTCGCCAACTTAATCGGATCAGCCTCACGCCCTGAGAACCTCGGGTATTTATCAATCTCATCTAAAAACAAATAGCGAATCGGTCTTGAAGCCAAATCCGCCGGACTGTTCGACCCTGCGAAGAATAGAATCATCCGGTCAAAACGATATTCGAGTTTCGTCATATCGTCAGCGTTAACCGGCATACGATTGCGAAGAACCGGCGAGCCGTGAATCATGGGAAGTACACGGTTATATGAAACGCTCTTTGCGTCGTTTTCTCTCGGTAACACCACCAGCGTGGGGCCCGGGTCCTGATCAATAACGTATCCCAGCATATTGAACATGCCCTCGGTCTTGCCGACTTGAGACGCCGCCATGACCGTGATCTCCTCGACATACGGATCCGTGAAAGCGTCCATCACACCCTGCAAATAAGGTGTGCGCACAGTCTTCCACCTGCCCGGTTCGGCTGACGTGACCGGATTGAGATAACGATATTGATCAGCCCACTGGCTGACTGTTATCTTCGCCGGACGCTTCCACGCCTGCAGTTCCGCCTGCG
Organism: uncultured Planctomycetales bacterium; assembly: GCA_964635405.1. GTDB lineage: Bacteria > Omnitrophota > Gorgyraeia > Zapsychrales > JANLHA01 > JADLGJ01. Next base: position 19,780 of record CAZWOH010000001.1, on the reverse strand, counting down.
TCCAAATTTGTCTGTCCTGTTTCAATGTTCTCATTTACAACCCCTGCGAATTCATCAATAATTTCTGATATCGCCTCATAAAGAATGACTTCAATTTCCCTCGGCTCTTGCATAGAAAGAACTGGCGCAAGCCGTGTCGGTAAAGCCAAGAATGACCGCTTGACAGCGATGATTCTTGAAATGCGCCCACGCTCAACCTCCTCGCTTGAGACAAGCTCACCCTGAGCCTTCTTCAACTCAATCTCAAGAAGCGTCGCTTTATACTTCCTGATCTTTTCTTCCCAGTAAGCCTTGCCCTCGCCATCACCGGTCTTTTCTCTTTCCTCAAACCAAACCCTGATCCGCTCAAGATCGTAGTAACCATCTTTCGTGACCGGCATACCTTCATTGCGCCAGCGATAAACCGTGCGCTCCGACACGTCCATGAACTGCGCCACTTCCTCTGCGCTCTTAACGACAGTCGGCGCCTCCGGTTCTTTTTCAAACTCCTCAAGCTCTTTAATCTCCGGTTTCGTTAACGGCGTGCCGCTATGCAGTTTCTCAATCAAGTGCAAGTAGCGTTTCTTCCGGGCGATATCCGCCAAGTTCTGTTTCGGCTTCACTTCTTCCATTACGCTCTCACCGCTTTCTTGCCGGTAAATTCTTCCCAGCGCTTAACCGCCACATCCACAAAGAACGGTTCAAGTTCCATGGCAAAGCACCTGCGATTGACCCTCTCGGCGGCTATGATCTGAGAACCCGATCCGCAAAACGGCTCAAAACAAATATCCCCAACCTGCGTATGCACACGCATTGGTATGGCGAACACCTCCGTTGGTTTAACCGTGGGATGCTCAGCGATCGAGCTTCCCCGCTTCTTACCCTCCCAATCAAGCTCCCAAAGATCGGTGTGGTACTCCGGCGTGGTCGGGTCACCTGAGCGCACGAAATCAATCGACCAAACACTTCCGATAGATTTGTCCTTCGGGCGATACGGCGGCTTCTGCCCTTTGACCCACATCAAAAGACACGGCTCATGCCGCCACGAATAAAATGAGTAGGTCAAAATCACGCACGGCTTAACCCAAATGATTTGCTGATGAATGAGAATGTTGAGATCTTTGCACACACCCTCAATCTCGCTTCTGCGCTTCGATGCGTGCCAGAGATACAACGCTGTGTGCGGTTTGATAAATTTGAGTGCGACAGAATAAAAACTTTTCATGAATGCCGATGCGTCCGGGATATCAACTTCGTGGTAAACGTTCGACCAATCCCTGCCACCGTTAGGTCTATCCTTACCGGTGTAATCAACGCAGTACGGCGGGTCGGTTGCGAGCAAGTCCGCCTGCTGTCCGTCCATTAACCGGGCGACATCTTCTTCTTTAGTGCTGTCACCGCATAACAACCGGTGATCCCCGAGAATCCATAAGTCCCCGGGTTTGGTGATAAGATCCTTCGGCGGTTCGGGAAGATCATCAGGCAACGTTTTACCAATGCCTTTATTCTCCTGCTCAAACTCCCGCACTTGATCCCTAAGCTCCTGCATACGCAAAGCGAGATATGCGTCCCCATTCTCCGTACGCAATTTCTCAAGAAGCGGAATGATCGCCGCTGTCCACTGCCCGGTTATTTCTTGAGAGTTGAGCGTGACGTTCATAGCCATTTCGGCTATCTCATCCACGTCAACCATGATGACCGTGACTTTCTCAACGCCCGCTTCCTGCAAAATCTTGTATCGCTGATGTCCTGAGATGATTCTCATGTTGCGCCGGTTCACCACCAAGAGATCCACCATCCCGAACCGCTCAAGCGACTGCCGAAGCCCCGCTAACGCCTCGTCCGAAATCTCTCTTGGGTTATACGGAGCCGGTTTAAGCTCTGACACACTGACATCGCAAATGTCAGGATTGACATTAATGTTTGCCATCGAAATTCCTCCTTATTTGCCCATTCCTAAGCGTATTCCCCCATGAAATGCGCCTTTTTGAGCCTTTTGTGACCATTTTGACCGCCTTGTTTTGACCTCACTGACACTGACACGCATTTTAAAATTTTATATCACTCACAAAATGCGCCTCGCCCGACCCTCGCCCAAACCGCCCCCAGAAGGACCCGTAAAAATTCTTGCCTAAAACGTAACGCATATCGTCAGCACTCCTGCGGCCGTCCAGTAAATTGCGTGCCGTACGTCCCCACCACAGGCGTACACAACACCTGCGGCGAAATCTAAAACGATTAATATGATCGGGAATAATTTCTCCATCGCTTCTTCTTCCTCTTGCTTCGTTCTTCAATCTGTTTTCTTTTACGGGCTTCATCTTCAAGGACAATTGTTCCCTCAAACAGATCAACTGCGTACTGAACCTTGCCCCAATAGTCCTTCTCCTCATCCGTGAACGTCGCCCATATTGCGTCCATGGGGGCTACCACCCGCTCATTAAACTCGTCCTTGTCCTTTTGCGTGGCTGTGCCGTCCATCATCTTCTTGTTTAGCCAGCGTGAGCCGTCAATGAACCGTTTGTATAGCCTTTTGAACTCCTCATGCTTATCCATACAAAAAACTCCACCGTAGTTTTCCCCTTATAAATCAACCACTTACGTAAACCCGGTGGAGTAAGTGGAGAGATTTTGCATTTCTCCTGTACATATATATAAAAACCAAAATTTTTCTCACACACGAGTTATAGATAAAAAACTCCACTTTCTCCACCACTCGCCACAACTTATTGTCAATTAACGACTTATAGCGGTGGAGTTTTTGAGGCATAAACTCAATATGGCCGATCATCGAAATCCTCCCCCTTGGGAATCTCCCTGAGCTTGAGCCCCTGCCAGTAATACCTGCCTTTAAGCCGCCCCACTGTGCCTCTTTGCTTCTGATACCCATGCTTCTCCATGTAATCGTTAAAGTCCTTCTTACGCATGAAAGCATCCGAGTTTTCCTTAAACGAATCATAGAGCTCGGAAACGCCGACTACTTCCATCTCCCCAAACTCACAAAGCTCATCCAAGAACGCCCCAATAGCGTCCTCATCTGATTTATAATCCTGTGTTGCGCACTGCACGATTTGCGGCGGCTTCATGCCTTCCTTCTGCATCTTTAAGAAACCCTCAACAGCCCAGCGCAATATTCCGGGCAGTTCCGGATACAAAAACTTCTCTGCGAACTTCTCAATCTTGTTCGCACCCTCAAATTTATGCTCAAACGGAATAAGCCGGATACGGCGCCATATTCCGTCATCCGTCCCCTTGATCGTGGGTTTATAATTCGTGGAAAGGTAAATCTTGCCGGTAGGTTTAAACTCGAAAAACTCCTGTCTTAAAAATCGTGCTGATATAGGCTCCTCGCTCGTGAAGCGTTTGACTAACGCCTCATCAAGGGTCTTTGAGCGTTCAAGCTCCGATGAGATGATGAACCTTGCGCCCTTAAGCCTCGCCACATCGTTCGGGATCTCGTTGCCCCGCTTAGCGATCAATGTCGATGTGGGCGTTATTGCGGCGTAACTGCCGAGAATCTTATAGAACGTCTCAACGAAAGTTGACTTACCATTCGCACCGTCGCCATGAAGGATAAAAAACACCTGTTGCGACACATCGCCAGTAAGCCCGTACCCAACAGCCTTCTGAATAAAATCGATTAACTCTTTATCGCTTTTAAAGATAGTATCGAGAAACTTCATCCACTCCGGGCATTGCGCCTTAGAGTCGAAATGCGTGTTACATATCTTCGTGAGAAGAAAATCCGGGCTGTGCGCCGACATCTTGCCCGTGCGCAAATCAAGCACGCCGTTCTGACAATTTAATAAATACGGATCAGCGTCGAAATCATCTGAGCGCACCGACATCCCCGGCCAGCTTCGAGCCACGTTCGCCATAGCCCTGAGTTTCGCCTCGTTGCCTGAAATGCGCATGTGCTTGATAAAATACTTCTGCTCCTCCTCATCCATCTGCTGAAAGTAATCATGAAAAGCTCTAACGGTGTCCCGAGCCAATGCCGTGATAACGTGAATCTCATCGAGCTTCCACGCCCTGCCGTCCCAAACGTGCCAGCCGCCAAGATTATCGCAATTCCTGATAAGCCCGGCATGCCGCTCAACAAGCCGCTTGGAATTCCACTCATCGTTCCACAAGCCAGCCGGAACGCTTGAATGATCCTGCCGCTTGACCTTAAAACCGTATTTTTCCTCCGCTACTTTAACGGCACGCTTAAACAGCTCGCCTCTTAACGCCCCGGGCTTTGCTTCTTGGCAGTCGATAATCCCCTCAAGCACAGCGATAAGAAGAAGCGTTCCTCCGCCTGAATTACAGCGGAAACATTTCCAGACGTTCTTCTGCGGATGCACAACAAGATTCATCCCAGTCTTTGATCCATGAATGGGATGAGCGCAGGCGTACTGGCCGGATAATTTCTTTAACTCAATTCCGTTCTTTTGCAGAACGGACATAATGTCCAAATCTTCCGGCTTAATGCCGTCATACAACTGCTTGTCATCAACCAAAAACTCTGCGAGCGGGGCTAATATTTCCTCACGGCTGATGCGTGTTATTCCCAAATCACGAAGAAGCTCATACGGCGTTTTTGTGTCCGGATGAATCGATCCGCACCCGACAACCTGAGCGCCATTCGATATAATCTCGCCGAAATGATCCTTGTCCTTATTGAGGACGATCTTGCGTGTGATCTCGGCACATAAAAAATAATAATGATGCCCGCACTTCGGCGTCTTAACCGTGAACGTCTTGGGTAAATCCGACTCGGCGATCTCGCTAATGCATTTCTGATCAGCGTCAAGAACGATCAGCTCGCCCTCACCGCCCATCACGCCGTAATTATTGCCGGTATTAAACCACGTCTCGATATCTGTAAAACGGTACGGTTTCTTCTGCCATCCTGTCTCAAGCGGTATTTTCGTTTGACCACGGAGTTTGAGGAAACCATACCGGTTATCACGTAACTGCTCCGGTATTGTCATAAAACACTCCTATAAAAACAGGGGTGAGGACAAAATGTCCCCACCCCTTATCCTCTTTAATATGGTCTTTCTTCCTCCGTGGTATCCTCAACGTGAACCTGAATATCCTTCGCTTTAGCGGCGAAGTCTTTCCACAACCGCTCGCACACGGCGAAATCCTCCGGTGCGGCGTCACCCACAGGCGCAACCCTTAAAACAGCGTACGTCCCGATATCGTTTGACTCCATCTGCGAAGTTAAACGGTACTTGCGGGAAAACATATCCCCGCCCCGGAACTTGCCAAGCGACAACAACTGTTTGCCCGTGCGATAGCTCGTCTTTGCGAAGCTGACGATCACCGGCATGGGAACGCCCGGGAAGAACGAGAAGAAGTTAAGGAACGTAGTTGCCACCGGTTTCTCGCCGTTAGGCCCGAACTTCGTCTGCGCCTGAACCTGCGGGTCGCTCGGGTCCGCTGAGCGCCAGATAATCGCTCCCGGCTCAAAGTCCGAGTCGAAATTCGGATCGTCCTTGCTTCTCGGGTTAAAACGAATGTAATTCTTGAAGGAGAATATCGGGATAAACTCCTCCGGTAACGACTCCTTCGTGAGTGAGTTTATGATTGCCCCGATCTTTATGCCGGGCAATCCGTCCTGCATCTCAGGCGATAACGCCTGAATGAGCTTTGCTCTCGGGATGATCAAGTCTTGCTGATCAACTCCGGATTCAAAACCTCTCTGTTCTTTATCCGCCTGCATTAGAGAACCTTCTTGCGTCTTTACGATTTCCTGACTCATGTCATGCCTCCTTCGTTTTTCAGGCGTAAAGCCTGATTGTTGGTTTTAAGTAATAACTGATGAACTCCGGAACCTCGACCCCTCCCTCTATGCACTCTTTCGTGAAACTCGAAAGGGTCTGCGGCATGACAGTTGTCTTGATAAGATCCTCACGCTTCTGCTCTTTAAGGAAATCAAAAAGCCTGTCCATGTTCTCCTGCCGACAGCTCGCATAAAGTTTCGGTTTCTGAATCTGAGCGTATCCCATGCCCTCATACTTCGCTGTGGACACCGCCCCATTCGCTTCCAAAAACTCAATGAGCCGTGATTCCGCTTTCTCGTATTCCTCCTGCGACTCGTCCAACGCCGCCTTCATTTCTTCTCGGCGTTCTCGTGCGCATTTGAACCGATACAGCAACTCTCTTTCCGTGTCTTTCTCCGGCATTATTTACCTCCCTTTATTTCCTGCGTCATGCACGACTGAATATCCTTGTCGTAAATATTCATCGTGTCGTAATGCCGCTCCTTATCCAGCGGAGCGACCTTGTAAAAAATTCCGCTTTCAGTCTCAGTGATGCTGATAACCTTGACGGCGATGAGAAGTTTTTCTCCGACCTTAACCATTTAAATCACCTCCTTCGTTAGTAAGTAGATTCCTGACCTGATCCACGCTACGACACACAGCAACACGCCCACCGGCACGTTTAATCTGTTCAAGAACGTAAAGCTGTATTCTCGTAGCCTTGTTATTCCCGACCTTAAGCTCGGCCGCAAAAAAGCGTCCTTTTCTGCAGATAAGCACGTCCGGGATTCCCGCCTTCCATCTGTCCGATGTTTTGTAAACCCAAGCATCGCCAAACTCCCTCCTAAGCATTGCGAGGACTTTTTCCTTTAGCCTTTTTTCTGACAATTCCATAGACCACGTCCTGTAATGACTGTTTGCGTTGCAAAACTTTCAAAAGCTCCTCATCAATCGAATCCTTCGCCACCAAGTAAACGTACAAACAACTCTTGTTCTGCCCGATCCTGTGAATGCGATCCCTCGCCTGAGCGTGCGCCTCATACGAATAATCGAGGCTGAAAAACACCATCGCTGAACAGTTCACGAACGTAAGCCCGTGCGCCGCTGAGCGGGGATGCGCTATGAGATACCGCACCTCGTTGTTTTTGAATTTGTTGATCGACTCGTCCCTGTCGGGCGTGTCGGAATAAAGCGTCGTGACCTGATTCACCCCGTACTTATCGCTGATAAGTTTCTCGATGGCGTGAACCTCATGATGAAACTGAACCCAAATGATCACCGGCTGATTACCCAACTCCTCGAGTACCTCCTCAAGCTCTTTAATTTTTGAGGAAGCCCCGATTTGAAGCGCCGCCCCGGTAGCTGAATATAAAAACCCGGCTGTCACCTGCCGCAATTTCATGAGTTTCGTGAGAGCGATCTGCGCTGTCACCTCAACACCCTCAATCTCGGTGATAAGCAAATCCTCCATCTCCTTATAAGCCTTGCGCTCCTGCGTCGAGAGCGTAACCTCTCTGGTCTCATCAATCTTCTCGGGAAGATCCAACGCTTCCTCTTTCTTGACCCAGTGCGTGAATGGCTTAATCTCGCTCATCAACAGTTCCCTGTTCTCGTTCGTGATGGCGTACTTCCAGCCTTGACTGAAGATCTCCCGAATCTCGTCTTTACTCATATACCGGCTTCCCTGTCGCATGATGCCATTGCGTTCCAAATGGAAATATGTATTGCGGAATGCGTAGAACGATTTGTGAAGCAACTCCGGCTGAACGAAATTCATCTGTCCCCAAAGCTCAAACTCGCTGTTCGGCATCGGGGTCCCGGAAGCGATCAGCCGATAAGGAAAACAACCGGTTAACTCAAGAAGCGTCTTTGTGGTGACGCTCTTATTATTTTTTAGGCGGGAACTCTCATCGAGGATACACATGAACCGATGCTTCCAAATAAGCGACTCGACAAGCGGTAAATTCTTTTTCGAGATAAGGCACTCGTAGTTGATGACCACAATATCCGGCACCTCGCCCTTGATCTCCTTGAACGGAGCGTAGGTGAAGTCGGTAAATTTCTTGATATCCTCGCCCCACGCCGAATTGACCAAGGAAAGCGGACAAACAACCAATAACCTGAGGCTGGGGTGTTTTCCTCTGTAATACCGGAACACCTCAAGGCCCGTGCGAGTCTTACCTAACCCGGGATCGTGGAAGAACGCACCGCATCCATGATTGCGGATAGCGAACTCAACAGCCTCTTTTTGGTGCCTGTAAAGACTCACGACTTTCTCCTTAACTCCTTGCAGTTGGCTTCCCGTAAACGCATCCGGTTGTACCAACTCAAGCGCTTATAAATTTCCTTTAGTCCCCGAACTACCTTCATTGCGCACCCTTTCCACGGTGAATGACTGCTCGCCGTAATCCTTAATAAGAAGCCCGGTGAACACCTCAGCTATGTGCTCGCCCACCGGGCTGGAAACATCGATAACGACCTTGTTGTCCGCCGCAAGATACGCCGCATTGAGCCTGACCTTCGCCTGCCCAAACGTGCATTCAGCCGCCACGACAGCGAAGGCGATCTTTTCCTCGATCTGCTCACGGCTTAAACTTCTGTTGAATTTGAACCTACAAACCTGCATCGTTTTTTCCTCCAAGGCGTACATTCCGGAAAACCTCGAAAAGTGTCGGAACTTTTTTTAATCGAGATACTCATGAAGGTTTTCCTGCTGGAATATGGCTTTGATGCGCTTAATGTCGTCATAGAGAGTGCTTCGGGGCGTATTAAGCAACTCACTGGCTTCCGATACGCTCAACCCCTCCTCACCCAAAAGGCGACACAACTCCCTCTGCTGTGGGGTTAACTTCTCAATAGCCCGATGGATGTCGATCTTGAGTAATGCGGTGATATGCAGATCCGAGACGTGATTCTCGTCTTCTGAAAGCTGATCTAAATAGGTAGGCGAGCCTTCTTCATCAGAAATCGGCTCGTTTAGCGAGACGTTATTAATCCCTGCTTTACGTTTTCCCGCTGTATGCTTTTCGATAAGGTGCTGAAGTTTATGCGCCACAACCCGGGACATAAACGTCCGCACATTTGCCCCAGCCGAAGGGTTAAAGTCATCTTTCGAGAAGTGCCAATCGGTAAGGCACTCCTGAAGAAGATCATCAAACCCTTCCAGCTCCAAACATTTCCACTGCTTCCTGAACCTCTCAATTACGTTTTTCGCTACCCCAATTTCCCAATCTTGAAACAGACCTTCGTACCTCGGACTCATCATGAGACACCTCCGCTTTCTTTTTTTGCGGTGTCTCAAATGAGCCCAACTAAAGGATAGCTTTAATAACCCCTCAACAAAATCACGGAGGGCTCCGTGATTTAGGATTTCCGACGAGAGTGCGTCCCGGATATATCAACCAATCCGAGCAACTCCTCCTGCGTGGGGGCACGCTTTAAAATCCCGGCTATAACCTGAGTGACGGCCTTCGCCAGCACTTCCCCCTGTGTTTGATCCTCAACCACACTGCGGGGCTTGTCCGGGTAAACAACCGTGATTCGATCGCCGAAACGTTTTTGAAATTGACTGACTATTGGTTTGCCCATTTGGTATCACCTCAGGGCGTACATTCCGGAAAACTTCAAAAAGTGTCGGAAAAAATCCGACAAAATACCCAAAAATCCGGAATGTATAAGTAAGACCGTATTTACTCTTGCGGGCTTGATATAGCTTGACTTGTCCGAGGGGTTGTTATAGGGGTTGTTGTAAAGGAAAGGAGAAAAATGATAGCGCCAGCACTAGAAAGAAAACGAAAACGATTCGTAATTTACACCAGATGCTCAACCGACGATCAGGCGCAAGGCGACTACACGACACTGGACGCCCAAGCGCACCACTGCAAAAACATGCTCGAGGCTTTTGGCTACGAGCTGGCTAATTTCGGAGAGAACGGCATCATCAACGACGACGGATACTCCGGTAAGGATCTCAACCGTCCGGGCATTCAAGCGATCCTGAAAGATATCCAAAAAACACGATCATTCGATGGGATCATCTTTTTCCGGCTCGACCGTCTGACCCGAAACCCCCGTGATCTTTACGGCATGATTGACATCTTCAAAGCCAAAGAGGTCGACTTCCTATCCGTTCGTGAAAATCTGGACAGCTCAACCGCCATTGGCCGGGTTGTTATCGGCATCATCGGACTGCTCTCCGCTTTCGAGCGTGAAATGACCGGTGAACGTGTCAAAGCCTCAGCGATCGCCCGGGCAAGACAAGGCAAATGGGTAGCGGGCAAACCACCGTTTGGCTACAAACAAATCAAAGACGGCGAGCCCCTTCCAAACGGCAGACAACCTCATAAAAACGTGATCGATGAAACCATAGCCCCGCACATACGCCGAATCTTTGAGCTGGCCGCTGATAACAAGACCCTAAGCGAAATTGGGCACCGTCTCATCCAAAGCGAAGTGCCGACAGCCAAGAAAATGGTCTGGCGCAAACAAACGGTCGCCAAAATTCTCAAGAATCCGTTCTACAAAGGCATGATTTCCTACTGCAAAGAACTGCACAAAGGCACACACGAAGCGATAGTTGATGAAGAACTCTGGGACAAGGCGAACCGGGTGATCACGGCAAATTTGCCCGGGCACAGATTCAAGAAAATAGTGAAAGATTATAACCAGCGTTTGAAAGGATTACTGAAGTGTGGGAAATGCGGGAGTAGTTTTGTCTGCACCATAGCTCACAGCCATAACGGTAACATTTTTTATTATTACGAGTGTAGCCGGGCAAGACAAAAACTCGGGTGTGACACCAAGCGGATATCCGCTACGGCGTTTGATGAAGCGGTGATTGCCTTCTTTAGGCGAGCGTCAACAGACCAAGAAATAATCGTGAAGGCGATGGGAAAAGCCATCAAGGATAATGCAACCAAACTGGAAATCTACGATAAAGAAATCAAGACCCTCCAAAAGAAACTCGAAAAGGCGAAACAAGCGGCGGCCAAGCTCTTAAACTTAGCCATTGAGAAAGTGATCCCGAGAGGCGTCACCTACTCTGAAAAAATGACCGCTTACGAAAAGGAAATCACGGTGGCTGAAGATCAGCTCTCAAAAGCGGTCGCACGCCGCAGGGCCGCTGACATGTCGATCCACTCCAGCGAATACTTATACTCAAACCTGCGGTTTGCCATGGCTCATCTGGACGAAGCCCCGGCAGAAGCCCAAATAACCCTGCTGAAAGCCCTTATTAAGGCCATGGACGTCCATGATGACCACATTATCATGCGGATGTACGTTGGCGAGCCGTTTGACGAGGTTTCCTGCCAAATTGACCCCAAAAAACAGGAAACCCTGCCCCACACCGATAACGGTGTAGAACAGGGTTCGCCTGAGCGTCAACAATGGCGGAGAGACAGGGATTCGAACCCTGGATGAGCTTTGGGCCCACAACGGTTTTCGAGACCGCCCGATTCA
>CAZWOH010000001.1:5799-8488 GCA_964635405.1 uncultured Planctomycetales bacterium | reverse complement strand
CGCACGCATTGAAAAGACATCCGGCGTAATTTTATTATCCAAAGGCCGCCAATCTTCATAAATTTCCTGATCTACCCCGTCCCAATGTGTTGAACGCAAAAAAGGCGACCAGCGGGCTAAGGCCAAAATATTTTTTCCGTATTCATCAATCGCCACGATGCGAAATAGCAAAAACTTTAGCTGAAAATTTTGCAGTCCAATCGGCAGTGGTCCAAGATCCGTTCGCGGCGTGACAACAAATTCCCGCTCAAACTTATTTTCGCCGCCTGTCTTTGTAATCGAAAATGCCCCTCCCCCGTCGACAACAAAAGCGGACAACGACCCTCCAGGGACAATGGCCGCATGCAACAAATAATCACTGGGCCGAAGGCGCGTAAAATCAAAAACAACATTCAACCGGATTTCTTCAATATACCCATCCTGATTGCGGTCAAACTGCCGCGGTGTTATTTTTTCAATAGTGATGCGGTCGCTTTTTTTCCAACGATTTTTGTTGTTGAAATTTTGCAAATAATCCCACCGCAACGTCATTAAAATAAAACTAAAAAACAACTGAATCATTAGAATCGCAAAAAAAATATTTCGAAAACTTTTTGAAAATGGCCGAAAAAGAAACCCAAAAATGCTTGCCAAAACAAACGGAACCCCATAATACAAAAACCAGACTAAAAACAATGCCGGTGTCGGCCACGCGTACCACTCTCCCTGATAAATCGGCACCTGATAATAAACTATTGCTGCGACGACACCGATAACGGTCAAAAAATAAAGGCTCACAACTTGGGCGACTAAAATCATCCGTGATGGATCATCCCTGCCAAAATTGCGCCTCTGAACTTTCACAAGGACTCCTTGAATATTAAGTTGTTCAATTGTGGATTAAGCGGCGGGATTTTTTAAAACAACAGCCAAAGCATCGACAATCTTTTGATCAATCTGGTCTTTCATCCTGCGAAGCTCTTCAAAAGCTTTTTGCGACGAGAACGGCGGGCGGTACGAACGCTCGGAAGTCAGAGCATCATAAATATCAGCAACCGACAAAATACGCGTCAATAATGTAATTTGCCCTGCTTTAAGCCGGTCGGGATAACCGCTGCCGTCGAGCTTTTCATGATGATGGCGAATCGGGTCACAAAGATTTTTTAAAGACCGGATCGGCTTGATAATTCCTTCGCCGATTTCGCAGTGACGCTTCATCATTTCCATTTCATCATGCGTTAAAGGACCGTCTTTTTTTAGCACCGCATCTGTGACACCAATTTTTCCCAAATCATGCAACTTGGCCGCATCACGCAAAATATTAAGATCAGGCTGTTCTAACTTAAACTGTTTTCCCAACTCAACACAAAGCCGTGCAACACGATCCGAATGCCCGCGTGAATAAGGGTCTTTAGCTTCGACAGCAAGTGCTAAAGCGGAAATCGTTTCAAAATATGTTTTTTCGGCATCTTCATTAAGCCTCGAATTTTCGATGGCCACAGCGGTCTGCAGGGCAAGATTATAAAAAAGGTTGAGTTCCTCGTCGTTATAGACTTCCTCGCTTTTGCGTCCCCAAACAGCCATGACACCTATGGTATGCTCATGCAAAATCATAGGCGCACAGATAACGGGCGGACGAAATATTACCGCAGGATTGTCATCATGAGAAATTTTCGAAATCAACATGGCCTTGTTTGCAATTAAAGCCGGCGAAAAGAGCCCACCGCCAGCCGGAAGATGAAGCTGCGAGTTTGCATTTATGCTTGGGCCATAGGCGATTTTCAAACAAAATTCTTTCCTCGTTTCATCGAGAAGAAACAAAGCGCCGTTTTGTGACTGCAGCGATTCTGTCATTGTCTCAACGATCAGGTGCAAAAAAGTATCGATGTTATCCATTGAAGAAAGTCCCTGGCCAACCCGGGACAGGACAGAATGCAAAGTTTTCTTGGCTAATTCAAGGTTGCGGATATTTTCTTCAAGGCGGGAGGTGATTTCATTAAAAGATTTGGCGAGAATGGCGATTTCATTACTGCTGCCGGTCGAAATCGACTTGATCTTTTCTATCCCTAAAATTTGTTCCAAAGTTTCGGTATTGCGACGGGTAATATCCGTTAACTTGCCGATCATCGTACGCATGGCAAAATAGCCGACAAAAATGCCCAACCCCACCCAAAACAAGGCTGAATTAAATCGATCGGCACTAATTTCGATTCGTCCATTACTATCCATCTTCAAATAAAGATAATAAAGGAAACCAAACGGAACAATTGAGATCACAAAATAAAAAATCGTAAGCTTACGAAGCAGGGATGAATTTTCAAACGATGTGAGTTTTAGTCGGGTGGCCATAAGAGTTTTTCAAGCAATGCCCAAAGTATATCACAACTCTTGAGACTAAAAAGAAGGAAACTAAAAATTTAACAGAGCCTGACCAATGTCTTTACAGCATCCGCAACTTTTTCCCTTATCGGGAAAAAGTTACGGAGAGGCAGAGATTCGAACTCTGGAACCCTTGCGGGTTAACGGTTTTCAAGACCGCCGCTTTCAACCGCTCAGCCACCTCTCCTACCTTAAATCTATCAAAATTATCCTCTTGAAAAGGAGAGGTGTTGTCCCACACGCGAAGCATGTGGGGCCACCTCAACCAAACTCTTCATCTATCAAAATTATCCTCTTGAAAAGGAGAGGTGTTGTCCCACACGCGAAGCAT
>CAZWOH010000001.1:0-5699 GCA_964635405.1 uncultured Planctomycetales bacterium | reverse complement strand
GCCACCTCAACCAAACTCTTCATCTATCAAAATTATCCTCTTGAAAAGGAGAGGTTAAATACTACCAAATTATCCTTCAAAAAAAGGATTGGTGAGTACAGATTTCTTCAAATCTACCAAAACTATCCCTTCTTGACTGCATCAAGAACGACCAAAGATTTTGCATTATGTCTACAGAAAAAGATTTTGTCAAGTGCGGCCCCAAAAACTCTTTGCCATCTTTAATACTCTGGCAAAACCAAATTACGACGAAGCAAATTGTGATTTGGGTAAAATCAACACCGACCTTTATTCCCGGGGTAACATCATCTTAAACATGTTAAGGCCGGCAAATACGACAATCATTACAAAAATAGCAACTACAATCAAAGCAATTGTCTGAAACTTCGATCGTTTTGCAAATTGTTCCGCATTATAAATCAAAACAGCCAATTCATTTTCGCTATAACTGCCGTCAGCTTTTTTGGCTTTAAGCGTATTAATCTTTAATAACTTGGCGTATTTGACAAGTTCTATTTCACGAGTTTTAGGATCCTCCAACTGAAATATTTGTTCAAGTTTTGACATTTTGATTTTGCCTAATGCAAATATTTACTAACACTTTTTAGAAACGTACTTTCATTAAATCGGCCGATATACTCCGTCATCCCTACCTCACGGCAATTTTCCACAGCACTATCAACACTCAGCGCTCGCTGGCGGACATCTTCACTGCCAAAGTCCGATAAACGATAGTAACTATATACCAAAATAGGAATATTAGCTCCTTGCGGCATTTGACGAATGATTTTGATAATATCGTGCGATTCCATCCCCTCAGTCAATGCTTCCATAATCAAAACCTGGGGTAAAAACATGACAACCTTTGAAATAATTTGCGCTCCGGTTGTCACTAAATCTGTGTGACATCCTATTCGTTTAAGCTGTAGAACCATATTTTCAATTGTTTCACTGTCATTACCGCAGACCAGAATTTTCTTTCCTGCTAACACGCCGGAAGTCGATTTGCCATGGCTTAAAAGAATTTTTATTTTGGCTCGTAAAGTTTCCGGATCAAATGGTTTTGCAATAAAGTCATCAACTCCCATGACCCTGAATGAATCTTCCATTTTTCCACGAGCCGTTAAAATAATAACGGGGATATCGCCAGTTACCTTGTTTTTCTTCAGCTCCTTATAAAATGTCGAACCATCCAGCTGCGGCATAAGGACATCGGTAATAATCAAGTCCGGGCATTCCTTGGTCGCAAATTCCAAAGCGGCATTTCCTTCCGCAGCCTGGCAAACTTCATAGCCGGCGGCTTCCAACTCAAGAGTCAGCATCCTTCGCATGACATCCTCATCTTCAACAATCAGTATTTTTTTCTTTTCCATAACTTGTCCTTTTAATACTGTCTATATTATTTGATTAATCGTTTCAATGATTTTTTCATATCCTTCTGTTTTGGCAATCAAAGGATAATTTTCTAAAATTATTTCATCTGTCCGCTGCTGGTCAACATTAAGAGCCGTCAAAATAATAACAGGGATGTCCCTGGTTTTTTTGTTCTCTTTCAAACGATGAGTTAACTGATACCCGTTGACTTTAGGCATCGCAATATCGCAGATGATCAAATCCGGAATATTTTCAATGGCCTTATTAAACGCTTGCTCGCCGTCGACAGCCGAAATGCATTCAAAACGTTTTTCAGCATCCAGATGATATATCAAAAACTGCACAACCTGAGGATGGTCGTCAACAATCAATATTTTCTTCTTGCAAAGCAAAGCGCCTTGCGCAAACTGCAGTAATTCATTAGCATTCATCCCGTCCTGCGGAAAAGTGGCCACACTATATTGCAACTTTATCTCAATGTGCTTTTCTTTATAAGTAATGACTTTTGACAATGCCATTTCTCTGATCTTTGCACCGATACTTGTAGCCTGCGCTTTATCTTTATTGGGCAACACAATAATCACTTTATCAAAACTGTACTTTGTCACAAAATCACCATCAGATACACAGTCCTGTGCAAAATGACAAATATCAGCCAAAACTTTCTGGCAAGCAGCCTCCCCGCGCAAAGATTTTATTTGCTCAAAGTTTGCAAATTTTACAAGAACAAGCGAAAGTTTATCATCGTTCTTTTTGGCATAAATCTGCTCCAAATGCGCATTAATGATCCGCGTGCAGACAGCGGTTGGCGTTTCATATTTAGGGACCGTAAACGTAAAAGTCGTTCCTTGATCAACAACAGATTCTATCCATATTTTCCCGCCGTGAAGTTCAACAATTTCTTTGCTGATAGCCAGCCCCAACCCGGTTCCCTGATCACCGGGGCCGTCTTTTCGGCCAAATTGTTCAAATTTTTCGAATAACTTGGGAATATCTTCTTTGGATATCCCTCTGCCGGTGTCTGAAACAGCGATTTGCAAAAAATCCCCGTCTTCTTTAGCAAAAATCCTGATGCGGCCCGAAGACGGTGTAAACTTAACCGCATTCCCCAGCAAATTCGTGACAACCTGGATAAACTTGTCTTTATCCACAAAAGCTGCCGGCAAAGATTCAGCCAAGTCGTTTTCGATCGTGATATCTTTTGTTTTTGCGGTCATCCGAAATTGCTCGACCAACTTTTGTAGCACCAAAGCACAGTTAATCTCAACTTTATCAAGGTTGACCTTCCCTGTTTCAAGCTTTGAAATGTCGAGAATATTATTGATAATCCGCACCAGCCGATCGACATTTTCAAGGACATCAGCTAAAGTTTGTGCCTGCTGGTCATTGATTTGACCCAAAATCTTTCGATGAATCAAAGAAACCCCCTGGCGTATGATCGCCAAGGGCGTGCGCAATTCATGCGAAACGGTCGAAACAAAATTAGATTTCAAAACATCCAATTTTTTTAATTTTTCGGCATCTTTTTCAAGCTCTTTATAAAGGACTTTAATCCCTTCATTAGTCTCCGCAGCGACCCAGGCGGCCCTGTCAATCATTTTCTTTATTTTGATATGCGCCGCAACGCGCGCGATGACTTCCTCGGAAATAATCGGTTTGTTAATGAAATCCGAAGCCCCCATTTCGATGCCTTTTAACCTGTCATTGTCTCCGGTAAACGAAGAGACAAGCAGGACAGGAATAAAAAAATCCTTCTTTTTACCAAGCTCTTTTAAAGTTGCAAAACCATTGATATCCGACATCTGAATATCCAAAAGAATCACATCCGGAGGATCTTCGTTGATAATCTGCAGGGCCGAACGCCCAGAATCAGCTTGACGGATACTGTAAACAGCGCCCGCATTTGACAGAATTTGTTCTAATAATTCCCTGTCTGGCTGATTGTCGTCAACAATAAGAATTTTGTTCATATCCCGATTATTTGAAATACTTTGTTAATCTGGCCAATAAAGGCTGGCAATCTGATGTTTTAACACAATATTCGTCTGCCCCCATGTCTCGCGCTTTGCCCGCGTTAACCACATCGATAGCACCGGTCATCACGATGATCTTGACATTATCCGCGTATAAATCCTTGATTTTCTGGCAGGTTTCAAAACCATCCATGCCCGGCAAATTTGTGTCAGTGACCACAATATCCGGCTTTACTTTAATCGCCTTGGCCAAACCATCCTCGCCGGAACTTGCCAAAACAAGATCACAATTCAGACCGTTTTCTTCAAGCGCTTCCTTGACCAGCAATTGATCTCCCTGATTATCATCGATAAGTAATATTTTCTTATTCATGCAACCTCCTGGACCTCAACTTAAATTTCAACTAGGCTTCAAATCTTTTAAATGCTGATCAATCCATCATCCATGAACATTTCACCCATTTTTTTCTTTTGTTCCTTTGGAATAGTAAAGTAAAACTTCGCCCCTTGCCCGGGCTTTGACTCTACCCAGATTTTTCCGCCGTGCCGTTCGACGATCTTTTTGCAAACCGCAAGTCCTATTCCTGTGCCTTTATACTCGTCCTTCGTATGCAGCCGCTGAAAAATAATAAAAATACGGTCTTTATATTTTTCATCCAACCCAATGCCATTGTCAGACACGCAAAAAAGCCATTCGTTCCCATGATCCTGACCGTGTATCTGAACTTCAGGCGCAGCTTCACCATGAAACTTTAATGCATTGCCAACAAGATTCTGAAATAATTGAATTAACTGAACATCGTCTCCAGTCACAACAGGCAATGGGTCACAAAGAATTTTCGCATTATTTTCCTTGATCGCAATTTCCAGGTTCTTAATCGCTTTTTCATAAACCAAATTAAGATCTGTTTCTATAAGTTCTTTGTCCTTAGTCCCGACCCTCGAAAAAGCCAAAAGATCGCTGATCAATTGTTGCATGCGATTGACTCCATCAACAGCAAAATAAATATATTTTTTGCCTTTTTCGTCTAGCAGGTCATTATACCGTTTTTCTAAAAGCTGGGTATAACTTGCAATCATTCGCAAAGGCTCCTGAAGATCATGCGAAGTAACATAAGCAAATTGTTCTAATTCCTGGTTTGAACGCTCAAGCTCCGCTCTTAATCGCCGCAAGTGATCTTCCCGATGACGGCGTTCTGTCGTATCTTCCTTAACCGCGACAAATGCATAAACATTTCCCTGATCATCTTTAATTGGCGCAATTGAAGCGGCTTCCCAAATCACTGCTCCCGATTTTGTCCTATTATTAAATTCGCCTCTCCAGACTTTGCCGGATTTGATCGTGTCCCACAAGTTCTTATAAAACGCATTCGGCTGATATCCTGATTTTAAAATACGCGGATTCTTGCCGATGGCCTCTTGCGCGCTATAGCCGGTCACACGTTCAAATGCCGGATTAACATATTCAATCGTTCCCTCTGGGTCTGTGATCACAATGACCGCAGGACTTTGTTCCACAGCCCGCGACAATTTCAAATTCGTTTCTTCGATTTTTTTGCGCCTGATAATTTCTTTTTCGAGTTCACCGCGAGAAACCATTATTTTTTTTAAATCCACAACCATTTGATCAAACGCGCGGGATAACTGTCCTATCTCATCAGAAGTTTTTATAGCAACCTTATGGTCAAAATTTCCATTGCCTATAATTTCGGTTCCTTTGCGCAAGTCTTCAATGGGTTTAGCAATTGAATTGGCTGCGGCGCTTGCGATAAAGCCCAAAAATAACAGGACAATCACACAAATAACAAGAATAAAATTTCTCATCTCTGCTATCGGGTTAAAGACCTGTTGGACATCGACCTTTGCCGCAGGACCGCTGTCCTTTTTAAAATCAGCGCTGGCGCGCAATTGGGAAGAATCCCTGTCTGCCAACGTTGTTTTGCTATAAAAAAATATGGCGGAACATACCAAAACAATGGGAAGGATTGAAACAGCAAAAAAAGAGATAAAAAGCTTTTGTTTTATCAACATAGGCAATTGCGTAAAGAACCGTAAAGAACTTAGAAATAAACAATTCGACACATACTATAACAAAAGATCACAAAAATACTTACTTTTAACGGAAAATTTTTATTCGGGATGTCCTGCCCAAAACGCTTTATGAGTTTAATACAAAAAGCTGGTTGTACACATGGGCATAAATCGACTTTGCGGTTTCGAACGCAGACATGAAGAAATTGATAAAAGAAAATTCTGAAAAATTAAGCGTCAGCAATAGCGCAAACAAAATCACATTGAAAATATACGTTAAGCTAAACAAAAACAAATAATGCGGTTTAAAACCGCTGTTAT